>CAJMQQ010000008.1 GCA_905215625.1 uncultured bacterium
CCAGCGACACGAGGATTTTCAGTCCTCTGCTCTACCAACTGAGCTATCTGGGCTTCCTCAACAACGTAGTTAATTATATGCGATAAACTCCAGTTTGTCAAGTGATAATTTTAAAATTGATGCTATTTTTCCAAATTTTCCAAAAATGTACACCCGCAAAGCGTACCGGGAAAGCCTGACATCCGAAAAACAGGCGGCCATCCTTCCGGTACGGCCGCCCATTTGAAAACAGTCTTATTTTCCTATGAATACTACAATCGCTCTGGGAGGAACCATAAAGTGTTTCTGCTTTTCTAACACCGGTTCTTCTCCCTCCTGGTAGATGCCGTTTCGGTTTCCCTCATCCGTATTAATGGCTACGTGCCACTTCTTTCCTTTCGGAAGATTCGGAAGAGAAAATTCATGGGGTTCCCAGTGCATATTATACGTCACAAAGAAGGAATCATCCAGAGTACCATCTTCCTTTTCTGCATAGTTTCCACAGTACATAATGCCAAGCTGTCTCCGGAAATTTTCAAATTCAGGACACCATGCTTTTACTCCATGATAGGAAATATCCGGCTGGCCGCAGCCTAAGTAATCCATAATTCTCGGTTCCTGCTCCATATGGAAGATCCTGTGCTTTTTGCGGAAGGCAATTACAAATTTTACAAACTCCAATATGTCCTGATTGGTATTTATCAGATTCCAGTTCAGCCAAGACGTCTCGTTATCCTGACAGTAAGAGTTGTTGTTGCCCCCTTTGGTATCGCCAAATTCATCTCCCGCCATAATCAGCGGTGTTCCCTGGCTTAAAAACAGCAGCAAAATTGCGTTTCGAAGCTGTTTGCGGCGCATCTCTATAATCTTTTTCTTTCTGGTCGGGCCTTCTACGCCGCAGTTCCAGGTGTAATTATAGTCTGCTCCATCCAGATTGTTCTCGCCATTGGCCTCGTTATGCTTCCGGTCATAAGTTACCATATCCATCAGCGTAAATCCATTGACATTGGCCATATAATTAATCACACCAGCCCCTTTTGGATTCCGCTTGCTCCGGAATACCAGATTATTGATCTGATCTTCGTCTCCTTTTAGCAGACGGCGCATATCAATCTCAAATCCGTCATTATATTCTGCCAGATGTTTTCTTTTGCCTGGCACAGAAATATTGTCCCAGTTGTCTGCCCAAAGCTTTACCCTGCTTAAATACGGATCTCTGGCCAAAAGGTCTTTTGGCGCATACCCAATTAAGTGGAATCCGTCTACATGATACTCTCTTGCCCAGTAACGGACTACATCCAGAGCATAGGCCGGTTCTTCCAGTCCGGAAAAGAACAGATCCATTACCAATTCCAGTCCTGCCTTATGAAGGGCTTTTACCAGATCTTTCATTTCTTTTACCGGTTCTTTTTCTTTGCCCGAACAGTAGGACGCCTTGGGCGCCATCCGTTCTCCTGCCACAAATCCCCAGTAATTCAGCTTTCCTGTAGGCTCGTCTTTTTCGTAAGGATTGCGCATCGCGCCTTCCGGCATCATCACTTCCTGAAATTCTGTAGAAGGCATCAGTTCAATCGTCGTCACACCCAGTTCTTTCAGATACGGGATTTTTTCTGCAATTCCGGCAAAACAGCCCCGATGCTCTGTTTTGGAAGAAGTATGTCTGGTAAATCCCCTAGGGTGAATCCGGTAGACAATGCAGTCTTCGTACGGGTACTCTAAAGGTCTGTCCCCTTCCCAGTCATAACTGTCTATCAAAACCCTGGATTTCAAGGTATTTTTTACCTGCGAAAAACTCCCCCAGACTTCTCTTCCCCGAATGTCTTTTCCATAAATATCCTCCAGGATCTTGCCGTCTGCCTCATAGCAATATTCGATTCCCGTGAAATCCCCTTCTACCGTCATGTTCCACACGTCGCCGGTTCTGTCGGAATCTGGAAATTCCAGCCGTGCGCATGGTTTCTTCCTGCCATCCGAAAACAGCAGCAATGTACAGTTCTCGCTTCTGGAGACAACAGAAAAATGCGCTCCGCCGTCGATAACAGTCACTCCCATTGGGTAAACGCGACGGTCCTCTTTTACTATTTTGAATTTTTCCATTTCTGCTTCATCTCCCATACTCATTCTTCTGTGGGTTACTGCGCTGCAATTTTTTCTGCCAGCTCACTTAAATACATCCACCGATCCATTTTTTCTTCTAATTCTGCTTCTTTTGCTTCCTTTTTTGCCAGCAGCTCCTGGAGCTGGCTATAATTGGCGGCAGCCGCTTCCATCTCTTTTTCAAGTTCTGCAACTGCTTCCTCTAAAGAAGCGATGTCTTCGTCAATGGTATCCCATTCCTTCTGCTCTTTATAGGAAAACTTTAATTTTCTTCCCTGGCGTCTTGCCGCTTCTGCTTCTGCCTTAGCTTCCCGTTTTGCTGCATCTTCGCTGCTTGCTGCTCCGCCTTTTTGTCCGGAATTCTTTTGCTTTCCTGCTTCACCAGTTCCAGCTTCTTCTGCCAGTTTCCGCTCATACAGCGCAGCCTGGTAATCCGTAAATCCACCTTCGTACTGACGGACTATTCCGTCTCCTTCAAATGCAAAAATCCGGCGTACAACCCTATCCAGAAAATACCGGTCATGGGATACGGTAATGACAATTCCCTGGAAACTGTCCAGATAGTCTTCTAAGATTGTCAGCGTCTGGATGTCCAAATCATTGGTAGGCTCGTCCAAAAGAATCACATTTGGCGCATCCATCAAAATCCGAAGCAGATACAATCTCCGTCTTTCCCCGCCAGACAGCTTTCCAATCGTGGTATACTGCATATGGGATGGGAACAAAAAGCGCTCCAGCATCTGGCTGGCACTGATGCTTCCGTCTTTGGTCTTTACGTATTCTGCTACATTTTTAATATAGTCAATTACCCGCAGGGACTCGTCCATATCCTCGTTTTCCTGGGAAAAATATCCCATGCGGACTGTCTGGCCGATTTCGATGGCGCCGCTGTCCGGCTGTACCCATCCGGCAATCATTTTCATCAAAGTGGATTTGCCTGCCCCGTTTGGGCCGATAATCCCGATTCTGTCATTCTTTAAAAAGATATATGTGAAATCCCTGAGCAGTACCTTATCTCCATAGGACTTGGACAGATTTTCAATCTCTACCGTTGTACGTCCCAAACGGCTGGAGGCAGACTCCATCTCTACTTTTCCGTCTATTTCCGGCGCTTTCTGATCCCTTAATGTCTCATATCTCTGGATATGGGCTTTCTGCTTGGTAGAACGCGCTCTCGCCCCCCGCTGCATCCATTCTAACTCTACCCGTAAAATCGACTGGCGTTTTCTCTCGCTGGCCGCAGCCATATCCAGACGCTCTGCCTTTAATTTCAGAAATCCCTCATAGTTGGTCTGGTAGCTGTAAAGCTTTCCTTTATCCAGCTCTACAATCCGGTTTGTCACGCTGTCTAAGAAATACCTGTCATGGGTAATCATTAATAGAGCGCCCTTAAATTTCTTTAGGTATTCTTCCAGCCAGTCGGCCATATCGCTGTCTAAATGGTTGGTCGGCTCGTCTAAGATCAGAAGTTCGGCAGTAGACAGCAGTACGCTGGCCAGGGCCACCCTCTTTTTCTGGCCGCCAGACAGCGTCTCTATCAGCGCCTCGTGGTCTGTAATCCCCAGCTTGTTTAACATGGACTTTGCCTGGCTTTCAATATCCCAGACGTGCTCATGGCCTTCGTTGTCCTTTAAAATCGCCTCCAATACCGTATCTTTTGGAGCAAATTCCGGATTCTGGGGCAGATACCGAATATCCAGATTCCGGCCTCTGACTACATTTCCTTCGTCTGGCTCTTCCAGACCAGCAACGATTTTTAACAGGGTAGATTTGCCTGTTCCGTTAATGCCAATTAATCCCACCTTTTCTCCTTCATTGATGGAAAAGGAAGTGTCATCAAACAAAAGACGTTCCGTATAGGATTTACTTAAATGCTCTATTGTTACTAAATTCATCGAATCACCAACTCTACCGGACAATGATCAGATCCCATAATTTCTGTATGAATGGAGGCGCTTTCCAGCCTGTCCTCTAATGCTTTTGAAACGCAGAAATAGTCAATCCGCCACCCTGCGTTCTTGGCTCTGGCAGAAAAACGATACGACCACCAAGAATAAATCCCCTCCTGTTCCGGATAGAAATACCGGAAGGTATCGATAAATCCAGCTGCCAGCAGGTCGGTAAATTTTCCTCTTTCTTCATCTGTAAAGCCAGCATTTTTCCGGTTTGTTTTCGGATTTTTCAGGTCAATTTCTTTGTGGGCCACATTCAGATCCCCGCAGAAAATCACTGGCTTTGTTTCCTCCAGCTTCTTTAAATAGGCCAGAAATGCGTCTTCCCAGGTCATACGGTAAGGAAGTCTTGCCAGTCCGTCTTTTGAATTAGGCGTATAACAGGTAACCACATAATACTCCGGAAACTCTGCGGTAATGACCCGTCCTTCATGGTCATGTTCTTCTATGCCTAGTCCATAAGACACAGAAATGGGTTCTTCTTTGGTAAACATAGCTGTACCTGAATACCCCTTCTTTTCTGCATAGTTCCAGTATTGATAGTATCCTGGCAGATCCAAGTCGATCTGTCCTTCCTGCAGTTTACTCTCCTGAATGCAGAACACGTCTGCATCCACTTCTTTAAAATAGTCTAAAAAGCCTTTGCCTACACAGGCGCGAAGGCCGTTTACATTCCAGGAAATTAACTTTTTCACAAAATTTCTCCTTTAATCATAATCAGTTTAAGTATAGCATTTTCTCTCAAAGATTGGAAGAACAAAGAGTCAAAAAAAGCGGCATACCAGGAGGCGTTCCCCTTTGTATACCGCTTTTTGGGCAGATCTCTGCTGTTTAGTCTTCTTCTTCGTTATTTTCTCCTACGGTAAATACCTGTCTCTTACGAGCCATTTCATCGCTCTCCAAGTATTCGTCATAGGTCGTAATCTTATCTACTAACTGGCCGTTGATGATTTCCATAATACGGTTTGCAGTAGTCTGTACAATCTGATGGTCACGGGATGAGAAAATCATTACGCCTGGGAACTTAATCATTCCGTTGTTTAAGGCAGTAATGGACTCCATATCCAGGTGGTCGGTCGGCTCGTCTAACATCAGCACGTTTGCGCCGGAAATCATCAGCTTGGACAGCATACAGCGGACCTTCTCGCCGCCGGACAATACCTTTACTTTCTTTACGCCGTCTTCGCCGGCAAATAACATACGTCCTAAGAATCCGCGGACATAGGTAACATCCTTTTCCGGAGAATACTGGGTCAGCCAGTCTACAATGGTATCGTCGCTGTCAAACTCTGCGCTGTTGTCCTTAGGGAAGTAAGACTGGGTTGTGGTAAGTCCCCACTTGTAACTTCCTTCATCCGGCTCCATTTCGCCTGCTAAAATCTGGAATAATACAGTCTTTGCGTGCTCGTTTGGTCCTACTAACGCTACCTTGTCCTCGCGGTTTAAGATAAAGGAAATGTTGTCCAGAACCTTTACGCCGTCGATGGTTTTGCTTAAATTTTCTACAGTCAGGACTTCGTTTCCAATTTCCCTGGCCGGACGGAAGTCAATGTAAGGATATTTACGGCTGGACGGCTTAATGTCATCCAGTTCAATCTTCTCCAATGCGCGCTTTCTGGAAGTAGCCTGCTTGGATTTGGAAGCGTTTGCAGAGAAACGCTGGATAAATTCCTGAAGTTCTTTGATCTTTTCTTCTTTCTTGCGGTTTGCTTCCTTCATCTGGCGGATCATTAACTGGCTGGACTCATACCAGAAGTCATAGTTGCCGGCATAAAGCTGAATCTTGCTGTAGTCAATATCTGCAATCATGGTGCAGACTTTATTTAAGAAGTAACGGTCATGGGAAACCACGATAACGGTGTTTTCAAAGTTAATTAAGAACTCTTCCAGCCATGCAATAGCGTCTAAGTCCAGATGGTTGGTCGGCTCGTCCAAAAGCAGGATGTCCGGATTGCCAAACAGCGCCTGGGCCAGTAAGACTTTGACCTTCTGTGCGCCGGTTAAGTCTTTTAACAGGCTGTAGTGAAACTCTGGTTCAATGCCAAGTCCGTTTAACAGGTTGGCTGCGTCGGACTCTGCTTCCCAACCGTTCATAGAAGCGAACTCGCCCTCTAACTCTGCTGCCTTAATGCCGTCTTCATCGGTGAAGTCTTCCTTCATGTAGATGGCTTCCTTCTCCTTCATAATTTCGTATAATCTGGCATTTCCCATAATAACAGCATCTAAAACCTGATACTCGTCATACTTAAAATGATCCTGCTGCAAAAAGGACAAACGCTGGCCCTGGGTGATAATGACTTCACCGCTGGTAGGTTCCAGCTGGCCGGATAAAATCTTTAAGAATGTAGATTTTCCAGCGCCGTTTGCGCCGATTACACCATAGCAGTTGCCTTCGGTAAACTTGATATTTACATCTTCAAATAATGCTTTTTTTCCCAGGCGTAAGGTAATGTTGCTTGTACTAATCATTCTGATACCCTTTCTGAAATAACGTCTCAGCGCAACGCGCTTTTTTCTCCATGAAAAGAGGGGTCTTTCCGGCCCCTCTCTATTAATTCTTCGTCAAACTCTGTTATACCCGAAAATCCTAATATTTGCAAGGTTTTTTAAGAAATTTATCGTAAAAATTCAGCCATGCGAAGATTTAGACAGGAACAGACGTTGAAAACTTGTTTTTGAACTTTTACAACTTGCATTACACCTTTCTTCCGTCCCAGTCTTTTAACGCTACGCGGACAGAACGAGCCATCTCTTTACTGAATGCAGCTCCCGTTTTTCTGGCGTAAAACATCTGGGCGTAATTATGAGCTCCGTATGGATTATCCGGGCGGTACAGTTTGCATTCATCTGCAAACATTTCTTCATATTCTGCTTCGCTGAGCTGGTGATATTTTTCTTCAAACACCACAAATTTCGGATCAAACCGTTTCCGGAACACCCTCTTATGATCCGGCTTATAATGACCTAAACACAACATTGCCAGAGGGAATACATAGTCGGGAAGATCAAATAACTCCTGATGGTATTCATAGTTTTCCACAATGTCTCCGATATAACAGGAACCTATCCCCAATGACTCTGCAGCTATCACCGCATTTTGTGCAGCAGCCATGGTGTCTTCACAGGCTAAAATCAAATCGGACTCCTGAGGCGCCTCAAAGCAGAATCCTTTGTCTTTCTTTTCTTCGCAAAATTCTTTTACCTCGTTCTTTTTATAAAAGTCAAACCACTTGCTCTGATCGGCCACAAACAGAAGCAGTACCGGCGCCTTGGCGATAAACGGCTGGTTATCGCAGCTTTTGCTCAGTTTTTCTTTTGTTTCCTGGCTGCGAATTACAATAATGGAATACAGCATCTGGTTGCCTGCCGTAGGCGCCCGCATTGCTGCCTTCAGAATCGCCTGCAGTTCTTCCTCCGTCACCGGCCTGTCGTCATAGGTGCGCAGAGACACCCGGTTATTCATGCATTCTAACACTGGATTTGTCATAATACTCTTCTCTCTTTCTTCGCTTTTCCGCGATTATTGTCTATACATAAAAAGTAAATTCCGTTATAATAGATAAATCTATTTTAACAGAGGTAATGTTTTATGGAAACCAATCAGTCCCTGACCCAGGGAAATATTGTAAAAAATGTCATTCTGTTTTCAATTCCTTTTTTACTGGCCAATCTAATCCAGGCACTGTACGGCGCTGTTGATTTGATGGTAATTGGCTGGTACTGTTCACCGGAAAGCGTGGCGGCTGTCTCCACCGGAACCCAGGTTACCCAGATTATTACCAGTATGATCTCCGGCCTGACTCTTGGCGGTACTGTCTTAGTCGGAAAATACGCAGGAATGAACCGGCCCGACGACATAAAAGATACCATTGCCACCAATCTGACTATTTTCGCCATTGCAGGCATTCTTTTAACCTTCCTGCTTTTGGCCTTTGTTTCTCCGGTTTTAACCGTTTTAAAGACTCCGGATGCATCGTTTTCACAGGCAAAGGAATATGTTTCCGTCTGTGCCTGCGGCGTTATTTTTATCTGCGGATACAATGCCATCAGTGCTATTTTGCGGGGATACGGAGACTCTAAAAGCCCTCTGCTTTTTGTAGCAATTTCCGGCTGTCTCAATCTGGCAGGAGATATTGTCCTGGTAAAATACCTGGATATGGGTGTCTCCGGCACTGCTCTGGCAACCATTGCTTCCCAGGGAATCAGTATGTTTCTGGCCATGATTTATTTAAACCGACGCAATTTTATCTTCCAGTTCCGGCTGTCCAATTTTAAAATTTCCAAGCTAAAAGCCCTGGAACTGGCCTATGTCGGCATCCCTATCTCCCTTCAGGAGTGTATGGTCCGCCTCTCTTTTTTATACCTGACTTCGGTTACCAACCGTCTGGGAGTAAACGCTGCCGCCGCAGTGGGAATTGCCAGCAAATATGATGTCTTTGCCATGCTTCCTGCCACTTCTGCAGCCAGTGCCCTAACCGCAGTTGTCGCCCAGAATTACGGAGCTGGAAAGTATAAACGGATGAACCAGGCCCTGGCTGTAGCGATTTTTTTCGCCCTTCCATTCTCTGCTGCCTTTTTCCTGTGGGCACAGATAAATCCCGCTTCCATGATTGGTATCTTTTCCGATGATCCTGCCATCATTGCTGCCGGAATCCCATTTTTTAAGACCTGTAGCTTTGATTATTTATGCGTATTATTTGTGTTCACTTTAAACGGTTACTTAAATGGTCGTTCCAAAACCATGTTTACTATGGTAAGCTGCTGCTTCGGCGCCCTTGCGCTCCGGATGCCTCTCATCTATGCTGCCTGCCATTATGCGCCAAACGAACTGGGAATCATCGGGATGGTCGCCCCTGCCGTATCCGGAATCATGGCTGTTTATACGTTTGTTTATGTACTTCGTCTTATGAAGCAGTCCTCTTAAAACTTATCTTAGATAAAGTTTGTTTTCTTTTCGTCCGGCGCACACATTTTTCAGCCGTTCTGCCAGCCCTGCCAGTTTCTCTGGATCCAGCTTTCTGGCATGGGTCGGGCAGATTTCCACACATCTCATACAAGAAATGCATTTCTCCCCATCCGTTTCCCATGGACGTTCTGTAGGAATTGCCTGAACCGGACATTTTGCTGCGCAGGTTCCGCATTTCAGACAGGTATCGTCTGTCTGGGGTTTCATAGGCACTACGCCAAGTTTCTTATATGGCCGGTTGCCTGGAATCCAGTCTGTGCGATTCCAATCGATCCGTCCGGCTGTTAAATGTGCTTTGATTGTTTCTCCAAACTCTGCTAGCTGCGCTCCATCTGCTTCGTCTGGTCTTCCTGCTCCATACTGGCCCACAATGGAGTGTTTTGCAATGGCACTGACAGCGGCAACGCATACAAATCCTGCTTCTGACAGCACATCTTCCATTTCTGCCAGAGTATCTTCAAACTCCCGGTTGCCATATACTGCCATTAAAACGGCTTTTGCCTTTTTCGCTGTCATCTGGCCCAGACGCTGTGATGCAATGGCCGGAACCCTGCCGCCAAAAGAAGGCATTGCCACAACGCAGACGTCTTCTTCTCCAAACTGGTATTTGGAAAAGTCTTCTTCCGGCTGCGACAAATCAATCTGTGTTATCTCCTGTCCCTGAAAAAGCGTCTGACAGACCAGATCTGCCGCCTTTTTCGTTCCTCCGGTAGGACTGAAATAAATGCTGTAAAAACTCATGGGGATCCTCCTTTAATCCTTATAACTATTCTTTCCCATATACCTTTCATTTTAGCATAGAAGCACACTTAAAAGCAATTCATACAACAAGTTTCTCTTTCTATTAACAAAAAGAAGCCCTCTTTTCGAAGACTTCTCTTTCTATGTATTCCCTGTAGCGGTTCAACAGCAACCATTTGTATCTCCCAAGTTTTTCTTCATTTTGTTGGTTAAAGTATTCTGAATCTCTTCTGAAAATTGTCCTCGTACAAATAATTCAAAAAAAGGCTCTAAACTTCTCCATGAATCCTGTTCTTTTCCAACCAAAATCGGATAGTACCAGGCATCATTCAATGCAGCTGCCTCGTAATCACCAGGTGCATCTCCAACCATTAAAATATGCTTGTTTTTATATCCGCACTCTGCCATTTTACGGATACACTCTGCCTTACTTCCATCGCTTTGGGAAAACATATAGTCCACATATTCTAATAGTCCGCCAGCCCTCCACTCTTCTGTAATTGCCTCTTGATTTGCCGAAGAAACAACAGAAATATCGGCCTTCTTATGAATTTGCTCCACACAACTTTTTACTGGTACAAACGGTAACGAAATTGGAAGTTTTTCAATTTTTTCATTTACAATAAGAGACCATTTCATTGCTTTCCAAAAAACAGGATTTTTTTCTGTTTTACAGACCTTTTCCAGTGCTCCATTAGACAATTCTGCTGCATATTCTGTCCACCTCGTAAAGCCATCTATTGCTTCCTCACCCTCCAGATGAAACTCTTTTAATATCATTGCCAGACCCTTGAAGCGATTAATCCCTCTGGTCATACTGTATAGATTAATCTCATTCCATTTTTTTTGAATCTCCTGCTCTTTGCCTCCTAGATCCCATACCTGTGCCAAAGCCGGTCCAAAACATTCTGTATGTTTAATTTTCATGGAATCAATAGCACACCCGTCAGAATCTATGCATACTAAGTATTCTTTTTTTTCTTTCACGATTTGCTCCCCTGACTTTATTTCTCTAGTCCTCTAAATATAAGAAACGTAATGCAGTCGGCGTTGGCAATTCCAGATCCGATACCAGAGTCAGATGACCATCGTTCTGATCAATGCTAAATACATAGGATTTCTCACTCATTACTCCGGTAACAATTAAATATTTTCCCTCTTTATCAATCTGCATACCTCTGGTCATCCCATCAACATCCAGATGATACTGGAACTTTAACGTTAATTGACCATTTTCGTCAATCCAAAACGTATTAATTGAAATTTGTGTATTATTGGTAAAAACAAATTTTCCATTTGGATGAACCTGTACGTCGATTCCCCATGGATGCTTTTTACCTAATAAAGTATGTTCTTTAACTGCTAAATCTGTAATTATTGTATCCAATCGAGAAATGCGCTTTAATATCCCCTTTTCTCGATCCAGTTCATAACTGTTAATATGCCCATCATATTCATTTTGAATCAACACATATGGTGTTCCTTTTACGAATGCTGCATGACGCGGAGACGAACCAAATTCTGATTGAAAAATAGATAAAATATCAATTTTTTCTGTTTCTCTGTTAAACTTCCCAACATAAATGTTGTCTCCACCTTTATTCGGGATGACAATAAAATCATCATCATCTACAAGTATTGAATGCGGATGTGCACTTGCATGTTCAATAGGGTCAATTCCTTTTCCACTTAGCACAATTCTGTCCGTCAGGCTCCCAATCCCACCGTCTTCCCTAATACGAAAAACGCAAACACAGCCTTCATCCCTTACACATATCGGCTTCGGAATCCCATCTTCCCACACCACTTGGGTCACGTAAAACTTTGAACCTCCATTTGCCACAAAAAGATACTTACCTTTTTTGTCAAGGCTGACATAACAGGCGCTTCCCCCAAGAGAAAACGTCTCATTTATTTTCCTTACTTCTTTTTTTTCTTTATCAAATGAAAATGCAGTAATTCCGCCACCTAGTCCTGGCTCTTTAAAATCATGACCCTCATTGGTCACATAAATATACTTCTGATCCGGAGATACAACCAACGTACTTGGACTATCAATCCCATGATTCTGTGAAATCAAGTTAAGTTTTCCGCTTTCCATATCTAGTTCGCAAATACTAAGTCCATCACAGTTCCCTTGAAAATCCGGTTTTCCCAATCTTGTCCAATATTGATCAGAAAATCCTCCAAAACAAGCATATACTTTTTTCCCCATATTTTTTACCTCTACTCACTATAAATGCGTATCCAAAAAGCCGCAATAAACATCTACTGGACTTTTTCCCATAAATTCTGTTCTCCCTGTCAACTTATCTACAAGTGCTGCAAGCGTACTCGGTTGGGCATCATAACAATTTATCATCGTTTTTACCTCTGGTACATCTGCCAGATGAAATGGACTGTTAAAAGAGATGAAAATAACTGGCACTTCATAAACATACCAAGGAATCTCAAAACCGCCTTTCGGCGTATCCCAATTCAAACGTTGTGTTACTCCAAAAGAACCGCAATTAGCTATCGTAAGTACTAGGTCATATGTGTTTTTAAACTTTTCAATGCTTTCCTTGTAATCGTAAGCGCTTCTGCCATTCGCTTTTTTTAAAGGAGATTCAAAAATGGTTACCTCAAAACCTCTTTGTTCCAATTTTTCCTTCAAATCATCTGCCAACTGCTCTGTTCCTCCCAAAGCTCCTACAAGTTTTGCAAATTCTGGAGTATTTGTGTTAACAGGCATAATCATAATTCTTCGGTATTTTTCCGGTGTAATTGGAAGTAAACTTTTTCCCACTTGCTTTGCCAATGTAATTGCTTTGCTGCTGACTTCCTCCGCAATCTGTTTATGTTCTTTACATCCAATAACAGAACTGTCTCCCGCTTCTTTTGTAAAATCAAAGTTCTTATGAAGTCCCACAGAGGCCTTTAATGCCAAAATTCTAGTCAAAGCCTCGTCTATTCGCTCTATAGAGAGTGTTCCCTCTGCCACAGCTTCTTTCATATAGGCCAAATCTTCTTCAGGATCATTATAGAACAAAATCATATCACAACCGGCATTAATAGCGGTAACCAACCCGTTTTTTCTGGACATTCTGCTTGAAAAACCTACCATATGAGAAGCATCTGTTACAATCAGACCGTTAAACTGCAATTTTTTCCGCAGTAAACCTGTTAATAGTTCTTCACACATCGATGCAGGCATATACTCATTCTCTTTTGTTTCTGGATTCAAGGCTTTTTGATATGCTGGAAGCATAATATGACCTGCCATAATAGCCTCTGTTCCATCTTCTATCATAGCTTTATAAATTTTTCCATAAGAGGCATCCCACTCTTTCACAGAAAGAGTATTAACCGTACTGCTATAATGATGATCTCTTTCATCTACTCCATCACCTGGAAAATGCTTTGCTGTTGCAGCAACACCACCTTCATGTAATCCTTTCAGGCAAGCTCTGCTAAGCTTTATTACCAAATCCGTCTGATCTCCCCATGTTCTCGTAGAAATAATCGGATTTCTCCAATTCAAACTTAGATCCACAATGGGCATAAATGCCCAGTTGCATCCAACTGCCTTTGCTTCTCTTGCTCCAATCAATCCCAACTGGTACGCATAATATTCTTCCCCAGTTGCTGCTATTTTCGCTTCACACCCTACCTGTGTTCCCCCTTTTAATGCTCCATTTCCCCCAGCCTCTGTGTTTGACGCTATCAAAAGTGGGATTTTTGTATACTTTTGATAGCACAAATTATGCTCTTTCATTTCCTCTGCAGGAAGGTTTACATATCTCAATCCTCCTGCCATAGTTTTTTTCAACCGTTTTTTTACATACTCATCTTCATAATCTCCTTCGCTGTGATCAATAAATAATTGTCCCAGCTTTTCATCCAGACTCATCTGGTCAATTGTCTGATACACCCATTCCTCATCTGTCGGTTTTAAGTAAAATGGCTTTGCTGATAAATCTATCACGTTTAACCTTCTTTCTTTATATCATGCCTTTTTTCTCTTTTTACTAAGCGCATCCAATACAACGGCAATCAAAAGCATGGAACCTTTAAATATATCCTGTGAGTTTGTATTTAATCCCATCATATTCAATCCCACACTTAATGTACCGATAATGATAACACCAGTTACAATTCCAGATGTCTTTCCTGTTCCTCCAGAAACTGAAACACCACCCAGTACAGCCGCCGAAATTACATCCTGGGACAAAGAACCACCTGAAAATGGACTTCCCGAAAACGTTCTAGACATAGCAACTAAACCTGCCAGACCTACCAAAAGTCCACCTATTGTGCTTGCAATATATTTGATTTTATTAACAGGAATTCCCGATAGTCTTGCAACATCATCACTACCTCCTACCGCAAATAAATATCTGCCAAGATACGTCTTTCTAAAAACAAATGACACAATTAATGCTAATCCCAGAAAAATAACCGTTGAGATCGGAATAGTATTAAAAATATATCCTTGTCCCAGCCATTTAATACTATCAGGAAGTCCATAAATTGTTTTATTATTAGCAATAATACAACTCAGGCCACTGACTGCCGTTCCAACTGCCATAGAAACTACTAAACGGCTGATTTTAAAGTTAATAGAAATCCAACCCGTCAGGCAAAAAATAGCAACACCGCCAAGCAATGCAATTATCATAGCAAGGACAATATTCATTCCAGCAGCATGAAGAAAGGCAGTCAATGTTCCCACAAACGCATAAACTTGTCCTGTTGAAAAATCCAAATTTCCTGTAATCATCAAAAATGATATTCCCAGAGCTGCGATTCCCATAGTAGATACCTGTCTAACGATAGAAATCAGATTATTAGCAGAAAAAAACATTTCCCCACAAGTAATAGCAAAAAAGATAATTAAAACGATTAAGATAATCTGCGCTGTAAATTTCTTTGCCGCAGTCCCCAGATTGGATAAATTCGATTTCATAACATTTCCCTCTCTTTAGTTTTGTCCTGATGCCATATCTAAAAGTAATTCTTTGTCAAAATCCTTTTTCTCCACTTCTCCCACAAGATGGCCTTCTGACATCACAACAATTCTATCAGCAATTCCAATTAATTCTTCAAATTCTGATGACACCACAATAATGCTCTTTCCTTCATCTGCCAATTGAAAAATAATCTCATAAATCTCATATTTTGCACCCACATCAATTCCTCTAGTTGGTTCATCAAAAATCACTATATCGCTATCCGTAGCTAGCCATTTTCCTACGATAACTTTCTGTTGATTTCCACCGCTTAAATACTGCGTTTCATTTTCATAATCAGGCGTTTTAACTCGAAATTTTTTACAATAATAATCCACACATTCATACTCTTTTTGTTTATTAATGATTCCATGCTTACAGTATTTTTTGATGCTGGCCAATGATAGATTTGCCGATATACTCTTATCTAACAACAATCCATGACGTTTTCTGTCTTCTGGAAGGTAAGAAATACCTGCCGTGATTGCATGCCAGGGTGACGTTCCCTTTAGCTCTTTCCCATTTACAATTATTGTTCCTTTTTCTTTTGGGGCATCGCAAAAAATAACTCCCATTAACTCTGTTCTCCCTGCGCCTACTAAGCCTGCAACTCCCAGGATTTCTCCTTTATGGACATCAAAAGATATATCCTTGTCTCCATTTCCAGATACCTCTTTTAAACTTAAACTTACCTCTTTTCCAATATTCGCTTTCCTCAACGGGAAAAGTCTTGTCAATTCCCTGCCGATCATTATCTTAATCAACTCTGCTCTATTTGTATCTTGGATCTGCGTTTCTCCTACTTTTTCCCCATCTCGAATAATCACTGCCCGATCGCATATTTCGAAAATTTCTTCTAATCTATGAGAAATATAAACTATAGAACCACCATGTTCCTTTAAATCTCTTATGATTCGAAACAAAATTCCAATTTCTTTCGCCGTAAGCGGGGCCGTTGGTTCATCCAATATTAAAATTTTTGCATTTAGCATAGTAGCTTTTGCAATTTCTACAATTTGCATCATTGCAGGAGAAAGGCTACTGACATCATCCTCTGGATCAATATCAATTCCAAATTTTTCAAAAACCTCTTTGCATTGCTTTAGCATCTGCTTGTAATCTACAATGATTCCATTTCCTGGATTGTTCCCCATAAACACATTCTCTACTATAGGAAGATCTGGTACCAAATTAAATTCCTGATAAACTGCACTGATTCCGTTTTCTCTCGCAATAGCTGGTGTCAGTCCGCCATACTTCTTTCCAAATAATTCAATTGAACCTTCTGTTGGTTCATGCGCTCCTGTTAAGCACTTAATCAGTGTAGACTTTCCGGCTCCGTTTTCACCAAGAAGGGCAAGAACCTCGCCCTCCTTAATATCAAAGCTAATATCATGTAACGCCCTTACGCCTGGAAATGTCTTGCTAATATGTTTTAATGACATTACAATATTTTCGCCCATTACAATCCTCACTTTTTATATAACCTTTTACTTCATATAGTCAGACACATTTTCTGCAGTTATCAATACTTTTTCATTTACCACATCTTCCATTGTTCCATTTTCAATCCAATTAATAAGCTGTAATCCTACCTTATAACCAGATTCTTCAATATCCATATAGGCACATGCTCTCAATGGACTCTCCCCTCCTGAAATCAAACGAAAAGTCTCTTCATCTCCTTCACTAGAAAAAACAAAATATTCTGAGACATCCGATTTCGCTGCTGCAATTTCATTTGCCGCTGCAATTGCAAAGCCATTGTTAAAAGCAAAAATAACATTTACATTAGGCTGTCCATTTAAGAGCTGAGCCATATAATTTGCTGCTTCCTCATCATCTACCGGGAAAAATTCGGTTGTAAATGCAAATCCATTTTTATCTCCCCAGTCTTTAATAATCTGTTTCATTTCTTCTTTTGCTGCAAAATATTCACTATCCTCATTTTCGCAAGCGTTTATCCACAAAGCTGCAATTTCGCCCTCTGTAATATTATGTTCTTTTACATAGGCATCTAAAGATTCAATGAACTGATTCGCCAATGCTGTATAATCATTCTTTGTCTGTGCCTTTGCCCCCGGAACCAGCTCTCCTTGTGTTAATACGCCAATATCGCTATGCTCATTCATAAAGGATGTTGCCGCATCCGGAGACATATATAGACTGTAATATGCTTTAACACCAGAAGAAGCCAGTACATCCATTCCTGCCATCATATTTTCTACGTCATTATTATAATCATACGCCATATATTCATAACCCTTTTCATCTGCCGCTCTCTGGATTCCATTATTCATCTGTACCTGAAAATCATACCCCAAGCTCATAGCCAGCATTCCTAACTTTCCTTTTTCCCCTGAACCATTTTCTTCGCTCTTTGTTTCTTTCTCATCCACACCCTTTTTCGTTTCTGCTGCAGTTTTTTCTACAGTATTAGAACTTGTTAGTGCTTTGTCAGATGTTCCACACGCAGCCAGCACTGCCATAGCCATCCCCGTAATTAAAAGTGTTGCCAATTTTCTTTTCATATGAATCCTCCTTATGAATACCTTTTCTTTTTTTATCATAGCATGAGCAGCATAATAATGAAATTGCAATTCATATAATAATTATTTGCATTTCAGATATTTTTGTTCTATAATATAAATATATTTATTGAAAAATAGAGGTTATTTTTATGATATTTGACATACGAAATGAGCGTTATACATTTAAACACGCAATTGATTTATATCCTAAAGTAAATTCCGACCACGAGTTAGAACACTTTCACACTTCTTATGAATTCCTATATTTTATTCATGGTTCTGCCAAGCTAGCCATCCAACATCATACCTTCAAAGTAAAACCAACAAATTTACTTATCATTAAACCTGGCGAATTTCATTACATGGTAGTAAATCCAGATGTAACTTATGAGCGCATTGTTATTCGCTTTTATGATACAGAACTTCCGGATTACTATAAATCTGCCCTAAAAAATTTGGGGACAGTATATGATTTACAAAACTCTTTGCTTTTATCTACTTTTTCTCAGTTCGACCGCTTGTATGACCCCTCTTCTTCTGAGAACAGTATGTTTATCCTAAAAAATTTATTAAATATTATTATCGCCCTTATCTGCAATAGAAGTTTACAAATGATTACAGCGACACAAATGGATGAAGATGTTCGCTCCATTGTATCTTTTATCGATGAGCATCTTACTTCTATCAATTGTATTGAAGATATCAGCAAGGAACTTCATATGTCCAGTGCTTCCATACAACAAAAAATCCGCTGTCAGCTTCACACCTCTGCCATGGCCTATGTACGAACTCAAAAGTGTATGCTGGCTCAGAGTCTAATGCAGCAGGGAGTTTCCCCAACTTCCGTATATTTACGATGCGGCTTTTCTGATTATTCTACGTTTTACCGTACCTATAGAAAAATTTTCAAGCTCTCACCTTCCGAATATATGAATCAGAAAAAATTATAACTTCTAAAAACCGCTTTATATACTCCTTTTTAAAATTGTTATATTTTTAACGTTTATCCCCTTCTATTGTACTGCATTTTATCCAATCTCTTTTTTCTTCTTGTGTATTTTTCAATCTTTCCTATGTTCTTCTTGTATTTTTTTAGTAAAAACATAGAAACCCATTACTTTGTTAAAAAATTATCGTTAATTCATTGACAATCAGTTTTTTCAGCAGTATAATGACGCCAGAAAGACAAAAACAGCTATGTAACCAATCATCAATTTATGATAAAATAATCAGGAGGATTCAAAGATGGCAAAGACGAAGGCATCCGAAATCATTGACAACGTTGACGCATTAACTGCGAAACTGAAAGCAATGCGCGAAGCGCAGGCTCAGTTTGCTACCTTTACCCAGGAACAGGTAGATAAAATCTTTTACGCTGCAGCAGTCGCTGCAAACCAGGCACGTATTCCATTAGCAAAGATGGCGGTTGCTGAAACTGGCATGGGCGTTGTAGAAGATAAGGTTATTAAAAATCACTACGCTGCGGAGTACATTTATAATGCCTATAAAAATACAAAGACCTGCGGAGTAATTGAAGAAGATTCTGCATTTGGCATTAAGAAAATTGCAGAACCCATCGGTATCATTGCCGCAGTTATTCCAACTACTAATCCAACTTCTACTGCTATCTTCAAAACTCTGATTGCATTAAAGACCAGAAATGCTATCATCATCAGCCCGCATCCTCGTGCAAAGAACTGCACCATTGAGGCAGCAAGAATCGTATTGGAAGCAGCTGTTAAGGCTGGCGCTCCGGAAGGCATCATCGGCTGGATTGATGTTCCAAGCCTGGAACTGACCAATGAAGTTATGAAGGATGCAGACATCATCCTGGCAACCGGCGGTCCTGGTATGGTTCACGCAGCTTACTCTTCCGGAAAACCGGCATTAGGCGTAGGCGCAGGCAACACACCGGTTATCATTGACGAAACCGCTGATGTCAAGCTGGCAGTTAACTCCATCATCCATTCCAAGACATTTGATAACGGTATGATTTGTGCTTCTGAACAGTCTGTTACCGTATTAGAGCCTCTGTATGATGCAGTTAAGAAAGAATTTGCATACAGAGGATGCTATTTCTTAAAGCCGGATGAAATCGAAAAAGTAAGAAAGACCATTTTAATCAACGGTTCCTTAAATGCAAAGATTGTTGGCCAGTCCGCCCACACAATCGCTGCTTTAGCTGGCGTCAACGTTCCGGAAAGCACCAAGATTTTAATCGGTGAAGTAGAATCTGTTGATATTTCTGAAGAATTTGCTCACGAAAAATTGTCTCCTGTACTGGCTATGTACAAGGCAAAAAATTTCGATGACGCTTTAGCAAAGGCAGAACGTCTGGTAGCAGACGGCGGTTACGGCCATACTTCTTCCCTTTACATCCATCCATCCCAGACTGAGAAGATTATGAAACACGCTGAGGCAATGAAGACCTGCCGTATCGTAATCAACACTCCTTCTTCTCATGGCGGTATCGGCGACTTATACAACTTCAAGATGGCTCCATCCTTAACTTTAGGCTGCGGTTCCTGGGGCGGCAACTCTGTTTCTGAAAACGTTGGCGTAAAACATTTATTAAACATCAAGACCGTTGCCGAAAGGAGAGAAAATATGCTGTGGTTCCGCGCACCTCAAAAAGTTTACTTTAAGAAGGGTTGTATGCCAGTTGCCTTAGATGAACTTGGAACTGTTATGGGCAAGAAAAAAGCCTTCATTGTTACCGACAGCTTCTTATATAAGAATGGTTACGTAAAACCAATCGAAGAAAAATTAGACCAGATGGGTATCCAGCACACCTGCTTCTACGAAGTTGCTCCAGACCCGAACTTAACTTCCGCAACTGCCGGCGCTGCCGCAATGCGCGCATTTGAGCCAGACTGCATTATCGCTTTAGGCGGCGGTTCCGCAATGGACGCTGGTAAGATTATGTGGGTAATGTATGAGCATCCGGAAGTAGATTTCTTAGATATGGCAATGCGCTTCATGGACATCAGAAAAAGGGTTTACACTTTCCCGAAGATGGGCGAAAAAGCTTACTTTGTAGCAATCCCAACCTCTTCTGGTACTGGTTCCGAGGTTACTCCTTTCGCTGTTATTACGGATGACCGCACCGGCACCAAATATCCTCTGGCTGACTATGAACTGCTGCCAAATATGGCAATCATTGACGCGGACAACATGATGAACCAGCCTAAGGGCTTAACCAGCGCTTCTGGTATTGACGCTTTAACCCATGCATTAGAGGCATACGCTTCCATCATGGCTACTGATTATACCGACGGTCTGGCATTAAAGGCAATGAAGAACATCTTCACCTACCTGCCAAGCGCTTACGAAAATGGAGCAAAGGATCCATATGCCCGCGAAAAGATGGCTGACGCTTCCTGCATGGCTGGTATGGCATTTGCAAACGCATTCTTAGGCGTATGCCACTCCATGGCTCATAAACTGGGCGCTTACCATCACCTGCCTCACGGCGTTGCAAACGCTCTGTTAATTACCGAAGTTATGCGGTTTAATGCAGTAGAAGTTCCGCCTAAGATGGGAACTTTCTCCCAGTATCAGTATCCTCATACCCTGTCCCGCTATGTAGAATGTGCAAACTTCTGCGGCGTATTCGGCAAGGACGACGAGGACACCTTAAATAAATTCATCGACAAGATTGAAGAATTAAAAGCAAGAGTGGGCATCAAGAAGACCATCCGCGACTATGGCATTAAAGAGGAAGACTTCTTAGCTACCCTGGATGAAATGGTTGAAAATGCATTTGACGACCAGTGCACCGGCGCAAACCCAAGATACCCATTAATGAGCGAAATCAAAGAAATGTATCTGCGCGCTTACTATGGTGAGGAAAAAGCAAACTAATATAACATATAAAAGGAGGGTATTGCTATGAAGCTGAATGAGAAAGATATTATCTTTACACGTCCTTATAAAACTTTGTACGCCAATAAAGATAAAGTGATCAAAGTTTTCGATAAGAAACGCTACTCAAAAGCAGATGTGTTTAATGAGGCTTTAAATGAAGCCAATGTAGAAGAAACCGGCCTGTATATTCCGGAAATCCTTGAGGTTTCCGAAACTCCAGACGGCTGGGCCCTGGTCCGCGAAAAAGTCGAGGGCGTAACCCTGGATTCCCTGATGAAAGAGAATCCAGATAAGTTAGAAGAGTACATGGAGCAGTTTGTAGACCTTCAGTTGGAAATCCACTCCAAGAAGTGCCCTGGCCTTAAGAAATTAAAGGCAAAACTGCAGAACCAGATTAATAGCTTAAAGGATCTGGACGCTACCACCCGTTATGAGCTGAGCACCCGTTTAGACGGTATGCCAAGACATACCAAGCTGTGCCATGGCGATTTCAATCCTACCAATATCATTGTTGATAAAAAAGGCAACTGGGCTGTTATCGACTGGGCTCACGCTGCACAGGGCAATGCAAGCGCCGACGCTGCCATGACTTATCTGTTATTCGCACTGGAAGATCAGAAACTAGCAGATATGTACATCAACCTGTTCTGCAAAAAGAGCGACACTGCCCGCCAGTATGTAAACCGCTGGCTGCCTATCGTAGCTGCCGCCCAGCTTACCAAGAAAAAGGCAAAAGAAAAAGATTTCCTGATGAAATGGATTGATGTTGTAGAATACGTATAATTATATCGTTGTTTTTGGATGCTTTCGTCAAGGGGGTGTCGCTCAATCATCAAATTAGATGATTGAGCGATGCCCTCGCTCTATATATAGAAAAATCCAGAAAGAACCCTTTGATTTTGAGAATTCTTCTGGATTTTTGACGTACTTTAATAATACCATCGTTTCCTCTGATTAAAAACGGAACTGCTGCTCCAGTAGATTATCCATCTACTTTTGCAACAGCCCCGCCCCTTCCTATATTTACTCCTTGATTTAATTTTTGTTTGTTTACAATAATCCTTCACAACTTTCTACAACTGCAGATCAGATGCACTCTCTTCATCCAAATACAAACTGGCATTTTTATGTTGCCGTAAAATACTTGCCGGACAAGATTCCGTAATCTGACCCATTAGTGTCTGATTAACTGCTTCTGCTTTTCTTTCTCCTGGCACGATACAGAAAATACATTCTGCTCGAAGCAGTGCCGGAATCGTTACTGTATAAGCATGTGTTGGTACATCATCAATTGTCGGAAAACAGCCGTCATTTACTTGCTGCTGCCGACATTTCTGATCCAATTCTACTACCTTTACAATTTTATCATCATTAAAATCGGCTACACCTGGATCGTTAAATGCGATATGTCCATTCTCTCCAATTCCCATAAAAACAATATCAACTGGGTTTTCCAGCAGAATCTTGCTATAACGTTCGCTCTCATCCTCTCCCTCTCCATTAATACATTCCACAGATTGAAATGGAACCTGATGAAAGATTGCCTGATTTAAGAAACCTGAAAAGGAGCCTGCTGTTCCCTGTTTTAATCCTACATATTCATCCATATGATATGCTTTTATCCGATTCCACGGAATAGATGCATCGGATCTAAGTGCTTCCAAAAACTCATTTTGTGAAGGTGCTGCTGCAAAAATAACATTTAATGTATCCTTTCCTTCAAGTAATTTTTTTATGCAAAGAGATGCCTCTTTAGCTGCTTCTTTTCCCATTTCGCATCGGTCCTGATATATTTTAACATCTAAGTTATCTATCCGAATTTTCTTCATTTCACATATCCTCACTTTTTGATAATATTCTTTCAAGTTGTTTTTTCTCCAAATTATGTAAATAAAATCTTGACTCTAAAAATACCTTTGCCATGGGTTCGGAAAGAATTTGAGGAATAAATTCTTTTAATTTCTCCTCTGTTTTCTTCAGATTCTTTAAAGCTGTTAAACTTCGTTCTTTTAAACAAGAATACTCCACCTCACTATCCGGATATAGTTCGCAACGGAACATCGTAAACCGCACCGGAAAGCTGGTTTCCAACTCCAACATCAAATGAATATAATATGCCGTTTCATAATTTTTAATTACCTTATCATATTCATTTTGCATCAGCCAATAGTAATCACGATTTTGGTAACCCATCTTGTCCAACTCCTTTGTACACATACCATGGTACAAAAAAAGGAAACGGTATAAAAATTTTTCTCGATCACCTGCAAGATTCCAGCTAATATCCGATGCATAAAACATTGGATAACGACTACTTTCAAATAAGCCATATGGATAACCAAATGAAAATGTAGATGCCCAATTAGTATGAATCATCCCCTTCAGCTTCCTCTTATCTGCAAGTTTTCCCCATAGTTCAAGATTTAATAGACGATTATCAATAACGGGGTAATTTTGTTCTGGACGGCGATCCCAGCAACGAACAGATGAACAGCCCCAATAAGAAATTCCTTCCTGATCCAATAGATCCATAAATTTCTCAGCGTTATATGGCATATCACTGCCACTATAAAGCCAGATAGCAACAATTGCCCGTTTATCTAGCAGCCCTAGTTCTTCTTGCGTTGCATGTTCAAACATATCATGCCAAAGAATCGGTTGTTTACCTAAGCTGCAAACATGATCAATTAATTGATTTACAAATTCAATAAAAATCCTTTCTCTGGTCTTACCGCTCTCTTTGCATTCCTCACTGGTACCAAGACTCCATACTTCATCACATCCGATATGAAGATATCTGCTGTCTGGATGCATAGATGCCATTTCAGATAAAAGCTTTTTAGAAAGTTCCAGGGCGCCAGAGCGAAGCGGACACATTTCTCCTGGTGTTTCAGGCGTTTCCCTCAAATACATATACTGAGGGTATTTTAATACATATTCCAGATGACCAAACGATTGCTGAAGCGGTATAATATCGACAAAATATTCCCTTGCAACAGATAAAAGCTGTGAAAATTCTTCTTCGCTGAAAGAATATTCAGGATGGCGAAGAAATTTTAAAGTCTTGAATGGAATTTTATCTTCATATTCAACCACCAATGTATTAATTTTATAATAGCTTAACTCCTTAATGAAATAGAGAATTCGTTCAAACGGTGGAAAAATATTTCTTAAATCTAAATAATCAGATCTTATTTGTGTATCTGCCCAGTCTTTAATTTCTAAGAGCGGCAGATTTTCATGTTCAAATAGTTGCTTTAAAGTCTGAATACCATAGTATAAACCTGCTGCATTTTGGGATGCTGCAAAAAAACCTGATTGACTCAATGTAAGTACATAGCTATCATAGCCACTACCGTCCACTGTTTCCCAATCCATATATGTCGTATCCGTATCTTTAGAATCTTCTGAATACAAAAAGTATCCTATACCTCCTATTTTTACACTGATACTTTCAAACAACCCATTTACATGATATAGCAGTCTAGAATCCTCTTCAGGCATTACAAGTATCACTTTTTGAACCCTATCCTTCTGAAAATAGTTCCCAGACTTAATATTTATTTTTTGGGGATTCGGTATCAAATTTAAATTCATACTTTATAGTCACCTCCATGAAAAATTTAACCTTTTACAGAACCAACCATAACACCCTTTACAAAGTACTTTTGTATAAATGGATACACTGCGATAATAGGTATAATGGATACTAAAACCGTAGCATATTTTAAAGATTCTTCCACAACTGTTACATCCCCTACACCAACTGTTGATGCATTTGAAGATCCACTCATTAATATCTCACGCAAGATCAGCTGAAGTGGATATTTCGATGGTGTATTCAAATAAATAAATGGAGTAAAATAAGAGTTCCACAAAGAAACTGCATAATAAAGTCCAATTGTAGCAAATACAGCTTTAGAAGCTGGGAGAACCAGTTTGACGAAAATTCCAATATCTGTCAGTCCGTCAATACGGCCGGCTTCTTCTAATTCCGTTGGAAATGCATCGAAGAAACTTCTCATAATAATGAAATTCCATGTAGAAACCAAACCTGGCAGAACAACCGCCCACATAGAATCCAGCATATGGTAATTTTTTACCGTCAAATATGTAGGAATCATACCACCATTAAAAAACATGGTAATTAAAATCATGATTGAAAAAAAATTACTAAAAACCATTCTGCGCTTGCTTAAAGCGAAAGCTCCCATCGCAGTAACAACCAGTGAAAGTGTAGTTCCGACAATTGTATACACAATTGTATTGCCATACGACTGGAAAATCCTCTTATCCTCAAACACATATTCATACATTTTTAATGTAAAACCTTTTGGAAAAAGTCCAACCTTCCCCTGCATAACATAAAGATCACTAGAAAGGGAAACAGCAATCATATGAACAATAGGGAGCAATGTCAGCAAAAGCACCAGTGTCACAAATGTATATGTGACAATTTGAAAACCAGTAATCTTACGTTTTTTCTTTTTCATAGACCAGATCCCTCCCTAGAACAAACTTGTTTCACTAAATCTCTTCGCAAAGAAATTTGCCGTAAACAACAATATCAAATTGGTCACTGCACTAAATAAACCGACCGCAGTAGCATAACTCATATTGCTTCCGGCAATTCCCTGCCGATACACATATGTTGCGATAATATCTGCAGTTTCATAAATAGCCGGATTCTGAAGAAGTAAAACTTTTTCCAGTCCAACCTCCAGGATAGCTCCTACTTTTAAAATCAACATTGTTACAATTGTTGGTGCAATACACGGCAAAGTAATATATCTGATTTGCTTCCATTTAGATGCACCATCCATTCTAGCTGCTTCATAAAGCTGTTCATCTACATTCATAATAGCTGCAATATAAATAATAGCGTTCCATCCTATCTGCTGCCAAATATCTGAAGCTACATAAATAGTCCTGAAATACTTTGAATATGACAAAAAGTTAATTGGCTCTACACCAAACCAACCTATCATCTGATTAATAATACCTCGAATTGGAGAGAGAAAACTCATAATCATGCCGCAAACAACTACTGCTGACAGGAAGTGTGGCATATAGCTGACTGTTTGAACTATTTTTTTATATCTTAAATGAGTTATCTCATTCAAAAACAAAGCAAAAATAATCGGAATAGGGAATCCCCAAAGAAGCGTATAAAATCCCAGCAATACTGTATTTTTAATAATACGCCATGCATCCGGAGAAGCAAAAAAAGCTTCAAAATGCTTCAATCCTACCCAAGGACTATCTGCAAAACCAATAAAAGGTTTAAAATCTTTAAAAGAAATTAAAACACCCCACATTGGAACGTATTTGAACAAAATATAGTAAAGAAGACAAGGAAGAAATAGCAACAGTAAATATCGACTTTTATAAATCTGATGACCCATCGAATGTTTTTTATGATTCATTAATGATAACCTCCTGTCTTTCGATAAACTTCTTCTATCGCAGAGATAATCTCCATAGAATATGTACCATTTGTAAAAGGAACTGACCCATTCAAAATTGATTCTACAAAATCATCTAACTGCACATCAAAGGGCATTTGTGTGTCGGAATCAACAACTTTCTGAAAAGAACCATCTTTCCATATTTCCAAACCTGTTCCTGTTTTTAGTTTTAAAACACCGCCTGTTAAATATATCGTCGTTTCATTTACTGGAATATCATGATACCCACAAAGTGTAATACTTGCTGTAACTCCATTTTTTGTTCTCAAAAACAGCTGTGCATTTCCTTCCACTTCACATCCTGGCTGTTCAAATCCACACTTTCCACTTACCTCTTCAAAACTGCTTTCCGTAAGAAATTTGATCTTATCAAGCGAGTGTGCTCCCAAATTCATCAAAATTCCCCCACCTGAACGCTGTTTTTCCAAAAACCAGTGCGGTCTGGTAGGCGGAAAATAAAAACTGGTTCTTATATCCTGTATCATAAGAAGTTTTCCAAGCTTTCCAGAAAGAATCAATTCCTTAGCTTTCTTATTTTCAGGAAAATAGCTTTGAACATGCCCAATCTGCAAGACTACTTGATTTTTCTCACAGACCTGAATCATTCGTTTGCAGGATTCCACAGAAACAGACATCGGCTTTTCTACTAAAACATGAATTCTCTTTTCTGCACAAGCAACTGTCGTTTCTTCATGAAGATAATGTGGAAGATTAATAATTACCGCATCTAAAACTTCTTTTCCCAACATTTCTTTATAATCTGTATAAACAGACACCTTAGATTCACATAGATCTGCGGCCATCTGTGCTTTTTCCTTATCAATATCCACAACCGCTACCAGTTGTGCTCCTTCATTTTTTTCTAATGCTTTTATATGTCTGGTGCTAATAATTCCAGTCCCAATAATTCCAAATCGGAGCATTTCCAAATTCGCCCCCTCCGTCTTTTACACTTTTTTATAGTGAAATTTTACAAGCCTATTAATTATCCTACACAGATCAGGCTTCCTAATCTGTGTAGGATATTTCCTATACTCTATTATTTATTCTTTAATTCCATTACACGTGCATAACTCTGTTCATGAATCTGCTTTAACTGGTCCAGTCCAAGATTCTCAACTTCTTTTACATAATCATCCCAGGTATCAAAACTTCTTTCACCTAAAATAAATTTTGCCATCTGTTCATCTACATATGTCTGAATAGTTGTTCCCACACTATTCTTGATAGCCAGTTCTTCTTCATTAAAAGCAAGAATCGGCTGCTGCGGCAGATCATACTTTACGGATTCTTCAAATGCCTGTTTTGTTTCATCTGTAAAGGTAGACTTCTCACCAGAGAAATCATATAACTGATAAAAACCATAAGTTTCAAATCCAGTTGCTTTTTTCATATCTGCGGCTGTTTGGAAATCTTTCCATTTCTTCTCACCATTTTCTACTGTGTAAAAGTCACCTTCACGTCCCCAGGAAACTAATTCTTTTGCTTCATCACTGTACATCCAGTCAACATACTTTAATACATTGTCCAGCTGTTTCGTCTGACTGGAAACCGCAAATCCTAACACACCCTTTGCAGAATATGCCATTTTATTTACACCATTTGTTCCAAATGCCGGTGGTGCCATATAAGCCATATTAAAATCAGGATTCACTTCTCTCATAGGCTTATTAAAGAAATCAATTCGTGAAAGATAATCCAGTGTAATAAATGCTTCATTATTCGAAATTATATCCTGCCAGCCTTTTGTATCAATTGTCAGGAAATTTGGAATTAATAATTCTTCTTCGTACAATTTATTGTAGAACTCCAGCATTTCTTTAAAACTATCTTCTGTAGGTCCGAAAATCCACTCCCCTGTTTCATAATCCAATCTGAGATAACGACTATCCTGCAAATCCATATAATCAGTTCCCCATGAAGGAGCTAACATCAGTGGCTGCAACATACCACCTGCAAATGATCTCAACGCCAGCGGGTAGGAAGAAGGATACTCTGCTTTCAATGCTTTTAAAACTTCATAGAATTCATCCTGATTGGTCGGAGCCTTTAAGCCAAGCTTATCAAAAACATCTTTACGATATAACCAGCCACGACGGTTCGTCTCATTAATTCCCATTGCAGGAAGCTGATACAGTCCACCATCTGCCGAAAGGAAATTTAGAGCATAATCTTTATTTTCTTCATACCATGCTTTGAAATTCGGCATTTCATCCAAATGGTCTAAAATATTAATAAAGGCCCCCTGTGGCGCATACTGGCCAATTGCAATATTGTTTATAAAGAACATCAGATCAGGTAATTGTCCGGAAGACATTGTTAAATTAACTTTATCTGTATAGCCATCATTAGGTACTGCTGTTACAGTAAAATTAACATTTGTTTCTTCTTCAATAACTTTCTGTACATACCAGTCTTCCTGATATGGCCAGCTTGGATGAGAAGAAATCATCATAGAAATTTCTACTGGCTCATCAAACAATTTACCTGTTGTAGAAGTTTCCGTTTCTGTTTCGCTGCTTGATACTTCTTGTTTACTTTCCACAGGAGCCGTTTTGTTTTCTGTAGAGCAGCCACTTAATAACGTTGCCCCCATTGCAAGAGTCATCGATAATGCTACTACTGATTTTGTCCGTTTCTTCATTTGATAACCTTCTTTCTTTTTTATTTACGCCTGGTGACTCACACCCTTGCTTTACACACATTATAAAGCATTCAATTGTTTTATCAATTTTCAAATTATTATAAAATATGTAGATCTATCTTTAATTCTCTAAATATAATAAAATGAAGATTATTTAAAAAAATGTAGATTCAAAGTATCTATATGATTAAACTTCTCTTATTTTAATTTCCACTCTTCCAAATGACATTTTACAAACTCATCATCATTTAAGTGTGGATACATTCGATAAATACGATCAATTTCCTCTGCTTGTCCATCGGATAATGTTTCTTCTTCATTTAAACACCAGATTCCTTCCATTAATCCCTGTCTTCGCAATACTTCATGTAAGCCTGTAATGCACCCTTTAAAATTATGAGCGGTATCAAATAAAACACTATTTGCATCTGTTACCTGTTCTGCCAATGTCAATAACTCCGCAGAAATTGTATCTTTCTTCTTCTCTGCTTTTATCATCTCAAAGAGTTCTACTGCCTTTTTTGTCCATACAGACCAGTGTCCTAGCAACCCTCCGACAAATTCTTTTTCATATACATTTCCATTAACTTTAAACTGGTATTTTGTCATTAAATCAATAACAATGTTGTCATCATTTCCTGTATATAATGCAAGCTCATCCGCTCTGGAAGACATAGCAGCTGCACGCATAACGTCCAACGTAGTGTATCTATTAAAAGAAGCACATTTAATTCCTATTACCCCTTTTATCTCGCAGATTTGCTGCCAGTATTCAAAACTAAATACCCTTCCTCCCACTGCGGTTTGAAGGTAAAAACCTATGACAGGAATAATTTCTGCCACGCGTTTTGTCCGCTCAATCATTTCCTGTTCACTAAGATCATCAAGCCCTCCTGGACTCAGCAATACTGCATCATAGCCCAGTTTCTTTGCCGTTTCTGCTTCTGATACCGCCTGCCGTGTATAACCACAGACACCCGCAACTCTGACAATTGTTTTATTACTCTGAATCTCATACTTTTTTATTTCTTCAACTGCCGTCTGCAAAACTTTCTCATAAAGATTATACTTAGGAAGTCTGATTTCAAATTGCGTTGTATGCACTCCCGCAGCAATTCCTCCACTTCCTGCATATAAATAATAATTCGTGAGCAAACGCTGCCCCTTTTCATTAAATTTTCTCTCTTCATTTAAAGCTAATGGATTAGCTGGAATCACTGTCCCCTGTTTAAAAATCTTTAATGCCTCTTCATGTCTGTTCATATTTAATAACTCCCCTTTCTTTCTTCAAAATGTGTAGGTTTTCCCAATCCCCTTCCACCATCAAGCAGCCACTCTGCCTGCCATTTAATTAAGGTTTCTGCAGATACCTCTGGATATCCAAACATATGGCTACACTTTCCAGCATTATTTAAATATGCGTCATTTCCTTCCTCACCCTCAAACACTGGCGTTTTTCCCAGTAATTGTCCAAGCGTATTTGCTGTTTTCCGTACAGAAAGTGTTTCCGGTCCTGTTACATTTACAATATTTGCTGGAGAAGACGTATGAAGAAGCCCTCTTAATGCAATCTCATTTGCTGTTCCCTGCCATATACAGTTAAATACCGGTGTAGAAACAGAAATTGGCACACCCTTTAATATTTTATCTGCTATGTCGTAAAGAACCCCATATCTTAAATCTACTGCAAAATTCAAACGATATATAAATACTTCTGTTCCAAATTTATTAGAAGCATACTCAAATGCCCGTTCCCGTGCCAAACAACTCATCGCATATTCTCCAATCGGCCCCGGCTTATCCTGTTCTGTACATCCACCGCTTGACAGTGGGACAATTGGATAAAGATTACCTGAAGAAAATACAACGATTCTGGATTTTTTAAACTTTTCTGCTATAAATGCAGGTAATGTTGCATTCATTGCCCATGTTTCCCATTCATTTCCATCTGTACCAAATTTTCTTCCTGCCATATAAATAATGTTTGGAATCTCTGGTAACTTTTTTAACTCGTCAAGATTTAATAAATCACAAGGAATTAATTCTATCCCATTATCCTGTAATAATTTGGTAGCAATTTCATCATGAAAACGTGATACTGCAATAACTCTTTTTTGAACATTTGCTTTCCGAATTGCATTTTGAGCTAAGAGACATAATGTGGGCCCCATTTTTCCTCCAGCTCCCAGGATCATAATATCCCCTTCAAGCTTTTTCATATCCTCCACCAATTCTTTCGATGGAGTTGCGAGTTTTTCATTCAATAACTCCTCTGTCCACATAGTTTTTTACCCTCCTGTATATAATTTGATTAATAAACTTATCTAAACCGAATGTTTTTAATAATCTAGGTATTGCTGCTTCGTAAAAACAGGATGAAATTTTTTCTTAATTGCTATCGCTTGTTCTGCACCATTTTTTAACAAATCTACGATGGTAAAGCTTAATATTTTTGCCGCTGTAACGACATTAAAATCCTGATCACAAGAATAGAAATCCTTTCCATGAATCGTTCCTGAAAATCCGCCAATCGTTGGTTGTATACATGGTATCAAATGACTTAAATCACCAATATCGGTAGATCCCACCATATCAGTCCCATACTGTATATCGTCCCTGTTCATAAAGTAGCTTGCATTTTCTTCTATCACTTCACTAAGTTCTCTATCTTGCATAAGGGGTAAATATCCTGCCTGATTCTGAATATCCACATCTGTTCCCAATGCCAATGCCCCCGCCTTCATACAATCATCAACTTTTTTTGCCACCTTTACAATTGCTTCTGCATTTGCCGCTCTGACATACGTTTCGATTACGGCTCGACCTGGCACCGTATTCACTGCATCCCCCCCCATTTGTAATGATTGGATGAACGCGAATTCTATCTTTTTCGGGAAATGTATCTCTATTTGCATTAACGCTCATAAGTGCGATCATTGCTGCATTCAAAGCATTCACACCATCAAACGGTGTACTTCCATGTGCTTCTTTTCCCAAAAATGTAATCTCTTTTTCCATAAATCCAAGACTACTACCACCAAGGAATAATTTTCTCCCTGCTTCACCTGCCTGGGCATGTAACATCATGGCAATATCTATATCATCAAAAAACCCTTCTGCAATCAACTGCTGCTTACCACTTGGAAATTCTATCTTGTTTTGGCGGATCAGTTCTTTCCTGATTTCCAAATCTATAAACTCTTCTGCTGGAACCGCCATGAATGTCAAATCACCTGCAAGTTCTTTCATAATTCCTGTTGTAGAAAAAGCTGCCGCTACCGTTAACAAATTTGCTATTTGGATATGATGTCCACATGCATGTGCTGCTCCAGTATTCAAATCCGCATGTGGATGTCCCACACAGTTTACTGCATCCATTTCCCCAATCAAGCATATATGAGTTTTATTCGCATTTCCCCTTAATTTTCCTGCAACTCCGGTAATTGCATGATTACAAGTATACGGAATTCTATGCCTGTCAAAAAATTGAGTAATTACTTTCTTCGTATGATATTCTTTAAATCCTAGTTCCGGGTGATTTAGAATCTCATCTGCTACTTCTAAACTCTCTTCGCGGTGTTTTTCTATAGCATCATCTAGTTCTTGTTTCATTTTAGCTGTAGTCATATGTTCTCACCTCCATACACCCTACTATACTTTTCAAATGCTTCTTCTGCCCAGGTAGCACCAAGACCATCTCTGTAAAATTCAAAATGCAAAAGTCCCTCTAATGGTCTAGTTGTATTTTTTAACTGCCCAGCATACTTAGCTGCTATTTGATACTCACACTGAGCCATCATTTTTTTCCCTTTTGCATGAAAGATTGCAAGCCTGGACATATGAAAAAGATATCGAAGTGAATCATATGTATACTCAAACCGCATAGTGTCTTCTTCTAAACGGGCAGCTGTAATTTCATCTGTACACTCATATCTTGCTTTTTCTAACAACTTCCTGCATTGATCATAACATTCCATCATTTGAACCACACTGATCCCTGCATTGGAATCCTGAAGTACTTCATCATACTGTATGTGCTTCAATGGGAATATATCTTTTTCTGACAATTCCATCTGGTTTAATTTCGCAAAAAGTGCCTGTCGGTGTTTCCCCTTTTCGTCATATAAATATTGATAATGTTTAAAATACTTCATATTAGAACTACCTTGCTCCAACAACGCATAAAAAGGTTCCATAATGTCAGAAACTTCTTTATAATACAATCTACAGAATTCTCTCTTATAATTTTCTGCATTTATTTTCACATTCCAGAGCAAGGAATAAAACAATCCATTTGTAAGTGATAGTGCCCCCCACTCCTTTGCAATCATATGCATAAAATACATATGGCGAACCCCATTCTCATAATAAAATGGAATGTCATATGCTATTTTTTCCTGAAATGACGTACTAATCGAAGAAAATGAACTTACATTAAAATATTCACCTACTGCTAATTCGCCTTGATACGTACTTTCCGTTATAGGAGCCCACTGCATAAACTCCTTAAATAAATAGCAATTCGTTTCCGTACATGCCGGATCATTAAGATGATGAACATAACAACGCTCAATCGGAAAATATGTGGCAATACAATGTTCATAATCAAAATCGTCTGGTAGTGGTAAATCTGGCAGCGGTAATGTTTCATGATAAGCAGGGAATAAAATTGTAATTTCCCTTTTAAGTCTTCCATCTTTTAAAGCCTTTTTAATCTCCAAACTCAACTGATATACCACCAAACAAAGCTTTCTGGTCTCATTTCCAAGCCGTTTACACTGTTCACATTGACACCATCGACCATTGTCCAACATCCAAAAATTCAAGTAATCCGTGTCCGAAAGTTCTCCATCTATCAAGCTGGCTACAATATTTTTACACAATTCGCTTACTGCATCTGTATTCGAAGTGCAAAAATTATCTCCAAATCCCTCTCTTGTTCCGTTTTCGATTCCTTTACTCCTTTTTCCATCAATCAGCCCATACCACTCTGGATGTGCATGAAAATATGTAAAACATTCCTGTTCCTTTGCCGGTGCTGCTTCATGGCTTATCGCATACGGATCGTCTGGCTTTTTTTCATCACAACTATATGGATGATTATACGGATATGGTAAATCTGGAGAAAAAAATTTATGCAAAATGGAATGTCCACCTTTGCAAATCCTAATTCCTCTTTTTTTCAGATTTTCTGTATTTTCATATTTTTCCAAATATACAAGATTTACTTTTTTATGCATTAGCCAATCTAAAAAAGCATCTTCAGAGTCATCTAATAACTCACTATAGCACGCCCTTGTTTTAAAAGACGGTGCCTGTTGTAGTTGAATCTCAGGTATTCGAAACGTCTGAATATTTGGAATATACGTTCCATGTTCAGACGGCGAAAACCATCGAATTCCCAGCTGTTCTAAATAACTATCAATAGCATACAAAATTCCTGCTCTGGTTTTACTGTAAAAATATGTTATCCTTCTTCCATTCTCACAACATGTTTGAATTAAAAATCCTTCCTGCTCCAGACTTTCTAGGTTTTGCTTCCTTAACTTTTCTGCCAGAATACCAATTACAATTACATCTCCTGTTTTTGGAACTTCTGTTCCAAGTTCTACTATTGTATCTGGGGCTATTTTTTTCATATGTCGGAGTAAATCAACTGCTCCGAAGCATTCCGTACATATTCTGACATCAGCCGAGGATTCATCACTCCAATCTATCTGCTTTTGTGCTTCTGCTGCTTCTTGTATTGAACGGAATTTCCCTTTATCCACCACAATTGTAATATTGTCCATATCCTCTTCTCCTCATTATCCCCTGGCAATAAATGCTCTCAGTGTATTTGCATCTTCCAAAAACTGCTTTTCACTTCCGTCTTTTACAAACTCAAGACATGCATAATGATCCCCTATTAATTTTTTTAATTGATGAAAATATCGAAGCCACATTTCTTCTCCTGTTATCAATGGGTAATACACTCTATTTCTGCAGTGCTGCACATGAATTGTAGTAATAAAGGGTAATAATTCTCCAATTGTTCTTTCATTTTCCTCTATAGAACAGGATTCTGAATGTTGCCAATGTGTCTGACTTCCCGGAATAGCTCCCAATAAATTTTGAACACCAGTACAACTATCTGCTAAGGTATTTCTATGGTATTCAAAAGAAATTTTGGACTGTATCTGTTTTGCCATTGTTACAAGTGTTTTGGCTTCCTCTGCCATTTTTAAAAATGCTCTTTCTGACACTTCTTTTGAGGATATATTACCTGCCCAAATTCTGATCAATGGACTCCTTAATGCCTCTGCTGTTTCAATAATAGGACGAAAACTCATTTCTGGATTTTGACTCTCTCCAAGGCGATAATATGTCGCATATCCACAGATTTCTTTTCCTTCCTCCTGACATAGTTCCTTAATTTTCTCTGCTTTTTTTATATCACCTGGTAAAATATGAACATCTGAGCTCCATTCGATGCCATCTAATCCCGCCTTTATTACTAAATCTAAAACCTGTTCCGGTGAATTCTTGCGAAACGTAGCAGAAACCACACCTGTTTTTATCATACGTCCCTCTCCTTTCCATTTTCACATATATTTCATATTCTCTTTACTATTGACGTTCTTTCCAAAAACATATAAAATAAATACATTACTGCCAAAGGAAGTACGTTTTATGCATAAATTTTTATCAAAATTACTCAAATCACCACTGAAATTTTCACTAATTATTATCAGCTGTACCGTTTTTCTTGTTTTTGGTATAACATACCCTTTTATACTCAAAATGTTTGCAAATGAAGTAGAAAAAAATACCAGCGAACGAATGCAGAATGCCCTTTTACGTTTAGATGACAATCTGAATAATATCCAAAACCAAATTTTTTCTGTCAACAGTAACTTGGATTTAAATTCACTTCTCACATCAGAAGAACTTTCTGATTATGAACAGGTTGCATTATGGAATCAAATTACACAATCATTTCAATCTCTAGATTATGTAACCAATTACTGCTTGATTTCAAAAAATAGCGATAAGGTTCTTACTTCGAATGGAATTTATCCCTTCAAACAATACTTAGACCGTTACTGGAATAACCCACACTATGATTACACATTTTGGAAAGACGAACTTGCTCGTTCTTTTTACATCAAGTATTATCCTCAGGCTGCCTATACCTCTTATGCTTTCGGTGAAAGTGTGAACACCAAAACAGTGATTCCTATTGGTTTTAAAAGTTCCCTTAAGCAATCTTATATGATTATTGCTTTTGTTGATTTTCATAAGATGTGTATGGATATTGATCCTTATATTCTGGAAAATCTTTCTGTTTTTCATAAAGGGATTCCTCTGATTTCTTGTGAAACAAATCCATTGATAGATTATGAGGATCACCTCAAACAAAGTGACATTACTACCTTAACCACTGATGATTATCTTTTAACTCTCTGTCGATCCGACTTTAATGACTTTATTTATGTAAAAGGTACACCTACTAACGAAATACGTTCAAATCTACATTTTGTCTATAGTATTAGTTTTTGTATTATTGCTGTAGCTATTCTTCTTTGTATTGGTATTTCTTATTTACTAAATAAAGTAGTATCTCCAACCATTTCATCTATTATGGAAATGTTGAAAAATTATCATTTAATTGATGAAAAGAACCCCGATGATGTTTCCTACATTGAAAACAACATCCAAAATTTATTTGATTCCCATCATCAAATTGCCAAAGAGTTGGAAGAAAAAAACCTTGCATTATCTGGATTTTTATATCAGTCAAAATTAAAAAATATCTATATGAATATTAAAAATCCTGAAGACAGTGAACAGCAGAATTATTCTTACTACCTGTTAAGTTTTCAAGTCATTTATCGGGAAGATATGTCTGCTATGGCACATAAAACTTATAGTGAAATTGCATTTATCCTAAAAGAATATCTGGAACAGATTCTGAATCATTATTTTTCCAATATCCTTTTATTTCAGACTGAGGAAAATTCCTTTATCGCAAAAGTTAGCGGTACATTCCATGAATTGTCTATCGAAACTATTATGGAAAATATTAAGTCGCAGCTCAATATCGAAGATAGCTACTGCTATTTTCTAATTGCTGTCAGTAACTGTATTCAGGATGAAACTACCATTGCTGAAGATTATTATTCCCTTTTGGAATTTCAACAGCACTTTTGTTTAAAGGATTCCAGCCAACTTCTATTTAAATCTCATTCTTTGGAAGAGCAAAAGTACATTAGTTTAAAAAGCCAACAGACAACTGCATTGAAAAAACTGATATTATCCGGTGCTTTTCATGATGCTACACAACTCATACTCCGTATGTTGGATCAACATTTAACGGATAAAACAACCTGTTTGAATGCTACTTTACTTTGTCAGAATATTGCTAATATTCTTATTCAATCTCTAAGCGAAAAGTTCATTTCTCTTCCAGGAGATTTACCCATTCAAACTCTATATAATCAGCTTTCCAAATGCTGTAATAAAAAAAATTACTGTGATTCACTAATGATGTTTGCTGAACAATGTTTTACATATTTATCTTGTAACAATCCTCTGGAAGATCCGTTAATTATAGGAGTCAAAAAATATGTAGCTGAGCATTATTCCGAAGAATTTACAATTGAGATAATGGCTGATACTTTAAAAATTTCAAAAAGTTATCTATCTACGTATTTTAAAACTAACACAGGCACAAACCTTCTAAACTACATTCAGCAATATCGTATTCAAAAGGCTATCGTATTAATTCAAAATAGCAATACCAAATTAGCAGATATTGGAAATCAGGTAGGAATCCCCAATCCGAATTCCTTTATACGAGTATTCAAAAAATATACCGGTACTACGCCTAGTGAGTATCGGAAAAATTTGAATATCTAAATTTTTATTCTATCACATGGCGGTGCACTATCAGTGAACCGCCTTTTTATAGCCTCATTCTGAATCATAGAATATACCAATCTCCTTCGAATGACTATCCTCGTTTTTTTTAATTTTCACTATATTTTTCGATTTTTTCTTTTTAAAACAAAATAACTATTTTCAAATATCTTAATTATTGATTTTTTGTATATATTATTTATTATTCAAATAGATGCTTGCCGGTAGAGCAAATATTTTTAGATACTCGAAGTAAAGTCAATAATAAAAATTTGAATTGGAGTTATTATGAATACTATTTTATTTAAAAATGCCAATATCATATTGGAAAATCAACTATTATACGGAAATCTCTTAGTAAAGGGCGATAAAATTTTTTCTATCACCACAAAAGACCCAGAAGTTCCAGAAAGCTGTCAAATTATTGACCTGCATGGTGACTATCTTTCCCCAGGATTTATTGATGTCCATACCCATGGTGGTGGTGGATATGATTTTATGGATGGAGATCTAGATAGTATTTATCAAGCTTGTCAGATGCACATGAAACACGGAACTACCACAATTGTCCCTACCACCATTACCAGTACAAAAGAATCACTCTATGAGTTTGTACAGCTTTTTAACCAAGTTGATCCCCATAAAAAAGGTTGTCCAAATATTCCTGGGTTACATTTAGAAGGTCCCTACTTTTCTTATGACCAGCGTGGTGCTCAAGATCCTAAATATTTAAGGAATCCAGAAAAAGAAGAATATGAAAAAGTTTTCAGTCTGACTGACCGAATTTTACGTTGGTCTTTTGCCATCGAACTAGAAGGCTCTTCTGATTTTCTCAGTGCTTTAAATACACATGGCATTGTCAGTTCCCTGGCTCATTCAGATGCTACTTGCCAGGAAGTAATTGATGCTTATCGTAATGGATTAGCCGCCCTCACACATTTCTACTCCGGAATGTCTGATGTAAAGCGTGTTAATGCTTTTCGCGTAGCTGGAGCTGTACAAGCAGGCTATTTATTAGATAACTTATTTGTAGAATTAATTGTTGACGGTTGCCACCTCCCCAAAGAACTGGTACAACTGGTCTATAAAATTAAAGGAGCTGACCGAATTTGTTTTGTAACAGATTCTATGCGAGGAGCTGGAATGCCCGATGGCTCGTATATTCTTGGAAACAAAAATACAGGATTGCCGACCATTGTAGAAGACGGTGTTGCAAAACTACCAGATAGAACTGCCTTCGCTGGCAGTGTTGCTACCACTGATCGACTGCTTCGTACTGGGCACGAATTTTTAGATATCCCTCTATGGGAACTTGTAAAAATGGTTTCTCTTACCCCAGCCACTTTAATTCATATGCAAAACCAAAAAGGATCTATTCGTGTAGGAAAAGATGCTGACCTGGTTGTACTTCATTCCGACCTTACCGTATCTAAAGTAATGGTTATGGGAGATTTATATGATATCGATTAGGAGGCTTTCTTCTCAATGAACCAAACAGAACTTTATAATTTCTACTACCAACAACTAACTTCTAACTTCCTTCCTTATTGGCAAAAGCATATTGATCAAGAACATTACGGTATTCTCAATTGTTTAAATAACTATGGCAACTCCTTGGTCAGCAATCACAAATTCACTTGGTCTCAAGGAAGATTTCTTTGGCTCCTAGGCGAATTATGGAAAAATAACATTACATATCCCCAAATGAAACAGGACATGGATCTTCTATATAACTTTTTAACCCGCTACTCTGTTTATGATGATTTTCGATGCTGCTTTCTGTTAGAACAAGACGGCACTAAAATCCTTGATTTAAAAACTGACCGCTACGATACCAGTATCTATGCTGATTGTTTTACACTAATAGGGCTCTCTCAATATATCAGCCTATTTCCTGATTCTGAAAAAGAATTATTCGCTGAAAAACTCTATTACAGCATTCGCCATCGTTTAGAAACCAGTGATTTTTTAACGGAACCGTATCCGATTCCAGATGGCTATCGTGTGCATGGTATTCCAATGATTATGATTCATACTACCCACTGCTTTATTCATATGAAGCAAGTCTTTCATATGGATGTTGCAAATGAAATTGCATACGTTTTTTCACTGATTCAGGACATATTCACGCATTTTGTCCAGGATAATCTAATCCGTGAATATATTCCCTGCCATCCATCAAAAGATATTTCAACCAATCGTATGCTGGATCGGCATCGTAATCCAGGTCATACTTTAGAAGATTTATGGTTTATTCTTGATTTTTTAAAGGAATTTGACAATGTGGAGCACTATCTTCCAAAAATCATCTGCATTGCACGCCATACCTTAGAATATGGATGGGATCAGGAATTCGGTGGATTATTCCGATATATAGACTGCTCCGGAGGTCAGCCAAAAGGCGAATCTATTGGTGATTCTTTTGAAAATCAGTTAATAGACACCTGGGATATGAAATTATGGTGGCCACATTCAGAGGCATTGTATACAACTCTTTATCTTTATAAATTAACACAATTAGAAGAATTTAAGCATACATATGAACGTATTCACCGATATACTTTTTCTACCTTTCCAAATCACGAATTAGGGGAATGGATTCAAATACGCCAAAGAAATGGCCAGCCAGAAGAAAAAGTCGTAGCTCTTCCTGTTAAAGATCCTTTTCACATTATGAGGAATTTCTTAAAAATTATAGAATTGTGTCAAGACAATCCGAATTTTATCAACGAATTATCCGTCTAAAAACAAATTAGAAGGCCTGTAAAATCCTACGTGATTTTACAGACCTTCTTGTCTTGTATAACCTCCAAACTTATGCTATCCTTAAAGAGTAAATCATTCTTTTGTTCTATTCTCATGATTTCCGGTGAATTCTCACCACAAATCCCAAAAAATAATTACATATGAAGGAGGATTTAGATTACAGCTTGCTGTATCAGGCTTGCTCTGCCAAAGGCAGAAATACGGCAGTAGAAAAGCCAATATTCCTATCTTATTCTCCTGGCAGCAACGGACTCATACTCTTTAAACCAATTGCCAGCGTGGACATATTATGTAGCAATGCTGAAGTCGTTGGCTGAATCACTCCTGCTATACCGAGCGCGATTAAAACTGCATTAATCCCTACAATTCCTCTGTAATTATTTTGGATCCGGCGCATCATGGCATTAGACAAGCATTTCAGTTTTATAATTTCCCGAAGATCTTCTGCCGCAAACGTAATATCCGCAATTTCTCTTGCAATCTCTGCTCCATCATTGACGGCAATTCCGGCATCTGCTGCAGAAAGTGCCGGAGAATCGTTTACTCCGTCTCCTATCATGACTACCTTTCTTCCAGCTGCCTTTTCTCTCTCAATAAATCTCGCTTTGTCCTCTGGCAGTACCTCAGAATAATACCGATCAACTCCAACCCGTCTGGCAATCGAAGCCGCTGTCCGTTCACTGTCACCTGTCATCATTACAATTTGAGAGACTCCTGCTTTTTTCAGAAGTCTTATCATATCACCTGCTTCTTCCCTTAAAGGATCCTCAATGCAGATAACTGCAATCAATTCCTGGTCCATGGCAAGATATAAATGGGAGTATTCTTCTGGAAGCTGCTGGAATTTTTCCTGATATTCCGGCCTGACTCTGCATTTCTCATCTTCAAAGACAAAATGGCCGCTTCCTATTACAGTCCTTTTTCCTTCAATATAAGAAGAAATCCCATGGGCTACCACATATTCGACCTTTGAATGCATTTCTTCATGGTATAGTTTCCTCTCTTTCGCAGCATTCACCACTGCCCTTGCCATAGAATGTGGGAAATGTTCTTCCAGGCAGGCTGCAATGCGAAGTGCTTCTGGTTCCGGAATATCGCCAAACACAACCACCTCCTTTACGGTTGGCTGTGCCTTTGTCAGCGTACCGGTTTTATCCAGTACAAATGTATCTGCCTCGGCTACTGCCTCCAGATATTTTCCACCTTTTACAGTAATCCCACAGATTCCTGCTTCTCTGATTGCGGAAAGAACTGTCATCGGCATAGCAAGTTTTAATGCACAGGAAAAATCTACCATAAGGACTGAAAGGGCCTTGGTCACATTGCCTGTCAGAAGTCCCACAATTCCGGTTCCAATCAGCGTATACGGTACCAGACGATCTGCCAGCCGCTCTGCTTTACTTTCTAATGCAGACTTCAGCTTTTCGGACTCCTCGATCATCGTTACGATTTTTTCAAATCTTGTAGCGCCAGATACTGCCCGGACGATAATCTCCAGTTCTCCTTCTTCAAGAACTGTTCCTGCATATACCGACTGACCCTCTGCTCTCCGAACCGGAAGCGCTTCTCCTGTTAAAGAAGCCTGGTTTACCATCCCCTCTCCAGATGCTACTTCTCCGTCAAACGGAATCACATTGCCCATGCGGACAACAATCGTGTCTTGTTCTTGTATTTTTGAAACTGGCACAAGAATTTCCTGGTCTTCTCTTTTTAACCATACTTTTTTTACATTCAAAGACATACTGCGTGCCAGATCTCCAACTGACTTTTTATGAGTCCATTCCTCTAATAATTCTCCAATTCCCAAAAGGAACATAACCGATCCAGCCGTGCTAAAATCTCTTCTTAGTATTGATACGCCAATTGCTGTTGCATCCAGTACGGAAACTTCTATTTTCTTTCTTCCCAGACATTTTATTCCTTTCCAGATATAGGGGACGGCTTTTAAAATAATCCATATTTTTCTAAGCGGATTTGGGAGAAACAGTCTTCCTCCATAATGGAGCAGTGTTTTTACAATCAGCTTTTCCTTGTATGAAGCATTTAATGTCCGTCCTGAATCTGGAATACTCTTCTCCGGAAGGCTCGTCGCTTTCAGACAAAATTCTTTTAACTCCTGGATGAGTTCTTGCCTGTCCCCTGTATAACAAATCACGGCATCTGCGGTGCGTTCATATACCTTAACCCTTGTTATATTTTTCTGTTTTTCTAAAGACCAGCAAAGAACATCCGCCTCCGCACACGTCATCCTATTTTGGACGACATGGATGCGAAGGCGGCCCTCGATTTCATGTTTTATGAAAAATTTCATGCTTGTTCCGGCTCGTTTTCTTCCTGAAAATCCGCACCATCTTCACAAAAAGCTTCTTCCTCTGCGTTCATTGCTTCTTCTGCAGCCCGCTTTTCGTTTATCTGCTGAGCTTCTGCAAGAATATCTTCTGCATTCTCTTGTACAGTGGTTGCAGTTTTCATCACGCAATCTTTTGCCCGAAGTACTGCTGCCGCACAGTTAATATATGCCTTTTTTGCATCTTTACTGGAAAGAACTTTTATGCCGGCAGTTCCAAACAAAACCCCACCTGCAAACAGTCCAAATTTTTTCAATGCTGATTCATGAAACATATTATACCTCCTGATTATTTGTGTTTATAGCCTGTGTAAAATACCATCATAAAGCAAAAAGCTGCAGCCCATGCCCAAAATCTATGCTGCTTCACAACCACATCACTTCCTTTTTTATAGGTTTTTTCAATCATAACAATTTCATTTTCGATTCGTCAATTACATTTGTTCTTATTGAAAAATTTTGTCAACTACTATGCTTTTTGTATTCGATCCGCCTGCTCAGTACCTCTATCTGTTCCAATTCTTTTACCATCCGGTAAACGGTTGCCATTCCAATTTGAGGGTCAGCTTTTAATGCTAAAATATATATTTCTTTACAGCTGGCGCATCGATTTTCCAGAATAATATCTAATAACAGTTCTCGCTGTTTTGTAATACGACAGCCTTTTTTCTTTAACTCTTTCAGGATATATTCTTTCTCACAATTCATCTTGTTCCCTCCCTGATATAGCTCTAATATGTTACTACCATCCGTCCCATTGGTTAGCATCAACTAACTAACAAGTAAAAAAATAAGTTCCTGCTAATCCCTGTCTATATTTTTATATTCCGAGAATTAGTCTACACTAACCAGGGCAAAATGTCAATTATCTGGCTGATTTTTATAAAAATCAGCTCCTAAATACCCCCAAAATAAAAAAAGGAAGAACCCTGCGCTCTTCCTTTATACTCCCATTACATCTATTTCTGATGCAGCAAACATTCCAGTTTGAATCAAATCGCCGGAGCTTCTCACTCCGTTCTCTTTTACCCTTTCCCTACAAATGACACTTAATCCCATTTTTTCTTGTAAATCAGGTACAGCGGCAGTCCTGCGAATATCATGCCGCCAAGAATATTTCCAATTGTAACCGGAATAAAATTCTGAAGACTTCCCGCCACAGTCAAATCTGCAAGCTGCTCTGCAGTAATCCCGTAAACCTCCTGTGCCATAGCAGCATAGCCAGGATTTGCGGCTGCCATAATACCAGCTGGTATATAAAACATATTAGCAACGCAGTGCTCAAATCCGCCAATTACAAACGCACAGATTGGAAAGAAGATTGCCCATACCTTACCTACAATATCTTTTGCACAAGTAGCCATTAATACTGCAAGGCATACTAAAAGATTGCATAAAATCCCAGAAGTTACAGCCTGTACTGGAGTAACCGCAAGCTTTCCAACTGCTGTTTTAATTGTATATGCCCCCAAAAGGCCTCCGGAATAATTCAGGTTTCCGCTAAATACAAGTAATGTATCAATAATCAACGCACCCATCAGATTGCTGAAATAAACAACTACTAAGTTATACAGTAATCTTTTCCAGGTGGTTCTCTTTGCAAAAACGTCCATAATGATCAGGCAGTTTCCTGTAAACAGTTCACCGCCCAAAAATACAATAAGCATCAGCCCTACGGGGAAAATCACGCCAGCCATAGTTCGCGCAAGTCCGACATTTTCAATGGCATGGGCAGCCGTACTGCTGGCTGCGCCGCCCAGTGCAATAAAGGCGCCGGCCATAATACCAAGCAAAATCATTTTTCCAAGGGGCAGCACCGTTTTGTTTTCACAGGCTTTCATGTTGAGTTCGATGGTTTCTGCAGGGGTATTAAAATGATTATTCATATGTACCTCTCTCTTTTTATTTTCTTAAGTTTGTTAAATAGCAAACAGTGTTGTATTATACTTATGTTTCCAGGAAAAGTAAATAGAAACTGTGCTTTTTTCTTCTAAATGCGCCGCTGTAGTGGTATAATTGTGAAATATACGATACGGCAAAGTTGTTCCATTTTACTATTTTACAAAAGAGGGTTTTCTTATGCACAATACCATTACTCAAGAACAGCGTTATGAAATGCTGACCAGACAGCCTGTAGAAAAGGTGATTCCCCGCCTGGCGGTTCCCACCATCATCAGTATGCTGATCAGTTCGATTTACAACACCGCAGATACCTTTTTCGTCAGCCAGCTGGGGACCAGCGCCTCCGGCGCTGTGGGAATTATTTTCTCCGCAATGGCCATCATTCAGGCCATCGCCTTTATGATTGGCATGGGAAGCGGCAACTATATGGCCCGCTGCTTTGGCGCAGGCGAACAGGAAAAGGGCGAGAAAATCGCCTCCACCGGTTTTTTTACGGGCCTTATCATGGGCACAGTTATCATGGTAATCGGATTATCCAATATCGAAGATATTGTTATGATGCTGGGTTCTACAGAAACTATCAAACCTTACGCAGTAGACTATGCCCGCTACATCTTCCTGGCAGCGCCGTTTATGATGTGTTCCTTTATCATGAACAATCTTCTAAGACTTCAGGGGCTGGCCGCCTATGCCATGTTAGGTATTGCATCCGGAGGGATCTTAAATATTTTCCTGGATCCGATTTTTATTTTTGGTCTGAATCTGGGAACTGCAGGCGCGGCGATTGCTACCGGCCTGTCACAGTTTACCAGTTTCTGCATTCTCCTGTGCCAGTGCAATTTGCGAAAAGGCTGTGTCTCAATCCGCTTCCGTAATTTTGCACCTTCCTTTTCCATGTATCAGTCCATTATTATGGGCGGACTTCCCTCCCTGGGACGGCAGGGAATGGCCTCTCTGGCTACGATTATCTTGAACCTTACCGCACGCCCCTATGGAGATGCCGCCATTGCTGCAATGGCGATTGTCAGCCGCTGTGCCATGCTGTTAAACTCTGCTGTGGTCGGATTTGGCCAGGGTTTCCAGCCAGTATGCGCCTTTTCCTTTGGCGCTCACAAGTACAGCCGTGTGAAAAATGCATTCTGGTTCTGTGTAAAAGTCAGCACTATTTTTCTACTCTGTGTCAGCGTCGTTATTTTCCTGTTTTCCGGACACGTCATTGAACTTTTCCGGAAAGGTGATCCGGAGGTTATTGCAATCGGAACTCTGGCTCTTCGGCTCCAGATTTGCACCCTGCCCTTAGGCGGTTATCTCACTTTAAGCAATATGTGTTCCCAGTCCATTGGATATGGCTTTCGCTCCACGCTGCTTGCCATGTCCCGGCAAGGCATTTTTCTGATTCCCATTCTTCTGATTGCATCCTCTCTATTTGGACTTTTGGGAATCCAGATGGCCCAGCCTCTGTCTGATCTGTGTACCTTCCTGCTGACTATATTTATTATGAGGGGCATCTTTAAAGAGCTAAATGCCTTGGAACAGCAGGAAATCGGCAGACTGTCTAAAGGAGCTTCTTCCTGACAGCTTCTTTCATGGGAAGCCCTGTGTCATAATCAAGCTGACGCGGCTCATACTCTTCATTTTCACGCTGACGGGTATAGCCGTCGTTTTCCCAGACAGGTATTTTCTCCGATCTCCATGGTCTGCAGGCCCACTGATATCCCCTATACAAATCTCTGGTGTCATTCATATGGCCTAAAAGCTGATCATGGAGCCTATCTCTCACATCTGCTGTTTCCTCCGAGTTAATCCGGTTGCAGACCTCATAAGGGTCGGCATCGGTATCATAAAATTCATCGGTATCTAAAAGATGAATTACCAGTTTGTACCGTCCGTCTGTGATTCCCCGCATGATCTGAAGTCCGCCGAATCCGTCATTAAAAAATAATTTGTCTTCTGCTTTTCCTATTATTCATTTATTTCACCAAATCCTTTAATTTCCCCAGGATTTCTTTTGCCTTTTCCATCATGGCGCCGCTGTCCTGATTCTTTTTATTCATTTCCTGATATAGGAAACAAGGCTGATCTCCCATCTGGAATTTCAGCTTTCCTTTATAGGAAGCGACCATAGGAGGAATCCCGGCAGCATCCAGGCGGGCCTTGGGATACATCATCAGCCGAACCTCCTGGCGGTTAATCAGCACTTCCGTCACAAATACGCTGTGGGCCAGTCCCTTTAATGACGCTATCCGCAGCAGATTTTCCACAGCCCTCGGAATCTCTCCAAACCGATCCATCAGTTCATCCTGCATATCCATGTATTCGTCTTCGTTTTCAATCGAAGAAATTCTCTTATAAATATCCAGTTTCTGATATTCATTCTTAATGTAAGAAGATGGAATGTAAGCATTAATATCGCAGTCTACAACCGTCTCGTAGGCTTCTTCTTCCTTTGCCACGCCCTGAATGGCTCTGACCGCCTGGTTTAACAGTTTGCAGTAAAGGTCATAACCAACTGCTTCCATATGGCCATGCTGTTCTGCGCCCAGAACGTTTCCAGCGCCCCTGATTTCCAGATCCCGCATGGCAATCTTGATGCCGGAACCCAGTTCCGTAAATTCCCGGATGGCCTGAAGACGTTTTTCTGCCTCTTCCTTTAACAGCTTATCTCTGCGGTACATCAAAAACGCATATGCCGTCCGGTTGGATCTTCCCACGCGCCCCCGAAGCTGATAAAGCTGGGACAGTCCCATGTGATCCGCGTCATGCACAATCATGGTGTTGGCATTGGGGATATCTAAGCCAGTTTCGATAATCGTTGTGGATACCAGTACGTCAATCTCTCCATTGATAAAGTCCAGCATAATCCGCTCTAACTCATGTTCCTTCATCTGGCCATGGGCAAAGACCACAGTTGCCTCCGGCACTAAGGCAGCTATCCGGTTGGTCACTTCTACAATATCATTGACCCGGTTATACACGTAATAAACCTGTCCGCCTCTTGCCATTTCCCGGTGAATGGCTTCACGCACCATCTCTTCGTTATACTCCATTACATAGGTCTGGATAGGCGTCCGGTCAATGGGCGGCTCTTCCAGCACGCTCATGTCCCGGATTCCCACCAGGCTCATATGCAGGGTTCTGGGAATGGGAGTTGCCGTCAGCGTCAGTACGTCAATGTTCTTTTTTAACTGCTTAATCTTTTCTTTATGGGTTACTCCAAACCGCTGCTCTTCGTCAATAATCAAAAGTCCCAGATCTTTAAACACCACATCCGAAGACAGCACCCTATGGGTTCCGATTAAAATGTCTACCTGGCCTTTTTTCAAATCCTCCAGTGTCTTTTTCTGCTGTCCAGGCGTCCGGAATCTGGACATCATATCTACTCTCACAGGGAAGTCTTTCATTCTCTGGACAAAGGTATTGTAGTGCTGCTGAGCCAAAATCGTAGTAGGAACCAGATAGACCACCTGCTTACTCTCCTGAACCGCCTTAAACGCTGCTCTTAAGGCTATCTCTGTCTTGCCGAATCCAACGTCTCCGCAGATCAGCCGGTCCATGATTTTCGTACTTTCCATATCTGCTTTGGTCGCTTCAATGGCATCCAGCTGATCATCCGTTTCTTCATAAGGGAATAATTCCTCAAATTCCTTCTGCCAGACAGTATCCGGCCCGCATGGAAAACCATTGCCGGACTGACGGGCCGCGTAAAGCTGTACCAGATCCTTCGCAATCTGCTGGACAGCTCCTTTTACTCTTGTTTTGGTTTTGCTCCATTCCCCGCCGCCCAGCTTATTCAGCTTTGGCTTTTTGGCCTCTGCACCTGCGTATTTCTGGATTCCTTCCAGCCTGGTGGCCGGCAGATATAAGTTGCCTCCATCTCCATACTCGATTTTCATGTAGTCTTTTACCACATGATCCTGCTCGATTTTTTCGATTCCACGGTAAATGCCGACTCCATGGTCTTCATGAACCACGTAATCGCCAACGGACAGTTCGGAAAAACTCTGAATTTTCTTTCCCTCGTAGGCAGTCTTTTTGCGTCTCTTCTTTTTCTTCTCTGCCCCGAACATATCACCTTCTGTGATAACCACAAACTTCAGCAACGGATATTCAAAACCCCTATGGAGATTTCCGTAAATGACCATGATTTCTCCTGGACGGACGCTTCCCGAATCAGGAGTTTTCCCTTCTTCTGCTTCATCTGGACAGTATGCTTTTAAATCATATTCCCGTAAATCGCTGGCCAGACGGCTGGCCCTTGTCCTGGAACCAGACAGAAGTACAACCCGATACCCATTCTTTTTCCATCTGGTTAAGTCTTTAATCAGAATCTCAAAGCTGTTCTGATAGGAATTGACATTTTTTACATCAAATCCGAACTTTTCATTTACTGTCAGATTGGTTAAGTTCTGATCCAGACCGGTTAGGTACACCGTCCGGCCTGTCTGTATCTTGGCTAAAATCTCTTTTGCAGGATATAATACCTCGGTCTGTCCCGGAAGAAGGTAACCTTTTTCCAGACGCTGAATCATACTTTCCCGAAATTCCGCCTCTACGGTTTCTCCCTTTTCCCGCAGTCTCAAGGGTTCGTCCAGGAAAACGATTCCGCTTCCCTCTGAAATCCCTTCCTTAAAATAGTCAAAAAAGGAGACCGTGTCTTTGCAGAAGTACCGGACATACGCGTCCAGACCGGATACCTTCCAGCCTTCTTTTAATTCTTCCACAAATTCCCGGATCACTGCCCGAATCCGGCTGGCTTCCTCAATTTTTTTCTGGCTTCTTAGGGTTTTTTCATAAACTTTGGCCTCTTTTTCCATGGCCTCAATTCCGGCTGATAACTGCTCCGGAGTAACCACTACCTCAATTGCCGGATATATGGTAACAGACTCCAGTTGTTCGATGGATCTCTGGCTTTCTAAGTCAAAAATACGGATAGAATCTACCTCATCATCCCACAGCTCAATCCGAATAGGTGATTCTTCTGTCAAAGGGAATACGTCAATGATTCCGCCTCTGATAGAAAACTGTCCCATACCGTCTACCTGAGCCATACGCTCATATCCCATGGCAGTCAGACGTTTTCTCCATACATTCAGATCAATAGTTTCCCCGCCAGACACAGTAAGGGTCTGGTTCTCCAGATGTTCGAGCGGAAGCAGATGATCCATAAGACCATCCATGGTAGTAATCACCACGCCCCCTGATTCTTCCATCAAATGGCGCAGAACTGCCAGACGTTCCCGCACCATCAGATTTCCATGAATATCTGCACTAAAAAACAACAGGTCCTTTGCCGGATACAGCCATACCTGTTTTGTAAAATTGCGGAAATCGTCATATATTTCCCTGGCCCGTTGATCATCATAAGTAACAACCAGTTTCCAGCCCTCGCTGCCTCCCAGTTCGTGCATCAGCTGCACTTTCTGGGAATCCATGCTTCCTGTCACATGGATAGGACCTTTTCCCTTTTTTAGAGCCGTTGTCAGATCTTCATACTCTTTTAGTTCCACCAGAGGGTTTATCATGGTTTCCCCTTTCCTTTCAGTTCTTTTTACTGTTATAGCGGTTCATAGCCGCCTCAATTCCATCTAAAATGATTGCCTGGGCAGCCTGTCCTGCCTCTTTTGAAGCATCTTCCATGACCCGGCCCTCAATCTGAGAGAAATGGCCCAGCACATAATCTGCCAGATCCATCCGATCCGGTTTTGCCCCTACGCCTACTTTTATTCTTGGAAACTCCTGGGTTCCCAGATGGGCAATAATACTTTTGATTCCATTGTGGCCGCCTGCGCTTCCCTTTTTCCGAATCCGAAGCTGGCCTGGCTCCAGACTGATATCATCATATATAACCATAATATGCTCTGGATCTACTTTATAGAAATCGGCAGCCGCCCGAATACTTTCTCCGCTCAGATTCATAAAGGTCTGGGGCTTTAACAGAATTACTTTTTCCCCTCCAATTACTGCCTTTCCGCACAACGCCTTATGCTTTTTTTCCTCGATTGACGTTCCAAGCTGATCTGCCAGTGCATCCAGCGCCATAAAACCGGCATTATGTCTTGTATTTTCATACTGCTTCCCTGGGTTTCCCAGACCTGCAATGATATACATTTTAATTCCTCCATTCTATCCACGCCACAAAAGCGCTAAACCGCCAGGGGGTGGGGTCTAACGCTGCTCTTTGTCACGATTTAGTATATCCCATTTTTATAGGTTTGTATACTGATTTTTTTCGTTGCGTCGTCTGCTCTTCTATGCTATACTTTTAATGTATGCTTATATAAGTTCATAATTGGTTGAACGTTTCTACCAGCTGCCGAAAATAGCTGACTATAAGCTTTTTTTGGTGCTGTTTTTCATTTAGAGAGGAGAAGTTATCATTTATGAATCAAAACAATTTTGACGTAATTATTATTGGGGCCGGTCCTTCTGGTATTTTTTGTGCTTATGAATTAATTGAAAAAAAGCCGGATTTAAAAATTCTTATGATTGAAAAGGGACGTCCCATTGAAAAACGTGTCTGCCCCAAGCGTACTACAAAAGTCTGCGTAGGCTGCAAGCCATGTTCCATTACTACCGGTTTTGCAGGAGCAGGCGCATTCTCTGACGGAAAGCTTTCCTTATCTCCTGACGTAGGCGGACATCTTCCGGAAATCCTTGGGTATGATAAGGCCACTGAGCTGATTCGGGAATCTGACAACATTTATCTGAAATTCGGCGCAGATACCAATGTTTACGGTGTCGATAAACAGAAAGAAATCGAGGAAATCCGCCGGAAAGCCATTCAGGCAAACTTAAAATTAATTGAATGTCCGATCCGTCACCTGGGAACTGAAGAAGGATATAAAATCTATACCCGTCTTCAGGAGCATCTGCTGGCTCAGGGCGTGCATATGGAATTTAATACCATGGTTAAAAATATTATCATTGAAAACGGCCAGGCAGTGGGCGTAACCACCGACAAGGAAGAAACCTTTACTGCTCCGGAAATCGTTGCCGCAATCGGAAGGGAAGGTTCCGACTGGTTCAGCCACATCTGCGGCGAGCATGGCATCGAGACCCAGGTAGGTACTGTAGACATCGGCGTCCGCGTGGAAGTACGGGACGAAATCATGGAATTTTTAAATAAGAATCTCTATGAAGCCAAGCTGGTTTATTATACCCCTACCTTTGACGACAAAGTTCGTACCTTCTGTACCAACCCATCCGGCGAGGTAGCTACCGAATACTATGAAAACGGACTGGCAGTGGTAAACGGCCATGCATACAAATCTAAAGAGTATAAAACTACCAATACCAATTTTGCCCTTCTGGTATCCAAAAACTTTACAAAACCGTTTAAGACTCCGATTGAGTATGGCAAACACATCGCCCAGTTAAGCAATATGCTGTGCGACGGCAAGATTCTGGTTCAGACCTTCGGCGACTTCCAGAGGGGACGCCGTACCACCGAAGAACGTCTTTGCCGCAACAACCTGATCCCTACCTTAAAGGATGCCGTTCCAGGTGACTTATCCCTGGTTTTCCCGCACCGCATCATGGTGGACATTAAGGAAATGCTGCTGGCTCTGGATAAAGTAACTCCTGGTATTGCCAGCGATGAAACTCTGCTGTACGGCGTAGAAGTCAAATTCTACTCTAACAAGGTAGTGGTAAACACTGACTTTGAAACCAGCATCAAAGGCCTTCGTGCCATCGGCGACGGCGCTTCCGTTACCCGCGGTCTGCAGCAGGCCTCTGCCAACGGAATCAGCGTTGCAAGAAGCATCTTAAAAAAGCATTTTGAACAGTAATTCTGCAAAATAGACTGTCAAAAAACAGGTGTCCGAAAATCCAAACGATTCTCTGGCACCTGTTTCTTATTTGTTTCTTATTTCCAGTCAAATTTTGTTAAGTGGCCTTCCATGGTCATTTTCTCAAATCCATTCTGCCGCAGCGCTTCATAAAGAATAATCGCAACGGAATTCGACAGATTTAAGGAACGGATATCTCCCCACATAGGAATTCTCACGCAGGTTTCCTGATGATCCAGAAGGATTTCTTCCGGAATTCCTCTGCTCTCCGGCCCAAACATAATATAGCAGTCCGGCTCATAGGAAACATCTGTATACACACTAGGCGCTTTTGTAGTCGCCATATAGATTTTAGCTCCCGAATTTTTCTCTAAAAAATCCTGAAAATCGCTGTACACCGTCACATCCAGTTTATCCCAGTAATCCAGGCCTGCTCTCTTTAACTGCTTTTCATTCAGCTTAAATCCCAGCGGCTCAATCAGATGAAGCCTGGTATCCGTCGCCACGCAGGTTCGTCCAATGTTTCCGGTATTAGCCGGCATCTCCGGCTCATATAATACAATATTAATCATAATTCTTTCTCCAGTTTGTTGATAAAGCGTTTGATCCTCTCCAGAGCCTTCTTCAAGTCCTCCAGGGAATATGCATAAGAAATACGCAGATAGCCTTCTCCGCAGTCTCCAAACGCAGTACCCGGAACAACCGCTACTTTTTCTTCTCTTAAAAGTCTGGTTGCAAACTCGTCAGAAGTCATTCCGAACCGCTTAATGCATGGGAACGTGTAAAATGCGCCGTATGGCTCAAAACAATCCAATCCCATTTCCTTAAATTCGTGCATCAGATAGCGGCGGCGCTGGTTATAGGCTTCCCGCATATTTTTTACGTCCTCATCGCTGTTGCGCAGCGCTTCCACTCCGGCATACTGGCTGGTAGTTGGCGCACACATAATGGCAAACTGATGAATCTTTAACATTTGGGTTAGAATCAATTCCGGAGCGCAGGCATATCCCAGACGCCATCCAGTCATGGCAAACGCCTTGGAAAAACCGTTGATTAACACCGTTCTCTCCTTCATGCCTGGAAAAGAAGCAATCGTAGTATGTTCGCCCTTATATGTAAGCTCTGAGTAAATCTCATCAGAAATTACAAATAAATCTTTTTCAATTACAATCTTTGCAATGGCTTCCAGATCTTCCTTTTCCATAATTGCCCCAGTGGGGTTGTTGGGGAAAGGAAGGACTAAAATCTTTGTATTCGGCGTAATCTTCTCCAGCAGTTTCTCCGGAGTCAGACGGAAATCATCTTTGGCCTCCAGCTCAATGATGACCGGAACGCCGCCTGCCAAAACCGTACAAGGCACGTAAGAAACGTAGCTTGGCTGCGGAATCAGGACTTCTTCTCCTGCCCCCGGATTAATCATGGCTCTCAGGGCGATGTCAATGGCTTCGCTGCCGCCTACTGTTACCATAATTTCGCCGGAATAATCATAAAACACATTATAGCGGCGCTTTAAGTATTTTGAAATTTCTTCTTTTAATTCCTTTAAACCTGCATTGGAAGTATAAAAAGTACGTCCCCGTTCCAGAGAATAAATGCCTTCCTCCCGGATGTGCCAGGGAGTATCAAAATCCGGCTCGCCTACGCCCAGGGAAATGGCGTCCTTCATTTCACTTACAATATCAAAGAACTTACGGATTCCAGATGGCGGAATCTGCACAATGGTATCAGATAATGGATTTCTCATAAGCTAATCGGCATCCTTTCATCGTGGATCGGATCTGCAATGACCGTCCCATGATCTTTATATTTTTTCAATACAAAGTGGGTTGCCGTACTCAGTACAGAATCCAGAGTAGAAAGTTTTTCAGATACAAACAGCGCTACCTGACGCATGGTCTTTCCTTCAATAATAACCGTAAAATCATAACCGCCGGACATTAAAAATACAGAATCTACCTCGCTGTACTGGTAAATGCGTTCTGCAATCTTGTCAAAGCCCATGCCTCTCTGAGGAGTAACCTTCACTTCGATTAAAGCTTGTACTTTTTCTTCGCTGGTGTTGTCCCAGTTAATCAGAGTATGGTATCCGCAGATAATCCGCTCTTTTTCCATGTCCGCGATTTCATTGGCCACCGCCACTTCACTCTCTCCTAACAGAATCGCCAGATCGTGAATGTCGATTCTGCTGTTTTTTTCCAGTACCGCTAAAATCCTCTCTCTCATGTTGTCTCCTCCTTAACGTTCTTGTTTTTCCTATATCTGGGGCTTAAAATCCGGCAGTACCCGATAAATCTCATCCGGCCTCGGCCGTTCCATACAGCCCACTTCATCGCCATAGCAAATTTCTTTTGCCGCCCCTGGCGCTGTCTGTCCTATTACAGCGGCCCAAATCCCCTGCTCCCTGAATCTGGCAGCCAGACGGCCTCCATTGTCTGATACCATTACAGCGCAGTTACCGGACCATAACCGATACGGGGTCAGCTCATATCGCTCGCAAAGCTCAATGGTACTCTGCCTTACGGGAATTGCCCGAAGGTCAATGGAAATCCCTGTGTGATAGGTTCCGGAAAGCGTCCAAAGGGCGGTGAAAATACCGCCCTCTCCTGTCATTTCAAATTCCGTTGCCCCTAAGCTCTCTGCATTTTCCCAGGTAAGCTTTCCGTCTGTGTCTGTCTTAATAAAAAATTTATTAAAATAATCTTTTGAAAACCACTGGAGCAATTCTTCCTGCTTTGCCTTTGCAATGGCAGCTGTTCCCAGCTCCCCGATGTAACCGGCCGCCACCAGATCCTGGCCCAGCTCCATACGTCCAAGTTTTTCTCTATCTATCTTCCGAATCATATGGCTGCTCCTTCTGCCGGAACTTCAGGCGCCGGCGCTGGTGCGGGAGTCTCTGCAGGTAACGGCGCTGGTGCAGGAGTCTCTGCAGGCGCTGCCGGCTGCGTCTCCAGCCCGATTCCAGGGCCATATGCATCCGGATGGGTTTCCTGGGGCTGTGTCGGTTCCGGATTCGTTGGCGCAGGTTCGGAAGGCGCTGGCGTTTCCGGCACAACCGGCTGTCCTATCGGCGGCACTGGTGCAGAAACTGCTGCCGGTCCTACGCGGTAAACGGCTTTGGAAGCGTAATAAACATCCTCATTTAATAAGGTCTTTTCCACTTCTTTTCCATCTACATATACATATTTCCACAACCTGGACTCCAGTCCGTAATGAGCCGACTGCTCTTTTACCCTGGCTCCTGGCTTTAAAGACGGATCTGGAATTTCTTTTGGCGCTCCCGGATCGGTTCTTCTCAGGGTTTCTGACACATACTTGACCTCCCGGTTGGCTGGTCTGGTCTCTTTGCCGTAAATTGTAAATGTCAGGGTTCTTCCCTCGGTCTTTCCCTCTACATAAATAGGCGTGCTGTAATTGTTGGTAATCTTAATATCCTTTACCGTTCCCGCAATCGCCGCATCCATAGAAGGTTTTACATAAGTTACAATCATGGAATGGTTCTGTCTCTGAGTAATCTCCAATTCGGCCTCTAATGCCGCATTGTAAAGTGTGGTCGCCAGCTGGCATACGCCGCCGCCAATGCTGTCCACTACTCTGCCGTTTTCGTAAGAGGCTGCATTTTTATAGCCGTTTTCAACGGTAAGCGGCTGCAGACATTCATAACCAGACAGCGTTTCTCCAGGCATTAAAACATGGTTGTCAATCTTGGATGCGCCTACCTGGACATTGGTCGCTCTGGCATATCCGCTGCTGCTGAAATCGGTAGAAAAGGTTCCTAGAACATCCTGGATCCCTTCCAGGTCTTCTGTCGTAATCTTTGGCTGTTTTTCAGTAATCCGGGCCTGAACCTCGATTGCACCGTCCAGTCCTTTTTGAAACGCTTCGTTTAATGCCGCATTGGTGGCCTCTGTATCTACCATCCGGCCTGTTACCGACGGAGTGACAACAAACTCTCCATCCACCACATCGATTGCAGCGTCTACCGGTTCTTCCATCAGTCCGGCCGACTTACTTTCGATAAAATCTTTTACTTTTCCTTCCTCTACCGAAACTTCTATACCGATGTGGTCCGGTTCGGCCTTTAAATCCACCTGGGTCACATAACGTTTTATCAGATTTCCTCCCTGATACTCTGCTAGCGCCTGGCCGACTGCTTCCTGGTTACTCCAGAACAGTCCCAGTTCTCCTGCTGTCGTATCTGCCTTGTCTTCCCCCATGTCCAGGGTAATCTTCTGATCGGACAAGATCTTTACATATTCTGTAATCGCCTGTTCCGCTTCCTCTTTCGTCATTCCTCCCAGACTGATTTCATCTGCATAAACGCCTTCCGGTATCCGGCTTTCTGCCCATGCCGGAGCTGCCGGCATAAGCGTCAGGGCTGCTGCACAGATCCCGATTACCCAATATTGTTTCAACATACTCAAAATCCTTTACTCCCACCGTCCTGAATTGTTCATTAAATTGCAAGTGCGCTGAGTACCAACGGAAGTACCATTGCGATTACTAATAAAATTACAATTACAGCGGATACAATTTTCTTTGTCTTCTTATCATTCATATTGATCATAATTCTTCACCTCTTATATTTTACCATACCGAGACAGAATCTGATCCGTCAGTCGGGATGCTTCATTCCTTGTCAAATGCTCGATTTGCAAAGATACGTTTATTCTATGATATTTTATCAGATCATGCAAGCGTTCTTTTTGCCTTTTTGTAGCCGGCTGTTCTCTTTTTACGCGGTAAATCAAGGGTTTCTGCCAAAATGCGTCCGGCTGCTCTGTCCCATAGGACGTCATAAGGGCAAGATACAGACGGCTGGCCGCCCTGGCGTCTTCTTCGGCTCTATGAGCTGTTTTCATCGGCACATGAAAATACTGGCAGGCCGCAGACAGATTTTTCTTTTCTTCTTTCGGCATAAATAGCCTGCAAAGAGACAGGGTATCGATTCCATTTTTCTCCCAGGCGGAAATCTTTCCCCAGTTTAAAGCCGCTCTCTTTAAAAAACTGTAATCAAAAAGAATCCGGTGTCCCAGCAAGGGAAGATCGCCTGCAAATTCTACTGTATCTTTTATGACATCTTCAATATCCGGCGCATCTGCCAACATCTCTTCCCTGATTCCGGTCAACTGGGTAATCCGCTCCGGAAGGTCTCTTCTGGGATTCACAAACGTGGAAAACCGCTCTGTTTCCTCTCCGTCTATCACTTTTACGGCTCCAATCTCTATGATTTTATCCTGTTTTGCATCAAGTCCTGTAGTCTCAATGTCTATGGCAACGTAAGATCGATCCATGTTTCTCTCCTGATCCTTTTATTCCTCTGCGCTTGGACAGTAATCCCTTAAAAAGCATTCCCTGCATTTCGGGCTTCTGGCTGTACAGATGGTACGTCCCAGCGTAATAATATGGATGTTCCACAAAATCCAGTGATCTTTTGGCAGAACTTCCATCAGACTGTATTCTATCTTTTCCGGATCTTCCTCACTGGTCAGTCCCAGTTTGCGGGAAATCCGCTTTACATGGGTGTCTACTACAATACTTGGCTCATTGTAAATATTTCCCCGAATCACATTGGCCGTTTTTCGTCCTACCCCTGCCAGGGAAGTCAGGTCTTTTATATCTTCTGGCACAGTTCCTCCATATTTTTCCACCAGGTCTTTACAGCAGGAAATGATATTTTTTGCTTTCATGTGGTAAAAGCCAATGGAATGGATGTCCTGTTCCAGTTCCTTGAGATTAGCATCTGCAAATTTCTCTAAAGTATCATACTTTTTAAATAAATCTGCTGTTACAATGTTAACTCTTGCGTCCGTACACTGGGCGCTGAGAATCACTGCGATTAAAAGCTGCCAGGGGGTATCATGGTTCAGATAACACCGGTATTCCGTCCCGTATTCCCTGTCCAGCGCCTCTAAAATCCGGTTTACTCGCTGCTCCCGTTCCTTCTTGCCTTCTTTTTTTGCCATCTTTTATCCTCTCTTCGTACAGGTATCTGCAAAATGTTCAAACCGGAACCACTTCGCGTTATGGGTTAATGGATCCCTGTTTTTATAATCAAACAGCACTGCGGAACCGTCTCCAAACACTTCTAAATGAGCCATCTTTGCCATCTGCCTGGAATCGTACCCTTCATACCCCTGTAAATACCGGCGGCTGGCTTCTTCTTTCATAAAGAAATCCCGTACCCCTGTCTTAAACAGGCTTTGATCCATTGCAAAATCCGGCCTGCTTTTTGCATTTTCCCTCAGATACAAATCCATCATCAGCGCATTCCGGAACACTTCCAGTTTTTCAGGGGAAAGTATGGACTCTCCAAACCGGAACAACAGTTCAAATCTGGCCAGGCGGCTCTGTCCAATGTCTGCGGCTCCTTCTTTTTCGTACCAGTCTGCCAGGGCTTCGTAAAGCGAAAACGGCTGGTCAAACGCCTGTTCCAACAGCTTCACAGAATTTCCAAACTGTCCGCTGTTATAATGGACTTCCACCATCTCTTCTATCCGTTTTAACTGTAGGACATCGCTATAGGACAGCCATTTGGTAGACAGCACCTCATAAGGCGGTTCTCCGGTAAACAACAGCTCATAATTATCCTTCTGCTCTTCCATGTAAGAGCCTTTTAATACCTTTAAAAATCCCAGCTGAAGCTGTTCCGGCTCCATCCGGTACACCTGGTTAAAAGAATTTTGGAAGCTTTCCAGATTTTCAAACGGCAGTCCGGCAATAAGATCCAGATGCTGATGGATGTTATGTCCCCTATTAATCTGCGCGGTAATCCGTCTCACCTCATCCAGATCCATTTTCCGGCGGATTTCCGTAATTGTCTGGGGATTGACCGTCTGTACGCCGATCTCTAATTGAATCAGGCCGGGGCGCATCTTCGCCAGAAGCTCCAGTTCTTCCTGATCCAGAAGATCTGCCGCAATTTCAAAGTGAAAATTGGTCACTCCGTTGTCGTGGTCTGAAATATACTGCCAGATTGCCATGGAATGACTTTTTTTGCAGTTAAAGGTGCGGTCTACAAATTTCACCTGTGGCACGTTATGTTCCAGGAAAAATCCCAGTTCTTTCCGCACCAGATCCAAATTCCGGAAGCGGACGGATTTGTCGATGGAAGACAGGCAGTAACTGCAGCAAAACGGGCAGCCTCTGCTGCTTTCATAATAAAGAATCCGGTTATGGAATTGTTCCAAATCCTGATATACAAAAGGCACTTTGCTTAAATCCATCACCGGACGGGGCGGCGTTATGCAGACGCTTCCATCCTGTTTTCTAAATGCCAGACCAGCAATCTTTGTCAGCCAGTTTTCCTCAGTAGACTGGCAGCCGGCCAACAGTTCGGTAAAGGTTTCTTCGCCTTCTCCAATCATCACTCCATCTGCCTGGGGCCACTCTTCTAAAATCCTCTTTGCATCATAGGAGACTTCCGGCCCTCCCAGCCAGATTTTCACATCCGGAAGGACTTTTTTCAAATCCGCCGTTATCTGGCGCACATAGGCAATGTTCCAGATATAGCAGGAAAATGCTGCAATATCCGGTTTTCTCTTATATAAATCCCCCAGAATTTTTTCCATCTGGTTATTAATGGTATATTCGCAGATTTCAATATCCGGCCTGTCTGAGGAATGGTGCAGCATTTCGTCTGCATAGGCTTTCAGGCAGTATACTCCCAGATTGGAATGAATATACTTTGCATTAATTGCCGTCAACAATACTTTCATTATACGTCAATCTCAATCTTTCTGCCTGTCGGCTGATACTGGTAATAGCGGACTCCCGCAGCGTTTAACATTCTCTTGGACGCTTTGACTGCCGGTGTGTCTGCATACTTGTCGCAGGCGTAAATCAGGGTCTTGATTCCTGCCTGGATAATGGCTTTTGCACACTCGTTGCACGGGAATAAGGTTACATAAAGTTTGCTTCCCTCTAAACTGCCGCCCCGATAGTTTAAAATTGCATTCAGTTCACTGTGGGTAGAATAAAAGTACTTTGCATTGTAGGGATCTTCTTTTTCGCATTCTTTTCCCCATGGGAATTCATCGTCGGAACACCCTTTTGGAAATCCGTTGTAGCCCATAGACAAAATCTTATTGTCCTGGCTGACAATGCAGGCGCCTACCTGTGTGCTTGGGTCTTTGGATCTTTTGGCAGAAAGCTCTGCCACTCCCATAAAATATTCATCCCAGGTGATGTAATCGGTTCTTTTCTCTGACATCGCGTTTTCTCCTTATTGTGCTTTTATGATGTGGTATCCTGCTGCCTTTGTTAAACGGTTCATAATGGCCTGGCCAATCTGGTCTCCTGGAAAACTTTCTGAATAAATCACGTCTGCTCCTAAATCGTCAAATTCCCGAAGGACTGCATATAAGTTGTGAGCCACTGTTTCTTCCTTTGCCCGGATACCGATAGACTGGATCATACCGGCCGGATAGCAGGTTCTGGTCTCATCCGTACAGATAATTCCTACCTTCTTTCCTTCTTTAAACGCCTCTTTTGCCAGACGGTTAATGGTTTTTACTACCTGATCCATCTCGCCTTCTACCAGGGTCAGAGGGGCTTTTGGCGCATAATGGCGGTATTTCATGCCTGGCGCTTTGGGATGTTCTCCTTCTTTCATAGGCCCTAAAATCGCCGGATCCATTTCTGCCTCCCCCAGGGTTTCTCTTACCATCTCAATGGTAATGGCGCCCGGCCGCAGAATCATTGCCACAGGGCCTGTTACATCAATAATCGTAGATTCCAGTCCTATTCCCACCGGACCTCCGTCTACAATCATATCAATCTTTCCTTCCATATCCTGCCATACGTGATCCGCCGTCGTCGGACTTGGCCGTCCGGAACTGTTTGCGCTGGGAGCAGCGATGGGCACTCCTGCCAGACGAATCAGGGTTTTTGCAACTGGATCCGAAGGCATCCGGACAGCTACCGTATCCAGACCTCCCGTTGTTCCGTAAGGAACCAGATCGGTTTTCTTAAAAACCAGGGTCATAGGGCCGGGCCAGTAACGATCCATCAGTTTTTTTGCCATATCCGGAATCTCTGCCGCCAACGGCTTTAATTCTTCCGGACTGGAAATATGGGCGATTAAGGGATTGTCCGACGGTCTGCCTTTTGCTGCATAAATCTTCTTTGCGGCTTCTTCATCCAGGGCATTAGCTCCTAATCCATAAACGGTTTCGGTCGGGAATGCCACCAGGCCGCCTTCTCTTAAAATACGGGCTGCTTCTTCCAGTTCTTCCTCTTTTATCTGATCCGAATCTGTTACTTTTATCCGCTTTGTCTCCACTTTATCATCACTCCTGTTTTGTTTTCAGCAGCCTTGGACTGCTGTATAGTGGACGAATGCCGCGGCAGGGGAAACCGCTGATCCGGCTCCGCTCACCGCGGCTTCATATCCGTAAAACCTTATTTAATCTCTTGCCATATTTACAAACTTGGTGTATTCTGGCCGCCATAAAAGCTCCACCGTTCCAATGGGGCCGTTACGCTGTTTTGCAATAATAACTTCTGCCACATTGGGTTTATCGGTATCTTTATTATAATAATCATCTCGATATAAAAACATTACCACGTCCGCATCCTGCTCAATGGCTCCCGATTCTCGCAAATCAGAAAGCATAGGACGGTGATCCTGTCTGGTTTCACAAGCGCGGCTTAACTGGGAAAGAGCCACTACCGGAGCGTTCATCTCTCTGGCCAGGGCCTTTAAGGATCTGGAAATCTCAGAAATCTCCTGCTGACGGTTATCGCCGCTTTTTCCGCTTCCGCTCATTAACTGAAGGTAGTCAATGATAATCATGGAAAGGCCGTATTCCAGCTTCATTTTTCTGCATTTAGACCGCAGTTCTGTAATGGAAATACCAGGCGTATCGTCAATAATCAGCTTGGAACCGCCGATAATCCCAATTCCCTCTACTACTGCATCCCAGTCGGAATCTGTCAGGCTGCCGGTCCTAAGTTTCTGGGAATCCACGTTAGACTCCATGGACAGCATACGGTTTACCAGCTGCTCTTTGGACATCTCCAGACTGAATATCATACACGGCATATTCTTCTTAACTGCCACATAGTCTACCAAGTTTAAGACAAAAGCGGTCTTACCCATAGACGGACGGGCTGCAATCAAAATAAAGTCTGATGGCTGCATACCGGAAGTCTTATAATCCAAGTCAATAAATCCCGTAGGAATACCGGTAACAGCTCCCTGGTTGCGGGACGCTACCTCAATTTTTTCCAGTACGTTTAACGCCACCTGACGGATGGGAACGAAATCTCCGCCGCTTCTGGTCTGAAGCAGGTCAAAAACGGATTTTTCCGTCATGGCCAGAATATCTTCCAGCTTTTCCTTGCCAACATAGCAGGTATTGGCGATTTCTTCGTTTATCTTAATCAGTTTTCTAAGGACTGCTTTCTCTCTTACAATATTGGCATAAGAGCGGACATTGGCCGATGTGGGAACCATGGTAATGATGTCGCGGACAAATTCCAGGCTGCTGACCTCCGGCGGAACGTCCTTTTCCTTCAGCCGGTTTTGAAGGGTTACCAGATCCACTGGCTTTCCTTCGTTAAACAGCTCCACCATCGCCTCAAACATGACGCCGTACTGGTGCTGGTAAAATTCATCTGCTGTGACAATCTCAGACGCCGCAATAATGGCGTCCCTGTCCATCAGCATGGAACCGATGACTGACTGCTCTGCCTCAATACTGTGAGGAAGCACCCGTTTCATCAGATTTTCTTCCATTATGCTTCCTGTACCTTTACTGCAAGCTTAGCAGTTACGTCTTTATGGAGTTTTACCGGAACTTCGTGGGTTCCAAAAGTCTTGATTGCTTCTGGAAGCACCAGTTTTTTCTTATCAATCTCTAATCCAAGCTGGTCTGCAACTGCTTTTGCAATCTCCTTGCTGGACACAGAACCGAAGGCTTTTCCACCTTCCCCTGCCTTCATGGTCAGGGTAACGGACAGCTTTTCTAATTTTTCCGCCAGTTCTTTAGCTGCTGCCAGATTTTCTGCTGCAATTTTCTCTTCATTTGCTTTCTGAAGCTTTAAATCATTTAAGTTTTTGGAAGTTGCTTCTACTCCCAGTTTTTTTGGCAGAATAAAGTTGCGGGCATAGCCGTCATTTACCTTTACAATCTGTCCTTTTTTTCCTAACGCTTTTACATCTTCTAATAATACAACCTGCATTACGTAATATCTCCCTTCTCAAGCATCTGTGAAATTACTTCCCGGATCCGGTTCTTTGCTTCCTCCATGGTCATTCCAGTAAGCTGAGCGCCGGCCACGTTCCGGTGACCGCCTCCACCCAGATATTCCATCATAACCTGGACGTTAATGTCATCTATGGATCTTGCGCTGACAAAAATTGTGCCATTATACTGGGTAAGCACAATGGATGCCCTGATATTGTTAATATTCAGCAAATCATTGGCCGCCTGGGCGCCGATAACAGTCGGACTTGTCAGCCCCTCTGACGGGCATTCGCTGATTGCAAATGCATCTTTATAAACTTCTGCATTCCGGACAGCCTCTGCCTTTGCCTGATAATCCGGCATATTATCCCGGAATAACTTCCGGACTCTGGTGATGTCCGCTCCGCAGCGGCGAAGGAACGCTGCCGCCTCAAAGGTTCTGACGCCGGTCTGATTGGTAAAGTAATTGGTATCAATGACAATTCCTGCATACATCGCGTCTGCTTCTGCAGATTTCATCTTGATTCCGTCTGCCACATACTGCAGAATCTCAGCTACCATTTCACAGGTAGAAGACGCATATGGCTCTACATAAGAAAGCACTGCATTGTCAATAATCTCGCTGGACTGACGGTGATGGTCAAATACCACAATGGTTTTTACCATCCGCAAAAGCTCCGGCGAATCCGTAATACTCGGACGGTTGACATCCACTACCACCAGAAGGGTATTGGCATCTACCAGTTCTGCCGCTTTTTCGCTGTTTAAGAACATATCTTCCGGATACTCCGGATTATTGATAAACCGATCCATCATCGGCTTAACCGATGCTGTCATGTCGCTGGCTACAATATGTGCCTTTTTCCCCAGGGCTGTAGCAATCCGGAACATTCCCACAGCTGCTCCCAGAGAATCAATATCGCCTCTCTTATGTCCCATGATTAAAAGACGGTCCTTGGTCTCCATCAGTTCTCTTAACGCATGGGCCTTTACGCGGGCTTTCACACGGGTGCTCTTTTCTACCTGCTGCGCTTTTCCCCCAAAGAACTGAATCTTGCTTCCGCTTTTAATAACCGCCTGGTCGCCTCCGCGTCCCAGCGCCATATCAATGGCTGTACGGGCAAACTCATAATTCTGGCTATAGGAATCGCCGTTCATTCCCATACCGATACTTAATGTAACAGCCATTTCATTTCCGATATTTACCGTTTTCACATCTTCCAGAATGGAGAATCTGTTCTCTTCGATTTTCTCTACATATTGCTGCTTAATTGCAAAGAAATACTTGTCTTTTTCCAGCTTTTTCGCAATCCCGTTCATGCTGTAGACGTACTTATTAATCTTACGGTCGATTAATGCAGTAAGCAGGGAACGCCGGACTTCTTCAACGCTTTCCAATGCCTCGTCGTAATTATCCAGATAAATCAGACCAGCTACCATCTTCTGATCGTCGATCTCTTTGCGGTACTTGACAATCTCGGTTTCATCGGTCAGATATACAGAAAGAAGGTATTCTTCGTCTCCTCCTATCCCCAGCTGATTGTCTATGGCCCTCACGTCGCTTAACGGAACCCACTTCAAATCCACCCGATACCGGCTGTCTCCCAATTCGCTGTGAACGCTTACCATCTCTTCTTTATTTTCCAGCGTTTCTTTTCCGATTTCCGGAAACAATGCCTGAAGATGGCGTCTTGCGCTTCTGTCCTGTCCGGTTGCATCTGCAAACGCATAGTTCATCCACATAATCCGGCCAGTTTCGTCCGCTATGGCATAAGGCTGAGCCATATCCGACAAAAGGCGTTTCTGGACCCAGCTGTATTCGGAAGCAAAGTCCACCATGTCAGACAAAATGGAACTGCGCTTTTTGACATAGAAATATCCGGCTGCCGCCAGATAAATAAGAGTAAATACAGTCATGGCAATTCCTGCTTTTACATCTATGGCCCCTACTGTCAAATTAGCGGCTATCAAAATCAGCGACAGCAACAGCGGCCACTGGAGATAGACCCTTAACTGCCCCTTCATCTTGACTTTTTCTTTCATTCTCTCTCTCCTAATTGAAAATTTCACAGAGTTCTTTTTATTATATCACAGTTTGACAGATTCGTCTATGCAAGCGTATCCTGGTTTTGCTGATAGGGCAGAAAAATCCCCCTGCAGGGCCTTCGGTTTTAATCCAGTCAGCCCTTTACAGGAGGATGTCTCATTTCATTTTTAGTTTTCTTTTTCTGTCCAGCGGTTATAAATATTTGCCAAAACTGCACCGGAAATATTGTGCCATACAGAGAACACAGCGCCTGGAACAGTTGCCATAGCTAAATCCGGGAATGCGGTTCCTGCTAAGGAAGTTGCAAGACCGGAGTTCTGCATTCCAACTTCAATAGAAATTGCTTTGGTCTTCGGGGTGCTCATGTGAAGCGCCTTTCCGATTCCAAATCCACAAGCATATCCCAGAAGGTTGTGTAAGATTACTACAACAAATACGACTGCGCCGGTAGTCATAATCTTTTCTGCATTATGGGATACTACTGCAGCAACAATCAAACAGATGGCAACTACGGAAACAGATGGGAGAACGGTAACTAATTTCTGTGTAAATTTTCCCCAGAGTTTGTTGATGATAAAACCAAGGGCAATCGGAACAATTACGACTTTGATAATAGATAAAAACATACTCATCGGATCAACAGTAACCGTTGTTCTTAATAATAAATAGGTAATTGCAGGTGTTAAAAACGGAGCCAGCAGGGTATTGACGCTTGTCATTCCAACAGAAAGAGCAACGTCTCCTTTTGAAAGATAAGTAATGACATTACTGGACGTTCCGCCCGGGCAGGTACCTACCAGTACTACGCCGGCTAAAAGCGCCGGATCCAACTGGAACAGCTTGCCTAAAATCAATGCCAGCAGCGGCATTACGGTAAACTGGGCTACACAGCCTACTATAATGTCTTTCGGACGGGTGAAAACCAGCTTAAAGTCCTCTAACTTTAAGGTAAGACCCATACCAAACATTACAACCATCAGCAGATAGTTAACCCAGGAAGTCTGCACCCACAGACAGGAGCTTGGAACAAACAACGCCAGCGCCGCAATTACCAGTACAATAAACGCCATGTACTTTCCAAAAAAATCGCTGATCTTTTCTAACACTTTCATCTCATTTTCCTCCTCTAGGACATTTTCTACATCAGACACCTGTGCTGGCCAGAAAGTGCAGTTTATTTCTTATGGAAATAAAAAAGCCTCTGTCTCTGTTAAGAGACAAAGGCTAATATCCTCTGCGGTACCACTCTTATTGCCGGTAAAACCGGCCACTCGTTCACATATCAATTAATATGGGATAAGATAACGGTTATCAATCGTCCAGGCTTACTAAACTTTGTCGTTTGGCCTGAAAGCTCAGAGGTGATTTTCACGAGATACTCCGATTGCCTCGCACCAGCCGGCAACTCTCTGAACTTTCATATTCCCGTTACTCTTCCTCGTCAACGCTGTGTCTTTTGTTGTTTTGTACTTTACCACTATAAAGCACATTTGTCAAGACACTTTTTTCCAAAAAATTTTGGAGAAACAAAAAAGTCCTGATCTCTCAAGACTTTTTACGTGCCGCAGACCGGAATCGAACCGGTACGGGTATCGCTACCCACGGGATTTTAAGT
>CAJMQQ010000009.1 GCA_905215625.1 uncultured bacterium
TACAGCTGGAATCTTTTCCTTTATGTGGAGATGGGATGATTTCCTTTCCGCCCTGCTTTATGTAAATAAATCTGCTAAGTATCCGGTAAGTTTGGCATTAAAGCTGTTCTGCGATCCTGGTTCTTCTTCCGACTACGGGGCAATGTTTGCTATGGCTTCTCTGTCCATTCTTCCTTCTGTTCTGATTTTCATTTTCTTCCAGAGATACCTGGTAGAAGGAATCAGTACTTCCGGACTGAAAGGGTGATAAAATGGAAAAAATGAGACTGAATTATAATAAGGATCAGCTTGAGGCTGTTATAGACAAAGTAGCAGAGCGCACCATGAATATGGATATGACCTGGGACTGGCCCTGCGGTGTAGCTTACTATGGAATAGCCGAGGCTTATGAAGCAACAGGAAATAAGCACTATTTGGATATGGTAAAAGAGAGAGTAGACGAACTAATCCGTTTGGGTCTTCCGGATTTTACCGTAAATACCTGTGCCATGGGGCATGTGCTTTTGACGCTTTATAAAGAAACCGGTGACGAAACATATAAAACAATCATCGAAGATAAGCTGGATTACCTGACCAATCATGCCCTGCGTTTTGGGGATCATGTGCTTCAGCACACCGTATCTGCCAACAATGATTTTCCGGAACAGTGCTGGGCAGATACCCTGTTTATGGCCGCATTTTTTATGCTTCGGGCAGGCGTGATGTTTGATCGTCCTGAACTGGTAGACGACGCTTTAAATCAGTGGTATTGGCACATACAGTATTTGCAGAATGAGCGCACTGGACTCTGGTATCATGGATACGACAACATTGCAAAGGATCATATGAGCGGATTTTACTGGGGCAGAGCCAACTGCTGGGCAGCCTTTACCATGTCGCAGGTTGCTCACATTCTTCCTCAGTGCTATCTCTATCCCAAGTATCTTGAGATTGTAGGAAGCTTAAATGAGCAGCTGGCAGTTTTAAAGACTTTGCAGACAGAAAACGGACTTTGGAGAACGATTTTGGATGATCCGGAGTCTTACGAAGAGATTTCCGCTTCTGCCGGAATCGCAGCAGCTATGACGTTAAAAGGAAATCCTCTTCACATTAAGTACATCAATAAATCCATTGCCGGACTTCTGGAAAATATTTCCGAAGACGGAAAGGTAATGAATGTATCAGGCGGAACTGCGGTGATGAAGGATCGGGAAGGCTACCGCAGCATTTCAAAACGATGGATTCAGGGATGGGGACAGGGAATGGCGTTGGCATTCTTCAGTTCAGTTCTGAATTATGAAAAATTTACAGGCGACGGAGCGCTGTAGGAAACGGAGCAGATATGATTGAAAGAAAGCAGTATCGCGGCTGTTTAAAGAAAAACACATCTCCCCAGGTCTTAAATGACGCCTGCAAAAGCGCAAAACTATGCGCAGAGAAACTGATAGAGGAGAAGCGGCTTTTAACCGCTTCTCTTTACGAATATAATGGAATGTGTTTTTTATATTATGAGGCTTTGGAAAAAGGGGTCATTCCAGAGGATTTCCTGTCTGCTCTGGATGAGGTTTTGGAAACCTGGCCGGAGGAACAGGGGCTTACGTTCTGGGCGCCAATGTACCCCATCTATTGGCATCAGGTTCCGGATTCCGCAGAAACCTGGCAGAAGGCCAGGAACTTATTGGATGCAGATGGAAAAAAGACAGAAAAAGACCGTATCGGCCGAATTGCCTTTGTATATCCTGAAAAGCTTTTTTCGTATACCTACTGGCATCAGGCTATTGTAGAGGAAGGGCTTTTAAAAGGAGATCAGTACCAGTTTATCAGCTTGCATGAAAACATTCTGTTTTCTTATTTTGAAACGCCGAAACATATGGTGAATATCAAAAATACAGAAGAAGAATCCAGGGTAATCCGGCAGTGGATGGAAGCAGATCCGGAAAGTCATTTTGACAGAGTGAAAGCGGGAGGAGATAATTTCCGCATCATTCCGGCGCTGTTTTCAGTCGGATAAGGCAGGGAAGATGAGAAGGAGGAAACAAGATGGTTTATAATATTCTGGACTATGGGGCAGTACCTGACGGTATTACAAAGGCTACAAAAGCGATTCAGGCTGCGATTGATGACTGTACAAAAACAGGAGGACAGGTGCTGGTGCCATCCGGGCGTTTTCTTTCTGGTTCTCTGCATTTAAAATCCGATGTAGATCTTCATCTGGAACAGGGGGCAGTTTTAATTTCCAGCCTGGAACCAGAAGATATGATTGATTTTGCCAGGGAATATGAGGATGATAATGCAGATGTAGGCTGGGATGGAGGCTGTTTTCTCTTTGCCCGCCATGGGAAAAATATCCGGATTTCTGGAAGCGGAACCATAGACGGCCAGGGACGTCTGGTTTTTGAGGATGACAATGCGGATAACGGCTTCCATGAGTGTCCTCTTTTTGTCACAGGTTTCCGCCCACGTACCAGTTTTTTGGAAGATATTGAAAATCTCACCGTTCAGGATGTAACATTTTATGATGCCGCTTTCTGGACCCTGCATATGGCAGGCTGCAGGAATGTCATAGTCAAAAATATCCGTATCCTGAATAATGACAGAGGCCCCAATAATGATGGAATTGACCCAGACTGCTGCCAAAATGTGGTAATACAGGGCTGTATTCTGGAAACAGGAGACGATTCCATTGTGGTAAAGGCAACAGGACCTATGTCTGAAAAATATGGAAACTGCGAAAATATTGTCATTCAGGAGTGTACCATGCATTCCAGGGATTCCGCTTTAAAAATTGGAACGGAAACCTATGGCAATATTCGGAATGTGATATTAAGCGACTGTGTAGTAAAGGACTGTTCCAGGGCAGTAAGTATCTGGTCCAGAGACGGTGGCTCCATTTCGGATATTTATATCCATCATGTGCTGGGAAATACCAGAAGGTATGCGGACTGCCCCCAGCGGATAGACTGTGCGCCAAGATGGTGGGGGAAGGGCGAACCGATTTTTATTTCCGCTACCAAACGAAAAGATGTAGACCGGATTCCAGGCTCCATCAGCCATATTTATATGGATCATCTGCATATTCAGGCAGAGTCTTGTATTTTTATTGCAGGAGAAGAATACAGTCCGATTGAAGAGGTGTGCCTTGAAAATCTGGATATTACCTGGAAGCAGCAAAGCCTTCACCGTCCGGACGTCTTTGACGAACAGCCTTCGGTTCGAGACGTATATGAACATGAGATTCCCCAGGTCTATATCCGGCATGGAAAATATGTCCAAATGGAAGGCCGCCTTCGGGTGGATGCTTCTTTGACAGATGTGATTCAAAAACAGGAAATATTGGAACATACAGAGAACTGTAAGATTAAAAATCTCTGTACCGGCCATGGAACTGTATAAAAGGAGACAAGAAAATGGAATATACTAAATATCCTCATACAACCGGAAGTTTTACACTGCCTGGAGAGGCTGGCTGCGAGGCTCTTACGCTGAAACTGGCAAAACAATGGGGAGCAGATGTAATTCGTGATTCCGATGGAACAAAACTTTCCGATGAAATCGTAAACGCAGGTTATGGAATCTATTCCACTATCTGCATCATTCGAGATCATAATGAATGGGCTAAGAGCCACATGGATTGGCTGCAGCAGACCTTCCTGATGTCTGCGCCAAAGACTGCTGAGAGTGAGACTGTGACGATTTGTCTTTTAGATGATTATTTTAAGGAACAATTTCTGGTAAACACTTCTGAAGCATCGATTGAATACTGGCAGGTGTTTGATCGCACAGACAATACAGAGATTCCCAGAAAACAGTGGGAGTTTGATGAAACGACAGGTACTGTGACCATTCAGGGAGCAAAGCAATACCATGAGTATACAGTCAATTTCCTGGCTTACCGGATCTGGGAAGAAATCAATATGTACAACCATGTTACCAATCACTGGGATAAAGAACATCTGATGCCTGTGGACCCACGTTATCCAGATGTACAGGAATATCTTCTTTCCTGGCTGAAAAACTGGTGCGTAGAAAATCCAGATACCACGGTTGTCCGCTTTACTTCCCTTTTTTACAATTTTGTATGGATCTGGGGAGAGGATGAACGCCACAGAAATCATTTTACCGATTGGGGTTCCTATGATTTTACGGTAAGTCCAGAGGCCTTAAATCAGTTTGAGACAGAATACGGATATCGTCTGACATCCGAAGATTTTATTAACCAGGGCAAGCTTCATGCGACTCACATGGCTCCCTGTAAAAAACAGCTGGATTATATGAAATTTACCAACCGGTTTGTCATTTCCTTTGGAAAGAAGCTGGTGGATCTGGTTCATTCTTACGGAAAAAAGGCTTATGTATTTTATGATGACAGCTGGGTAGGATTGGAACCTTATTTCCCTACTTTTACAGAATTTGGATTTGACGGTATTATCAAATGTATCTTCTCTGGATATGAAGTGCGCCTGTGCGCCGGCGTCGATGTTCCGACTCATGAAGTCCGGCTTCATCCCTATCTGTTCCCTGTAGGACTGGGCGGAGCGCCTACTTTTACGAAAGGCGGAGATCCCAAAAGAGATGCTCAGAAATACTGGGTTGATGCAAGACGGGCTATGCTCAGGGCAAAAATTGACCGCATTGGATTGGGGGGATACCTGCATCTGTTAGAAGATTATCCGGACTTTGTGGAATATATCAGCCATATAGCAGATGAATTCAGAGCCATCAAAGCGCTGCATGAGGAAGGAGAACCTCAGATGCTTCCTTTCCATGCAGGCGTGCTGACTGCATGGGGAAAGACACGTTCCTGGACGTTATCCGGACATTTCCACGAAACCTGGAAAAACGATTTAATTCATATTAATGAAGCTTTGGCTGGATGGCCGGTAAAGGTGGATTACCTGGATTTTGAAGATATAAAGAAACAGGATCTTTCTGATTATGATGTGATTATCAATGCAGGCTTTGCCGGCAGCGCATGGAGCGGAGGAGAACAGTGGACTGACAGCTTCGTAGTGAAAAAACTTCGGGAGTACGCTCAAAAGGGCGGCTGTATCTTAGGCGTATTCCAGCCGTCTATGACAACCGGATATATGACGAACTTCCGTTTGGCAGATGTACTGGGCGTAGACCAGGATATGGGCGAGCGATGCTGCCATGGACGTATCGCTTATCAAAAGTCAGAGAATTTCTTTGGTGAAAGCAAGCTGACTTCTGAAAACGGATCTAAATTTTACGCAGCTGCAGAAAACCTGAAAGGAGCAGAGGGAATCTATCTTACTGATTCAGAGGTTCAGGTACTGGCAGAGGATGTGACCTACAGCCCTATTGGTGAGGAAGTACATACCCCGAAACTTACGTATCATCCATATGGAAAGGGCTGCGGCATTTACCTGTCCCATTTTACCTACAGCGCTGAGAACAGCCGGTTCCTTCTGGAACTGCTTTTAAAGGCTGCAGGAAAGGAAGAATTCAGAGCACAGCTGGGTGATAATCTGTATTGTGAAGCAGCATATTTCCCACATTCCGGCAAGGCAGTGGCAATTAATAATTCCGGACAGCCTCAGCATTTGAAGGTGACTCTGGGAAATGTTGAAAAAGAACTGGATTTAAATCCATGGGACAGCTGTATTACGGAAATAGAACCATAAAAGAGACAAGGGTGAAAAAATGACGGAGTATCGGTTTACAGATCAATGGGAACAAGATAGTACAAACAATGAAACGGTAAAACGGCTTTTTGCTTCCAATCTTTATGGAGAGGAGGCAGGAGCCGGTTTCCTGCCGGAATTAGAAGAAAGGGCTGCGGAGGACTTTTACACAGGGACAGCCGGATGGATACCAGGAGGAAACGGAAAAAAAGACGAGGGAATAATGCTCAGAGACTGCCCCGATGGGGTGGAGATCAACAACGAGAATTATCCTCTGCGTTTTGGAATCCCTGTAAAACATACAGGCCGCTATCGAATTACCGTAGAGATATGCGGCGGCAGGGAAGGCCTGTCAGGACTTACACTGTCTGTAGGAAGAAGAAATATTGTAGAAAGGAATCTTTCGATTCCTGCAAATCGGGTATACCGCAAAACTTTTTATTACGGCGTTTATCCCTACCGACCTGTGGTACGAGAGGACGAACCGACAACAGACTTTATGATTGGAATCAGTGTCTTGGGAAAAAGGGCAAGACTCAGCCGAGTCTGCGTTGAATACTGCGATGAAACAGGGGAACGGGTTCCGGTTCTTTTCATTGGCGGAGATTCTACGGTTCGGGACTATGAAGGGCTGTATCCATACAACCCGCTCACCAACGGAGGAAGCTGGGGACAAAACCTGTTGCAGTATCTGGACGGAATGGCTGTGTGCAATCAGGCCCACAGCGGTCTGACAACCAATTGTTTCAGACAGGACGGTCACTGGGAACTGGTAAAAGCTGGTATTCGCGAGGGAGATGTATTTCTGTTTGGTTTCGGTCACAATGATCAGAAACGCAGAAATTTAAAGGCCTATGACCAGTTTGCGTCCAATATCCGCCGTTATGTTATGGAAACCAGAATGTTAGGCGGTATACCGGTGCTTGCGACCCCTATGAGCCGGATTCCGGTTCAGGACGGAGACGGCTGGTATGATCTTTTAGAAGCTTATGCAGACAGCATCCGGCAAATAGGCAGGGAGATGAATGTCCCTGTCATTGACCTTCACAGCCGGACGTTCCAGCTGTTTTGTTCCATGGGAGCGAAGGTCTGCCAGAATTATTTCAATGATACGACTCATGTAAATGATTACGGAGGCGCTTTGCTGGCAGATATGATGGCGCAGGAGATTCGGCGCCTTCGGATTGAACCGTTATGCAGCCATATGAATCATACCATCTTTCACGCCTGGGAACCGGATCTGTCGCTGCGTCCTCAGGGACAGATGGAAAGCAGTCAAATTGAGGAGCGGCCTAATCTGAGTACAGAACTTCCGGAACTTCCCTATGAAGACTGCAGAAACCTGGATGAAAAGGATGTAATGACGCTTAAGAAGGCAATGAAATACGGCCTTTTAGACCCTTGTGTCCGTTATCTTCATCCTCTGGAAGAAATGCCTCGGGCCCAGTTTGTGTTTCTTTTCTTAAAGGCAATCAAACCGGCGCTTAGGCGGCCCTGGCAGGAAAACTACTGTGATTTGAGCCGTTACGAGTATGATGCGGAACAGATTCAGGCGGCTCTGGATGAAAACCTGATTGATTTTGAAACAACGCCAAATCATTGTTTCCGGCCAGACGATCCTCTGACCCTGGAAGAACTGGTAAGTTTTGCCGTCAGGGGACTGCACTCATGGACAGAACGAAACCTGGGATTATCAGAATGTATCAAAGAGGCACAGAAACTCGGATGGATAGAACCCTCCGGTCTGAAACTGGGACGAACGGTAACCAGAGCGGAAAGTATCGAGATGACGGTGAAGATGTACTGTGAAAAAGGTGGAAGGCTTGAGTAAAATCGGCCTTCCGCCTTTGCTTTCTATTCATTCATTTTTCATGTCGTAATAGTATCGTAAGCTTTCCGGTCATTTTTCATATTGTTGTTTATGTAAAATTGTGCTATAATCCCACAAAGAGGAAGGGAGAAACCTCCCCTCCTTCTTTGTTGATACTAATTTTTTATAGAATAGGCAGGATGAAATTGAATACTCAGAATTTTGAAACAATATGGCAGGCAGCTCCTGACAGCGAGCCGGCCAGACAAAATTATTTTATTACACAGGCCAGAGAACTGTTAAAGGCCAGATTCGATGCAGATGCTGCATCCGGGAAGGCAGAGGAGCGGTACGGCACAGAACTGTATCATAAGCTGCTGGAAGGCAACTATGCCGGAACGTTTTGCGTAGTGACCTTTGGCTGTCAGATGAATGCCAGAGATTCCGAAAAGCTGGAAGGCGTTCTGGAGGCAGTCGGACTGATGCGTACAGAAAATGAGGATTCCGATTTTACCTTATACAATACCTGTACCGTAAGGGAAAACGCCAACCAGAGAGTCTACGGGAGACTGGGACATTTGGGGGCATTGAAGAAAAAGCATCCCGGCATGATGATCGGCTTATGCGGATGTATGATGCAGGAGTCGCACGTAGTAGAAAAAATCAAAAAATCCTATCGGTTTGTAGATTTGATTTTTGGAACCCATAATATTTTTAAGCTGGCTGAACTGTTAACGGAACGGCTGGCAAAGGGCAAAATGACCATTGATGTCTGGGAGGGCACTGATAAGATTGTAGAAGAACTTCCAACAGACAGAAAATACTCTTTTAAATCCGGCGTAAACATTATGTTTGGCTGCAACAATTTCTGCAGCTACTGCATTGTGCCCTATGTAAGAGGCAGGGAGAGAAGCCGGAATCCGGAAGATATTATTGCAGAAATCAAAAGCCTGGTCGCAGACGGAGTGGTAGAGGTCATGCTTCTGGGACAAAATGTGAATTCTTATGGGAAGACGCTGGAGCATCCCATTACCTTTGCCCAACTGTTAAAACGGGTAACGGAGATAGACGGATTGGAGCGTGTCCGCTTTATGACTTCCCATCCAAAGGATTTATCAGATGAACTGATTGAGGTGATGAAGTCTTCGGATAAGATTTGCCGCCATCTCCATCTGCCCCTCCAGTCTGGAAGCAGCCGGATTCTGGAGATTATGAACCGGAAATACACCAAAGAGCAGTATCTGACTTTAGTGGACAAGATTCGCGCCGCCATACCAGATATTTCTTTGACTACGGATATTATTGTAGGATTTCCAGGGGAGACCGAAGAAGACTTTTTGGAAACCATGGATGTAGTAGAGAAAGTACGCTATGACAGCGCATTTACCTTTATTTATTCCAAACGTACCGGAACTCCGGCGGCAAAGATGGAAAATCAGGTGCCGGAAGATGTGGTGAAACATCGGTTTGATCGTCTGCTGGCACAGGTACAGCAGATCTCTTCTGAAGTTTCCGGACGGGATTTGCATACCGTACAAAAGGTGCTTGCAGAAGAAGTCAATACCCATGACAGCCATCTGATAACAGGAAGACTGGGCAATAATACTGTCGTACATTTTCCGGGAGATGCATCCCTGGTAGGAAAAATCGTGGATGTGTATCTGGATGAGATAAAAGGGTTCTACTATATGGGACACCTGGCAGAAACACAAGGAGGAAATTGAACATGAAAAAGAAGCTAAGGACTGCTGCAGTTCTTGCAATGGCCATGTCACTGACAGTACCGGCTGTTGCATACGCAGACAGCGGTTACATAAATGAAGGCCCTGGAGTAGCCTTAGATCAGAAGGGAGAGACTGGTTCCGGCGTTATTAATCTGGATTCCGGAAGTCAGGCAGAAGGCCCTGGAGCAGTAGAAGAGCCAGGAGAAACCGCCCCTGCAAATCCAGGTGAGTCAGGATCCGGAGAAACCCAGGCGCCTCCGGCAGAAGGCGGGGAAACGGCAGATACTGGAGTTATCACACCAGCACAGAAAGTATTTAATGGCGTTACTTTAAACTACGGCATTGGAAACGGCGGATTTATCAGCAATATGTCTCTGGTATTTAACAGCGGACTGGGTGGTTCCATTACCTATACCAGCAGCATTAACAACGGCGGCTGGCTGGGCTGGAATTACGTAGGCGAGTTAAATGGAGCTGTTGACGGCAATGCAGACACCCGTATGGAAGCAGTCCGCATCAACCTTTCCATGCTGGCAGGATATAACTGGGATATTTACTATCGGGTTACCCTGGATACAGTAGGACAATTAGGCTGGGCGAAAAATGGTGAGATTGCCGGAACATTAGACAGCGGCCATTACATTACAGATATTGAAATCCAGCTGGTTCCAAAAGGACAGCCAGGTCCGGAATCAGACCGCTACCGGTTTTATTCTGTATATGAGTCCCGTATGTGGAGAGACGAGGCAGGGCTGATTCACTACGATGACCCCAATGGAAACAATTATTCCGGCTGGCTGGACGATACAGAAAGCAGATTTTACGTATCTGATTCCATGGTCCTGACCGGCTGGCACTATCTGGACGGATATAAATACTACTTCCGGGAAGACGGCCGTCTGGTACAAAACGTTGATCCGATTATCGGCAAACAGTCTTCTTATGCCATCAAGGTCAATAAGACGGCGAATTGCCTGACCGTATATGCAAAAGACGGAGATAAGGGATATATCATTCCGGTTATGTCCATGCTGACCTCTGTAGGAGATGACACGCCGATAGGAACCTTTAAGAGCCCGGAGCGCTACCGCTGGCGTTATATGGTAGGAGACTGCTATACCCAGTATGCGACTCGCATCACCGGAAGTTTCCTGCTGCACTCGGTTATTTATGATAAGCAGAATAACCGTACTCTGCGGGCACAGACTTACAATGATTTAGGCGTTGCCCGTTCTGCAGGCTGCGTCCGTCTGCGCACTGTAGATGCCAAATGGATTTATGACAATGTCCAGGCTGGAGTTCCCATTACCATTTATGAGGATGCAGCCAGCGTAGGACCATTCTACCGTCCGGATATTGTACCGGTACCCAATACTCAGGAATGGGATCCGACAGATGCAGAAGTTCGTCTGCAGTAATGATAACTTACAGAAAAGAGAGGATTGGAATACGTGGCCGGATTATCACCAATGATGGTCCACTATTTAGAGACCAAAGAGCAGTATAAAGACTGCATTCTGTTTTATCGGTTGGGAGATTTCTACGAAATGTTCTTTGAGGATGCCATAACGGTGTCCAGAGAACTGGAACTGACCTTAACCGGAAAGGAATGCGGACTTGAGGAGCGCGCGCCCATGTGCGGCGTTCCTCATCATGCTGTAGAAGTATATTTAAATAAGCTTGTCCAAAAAGGATATAAAGTTGCAATCGCGGAACAGATGGAAGATCCCAGACTTGCAAAAGGTCTGGTAAAACGGGAAGTCGTCCGGGTCGTAACTCCGGGAACAATTACCAGTGCGCAGGCATTAGATGAGACCAAAAACAACTACTTGATGGGAATCGTGTACGTAGGAGAAATTTTTGGTTTGGCTACTGCTGATATCAGTACTGGTGATTTTTTCGTAACAGAAGTAGAGACGGAACGGGATTTATTTGATGAAATCAATAAATTTTCTCCGTCTGAAATTGTATGCAACGAAGCATTCTATATGTCAGGCGTAGATATTGAAGAGATCAAAAACCGGTATCATACGGTAATCTCTTCTCTGGACAGCCGTTTTTTTGGCGATGACAGCTGCAGACAGATTTTAAAAGACCACTTTAAAGTAAGCCAGCTTGCAGGACTGGGACTTGGCGATTATGAAACCGGAGTGGTGGCGGCAGGAGCGGTCATGCGTTACCTGTATGAGACTCAGAAAAACACACTGGAGCATATGACTACCATTACTCCATACAGCGTAGGCCAGTATATGATTCTGGATACGTCTACCAGAAGAAACTTAGAACTTTTGGAGACCTTACGGGAAAAGCAGAAGCGGGGTTCCCTGTTATGGGTGTTAGACAAAACCAAAACCGCTATGGGCGCCCGGATGCTTAGAACCTTTATTGAGCAGCCGCTGATTCACAAAGAAGATATTCTTCGGAGACAGGAAATCATCGAAGAGTTAAATATGAATTATATTTCCAGGGAGGAAATCCGCGAATATTTAAATCCGGTTTATGACCTGGAGCGGTTAATCGGCCGGATCAGCTACAAAACAGCAAATCCCAGAGATTTGATTTCCTTTAAAAATTCTCTGGAAATGCTGCCTTATATTAAGCAGATTTTAAAAGAATTTACCTGCCCCCTGGTGAAAGAAGTGGACAACGATCTGGACTGCCTGGAAGATTTATACCAGCTTTTGGATCGGGCTATCATAGAAGATCCTCCGGTAACTGTTCGGGAAGGCGGCATTATTAAAGAGGGATTCAATGAAGACGCCGATAAGCTGCGCCACGCAAAGACAGAGGGAAAAAGCTGGCTTGCAGAACTGGAGACCAGAGAACGGGAAAAGACTGGAATTAAAAACTTGAAAATCAAGTACAACAAGGTGTTTGGCTACTATTTTGAAGTAACCAATTCCTTTAAAGATCTGGTTCCCGACTACTTTATCCGCAAGCAGACCCTGGCTAACGCAGAGCGCTATACCACTGATGAACTGAAAAATCTGGAAGAGATTATTCTGGGCGCGGAAGATAAGCTGTTTTCCTTAGAGTACGACTTGTTCTGCCAGGTGCGGGATGACATTGCCGCACAGGTTGTGCGGATACAGAAAACCGCCAAAGCCATTGCCGGAATTGATGTGTTTGCCTCACTTTCTACTGTGGCGACAAAAAATAACTATGTGAAACCGGCAATCAATGAAAAAGGCGTGATCCAGATTCACAATGGACGTCATCCGGTTGTAGAACAGATGATTCCCGATTCCTCCTTTGTTTCCAATGATACTTGTCTGGATAACAATAAAAACAGAATTTCTATTATTACCGGACCAAACATGGCTGGAAAGTCTACGTATATGCGTCAGGTAGCCTTAATCGTTCTGATGGCCCAGATTGGCTGCTTTGTCCCTGCAGACGATGCTAATATCGGAATCTGCGACCGGATTTTTACTAGGGTTGGCGCGTCCGACGACCTGGCGGCAGGACAGAGTACCTTTATGGTGGAGATGACGGAAGTTGCCAACATTTTACGGAATGCAACCAGAAGCAGCCTTTTGATTTTAGACGAAATCGGAAGGGGAACCAGTACCTTTGACGGCCTTTCCATTGCCTGGGCTGTGGTAGAGCATATCAGTAATGCCAAGCTGCTGGGAGCAAAAACCCTGTTTGCCACCCACTACCATGAGCTGACTGAGTTAGAAGGCGCCATGAGCGGGGTCAACAATTACTGTATCGCGGTAAAAGAACAGGGCGATGACATTGTATTTTTACGAAAAATTGTAAAAGGCGGCGCGGATAAGAGCTACGGCATCCAGGTAGCAAAACTGGCCGGAGTTCCGGATTCCGTTATCGCCAGGGCAAAAGAGCTGGTCGAAGAGCTGAGCAGCGCAGACATTACGGTGAAGGCAAGAGAGATTGCGGAAAATTCAGCCAATGTAACCGTCCGCAAAGCAGTTCCCAAGCCAGATGAAGTTGATATGCTTCAGATGTCGTTTTTTGATACAGTAAAGGATGATGACATTATACGGGAACTGGGCGAACTGAATCTGGCCCAGATGACGCCGATAGATGCCTTAAACACTCTTTACCGACTTCAGAACCGTCTGAAAAACCGTTGGGATGGGCAAAATTGCCAGTAAGATTGGAAGGAAATTATGAGCATTGCTGTATTAGATGAAAATACCATCAATAAAATTGCGGCTGGAGAAGTCATAGAACGACCGGCTTCCATTGTAAAAGAGCTTTTGGAAAACGCTATTGATGCAGCTTCTACTGCTATTACAGTGGAAATCAGGGATGGCGGAACATCGTTAATCCGGATTACCGATAATGGCTGCGGTATTTCCAAAGAAGAAGTTCCCCTGGCTTTTCTGCGCCATGCTACCAGCAAGATTAAGAGAGCGGAAGATCTTTCTTCTGTGCTGTCTTTAGGGTTTCGCGGGGAAGCTCTTGCCAGCATTGCCGCTGTTTCCAGGGTGGAACTGATTACCAAAACCAGTGACAGCTTAACCGGAAGCCGCTACCGAATAGAAGGCGGGGCAGAAGCCGGGATGGAAGAAGTAGGCGTACCGGAGGGAACAACGCTTTTAGTCCGGGATCTGTTTTACAATACGCCTGCCAGAAAAAAATTCTTAAAACAGCCGGCAACAGAAGGCGGATATGTTCAGGATTTTGTGGAAAAAATTGCGCTTTCCAGGCCAGATATTTCCATCCGGTATTTAAAAGGCGGATCCAGCGTGCTTCATACTTCCGGCAATCACAACTTAAAGGATATTATTTATCAGATATACGGCAGGGAACTGACGGCTAATCTGATTCCAGTAGAAGTAACTCAGGGACCGGTACAGATTTCCGGATATATCTGCAAACCTATTGTGGCTCGTTCCAACCGGACCTGCGAGACTTATTTTATTAATGGAAGGTATATTAAAAATCCCCTGATTTCCAAAGCCATTGAAGAAGCTTACCGTCCATTTTTGATGAAACACAAATTTCCATTTACAGTGCTTCATTTAACCATCGATACCCAGACCCTGGACGTCAATGTCCACCCTGCTAAAATGGAAGTACGCTTCCAGAATGGGGACATTATTTACCAGGCTGTTTATCATGCAGTTTCCGAGGCCTTACACGAAAAAGAACTAATACCGGAGATTTCCCTGGAAAAAGAAGAAAGATCCGTTATCCAGCCAAAACCACCTGTCAGGGAAACGCCGCGGATGCCGGAACCTTTTGAAACGAAACGTCTGGCCCAGATGGTAAAAGAGCCGAAACCGGTTTATGGAGCCGGAAACGCCAGCCAGACTCTGGAAAAACCGGAACTGTTGAAACCGCAGCCGCCGGTAAGAGAACCAGAGTTTTTGAAACAATCAGAACTTCCCAAACAATCGGCTGCGTCCAGACAACCGGCTGATGTCAGACAGACGGACAGTTTCAAAAAGATGGATATTGTCAAGCAGCCGGATCCGCCAAAACAAATGGAATTGTTTGACGGAAAGCTTTTGGATTCCAGGGCTCGTTTCCAGCACAAGCTGATTGGGCAGCTGTTTGATACCTACTGGATGGTTGAATATAAAGATCAGCTGTTTATCATTGATCAGCACGCGGCCCATGAAAAAGTTCTTTATGAGAGGACGATGAAATCCTTAAAAGAGAGAACCTATGACACCCAGATGATCAGCCCGCCGATTATCCTGACCCTGTCGGTTCAGGAAGAGCTGGCGCTGAAGGCTCATATGGATTACTTTACTGGAATGGGATTTGAAATCGAGCCGTTTGGAGGAAAAGAGTACGCGGTGAGGGGCGTTCCTTCGAACCTGCTTTCCATTGCAAAGAAAGAACTTCTTCTGGAAATGCTGGGAAACTTGACTGAAGAAAAGATTGCCGGCCTGTCGTCCAGTCCGGAACTGATTTATGAGAGAGTGGCCTCTATGTCCTGCAAGGCAGCCGTAAAAGGCGGTCACAGGCTGACGGCCAGAGAAGCAGATGAACTGATTGACCAGCTGTTGGAGCTGGAAAATCCGTATGCGTGCCCTCATGGGCGCCCCACGATTATTTCAATGAGCCGGTATGAATTGGAGAAAAAATTTAAACGGATTGTATAGATATAGGAGGAAGATGTGAAAAAACCGCTTATTATCTTAACAGGTCCTACTGCAGTAGGAAAAACATCTCTTTCCATCCGTATTGCAAAGGCGGTAAACGGGGAGATTATCAGCGCAGATTCCATGCAGGTATACTGCCATATGGACATTGGCTCGGCAAAAATAACGCCGGAAGAGATGGATGGCGTTCCCCACCACTTAATCAATGTATTAGAGCCATGGGAAGAGTTTAACGTAGTGGTGTTCCAGCAGAAGGCCAAAGCTGCGATGGAAGAGATTTATAAACGGAACCGAGTGCCCCTGATTGTGGGAGGAACCGGTTTTTATATCCAGGCTCTTTTGTATGATATTGATTTTAAAGAAAATGAAGAAGGAAACCAGATCCGGAATGAACTGGAAGCTCTGGCAAAAGAAAAGGGCAGCGTTTATCTCCATGAGATGCTGCGTCAGGTGGATCCGGAGTCTGCCAAAGCCATCCACGTCAACAACCAGAAACGGGTCATCCGGGCTCTGGAGTATTACCGGCAGACTGGCGAGAAAATTTCTGTCCACAACGAAGCGGAACGGCAGAAAGAATCCCCCTATCAGTTCTTATATTACGTATTGAATACCGACCGTTCCCTCTTATACCAGAGGATTGACCAGCGCGTGGATAAGATGCTAAAAGACGGACTGGTGGAGGAAGTACGGAAACTGAAAGAACTGGGATGCACCAGAGCCATGGTTTCCATGCAGGGCCTGGGATATAAAGAGATTTTGGACTATCTGGATGGCGCCTGTTCCTTAGAAGAGGCTATTTACATTTTAAAACGGGATACCCGTCACTTTGCAAAGCGCCAGCTGACCTGGTTTCGCAGGGAGCGGGATGTTAAGTGGCTGAATCTTCCGGAGTTTGGAAATGATCCAGAACAGGTATTCCAACATATTTTACAAGATTGGAGAGAATTAAAAAATGACGATTGATTATATGTATGAAAAGCTGGGCATCAGCAAAGAGGTGCTGGCTTACGGAAAAGCCGTAGAAGAATCATTAAAAGAGCGTTTCCTGGAAATTGACGCAAATGCAGAATACAATCAAATGAAAGTGATTGATGCAATGCAGAAAAACAGGGTTAGTGAAACCCATTTTGCGGCAACAACTGGTTATGGCTACAATGACGCCGGACGCGATACATTAGAAGACGTATATGCCACCTTATTCCATGGAGAGAGCGCCCTGGTGCGTCCGCAGTTAATCAGCGGAACCCACGCCCTTCATATTGCATTGTCTTCCAACCTCCGTCCAGGCGATGAACTGCTGTCCCCAGTAGGAAAACCATATGACACATTGGAAGAAGTGATTGGAATCCGGGATTCTGTTGGCTCTTTAAAAGAGTATGGGGTTACTTACCGCCAGGTGGATCTGCTGGAAAACGGAGACTTTGATTTTGAGGGAATCCGCAGGGCAATCAATGAGAAAACCAAACTGGTAACCATTCAGAGATCCAAAGGATACCAAACCCGTCCTACCTTATCAGTAGAACGAATCGGCCAGTTGATTGACTTTGTAAAAGAGATTAAGCCGGACGTTATCTGTATGGTAGATAACTGCTACGGAGAATTTGTAGAGCGCATCGAACCTTTAGACGTAGGGGCAGACATGATGGTTGGCTCCCTGATTAAAAATCCAGGCGGCGGCCTGGCGCCAATCGGCGGCTACATCGTGGGACGGAAAGACTGTATTGACCGGGCGGCAGTCCGTCTGACAGCTCCGGGACTTGGCAAAGAAGTAGGCGCAAGCCTGGGATTAAACCAGTCCTTCTTCCAGGGATTATTTTTAGCGCCTACAGTTGTTGCAGGGGCGTTAAAGGGAGCAGTTTTTGCAGCAAATTTATATGAAAAGCTGGGATTTCCGGTTGTTCCAAACGGTACCGAATCCCGCCACGACATTATCCAGGCAATTACCTTTGGAAAGCCGGAAGGCGTAATTGCATTTTGTGAAGGAATCCAGGCAGCAGCTCCGGTTGACAGCTATGTTACTCCAGAACCATGGGATATGCCGGGATATGACGCACCGGTTATTATGGCGGCAGGCGCATTTATCCAGGGCGCGTCCATTGAACTGAGTGCAGACGGCCCGATTAAGCCGCCTTACGCGGTATATTTCCAGGGCGGCCTAACTTGGTATCATGCAAAACTTGGCATTTTAAAGTCTCTGCAGAAAGTATGTGATGCCGGTCTTGCAAAACTTCCAGAATAAGGAAGGAATTGGCCAGAATCTGTGAAAAATCAAGAAAATCCGCTGGTGTTTTTAACGGTTTTCTCCTAATTTTGACGGTATTCGTCGATGAAAAACCGCGAAAACAGTGTATACACCAGCGGATTCTTATGCTAAAATAGCATCATATTCGTTCGTCATATTCCGCTTCGTACTTGGAGAGTTGCGTAGAAAGGAAAATTATGAAGAATGAAAGAACAATCAGTAACAAAATGACCATGCGCCAGATGCCGAAAGGGGAAGGCCCTTATGAGCGCTGCGTGGAAAAAGGGGCGGAAACCCTTAGCGATTCTGAGCTTCTGGCAGTTATTATCCGGACTGGCTCCAGGCAGGAGACGTCTTTAGAACTGGCGCAGAAGATTTTAAAACTGGGAGGAAACAAAGGACTGTTCGGCCTTCTGGACCAGTCTTTTGAAGAATTTACTAAAATCAATGGAATTGGCAAAGTAAAAGCGGCGCAGCTTTTATGCATTTTTGAGCTTTCCAGACGAATCTGGCGAAGCGGAGGGCGTCTTCAAGACAAACCTTTCCACGATCCCTCCCAGATTGCAGATTACTATATGCAGTCTCTCCGTTATCTGGATCAGGAGCATATTTACGCCATGTTTTTTGATACCAAACAGCACTTTATAAAAGATGTGCTGCTATCAAAAGGAACGGTAAATTCGTCTGTGATTTCACCGAGAGAGCTGTTTGTTGAGGCATTGAAAGCCAGGGCGGTCCGCTTTGCCATTATCCACAATCATCCAAGCGGAGATCCGACTCCCAGCAGGGAAGACGAACTTCTGACCAGGAGGATGAAAGAAGCAGGTATTGTGCTGGGGATTCCCCTGGTAGATCATATCATTATTGGAAACGCTGCATATATGAGTTTTAAGGAACGAGGAATGTTATAGATGGAGAGTAAACGCAGTAAGTATATTCTGCTGGGACTTACACTGTTGTGTGTCCTGTTAATCGGAGTTTCTTCTTTAAAAGAAGGAATTATGGACCCGCTCCGTACCGGAGTGGGCTATTTGCTTGTCCCAATCCAGTCAGGAGTAAACGCAGTAGGAAGCAGTATTTATGAAGAACTGACGGATTATGCCCAGTTAAAGACTGCTCTGGAAGAAAAGGAGCAGCTGGAACAGAGGGTGGGGGAGCTGACCGAGGAAAACAACCGGCTTCAGGCCCAGCAGCAGGAGTTAAACCGCCTGCGGGAATTGTATCAGCTGGATCAGGACTATATGCAGTATGAAACCATCGGAGCCAGGGTAATTGCCAAGGATTCGGGGGACTGGTTTCAGGTATTCCGTATTAACAAAGGATCCGAAGACGGAGTTGAGGTAGACTCCAATGTGATTGCAGGCGGCGGCTTGGTTGGAATTGTAACTGACGTAGGGGCCAATTACGCGACGGTGCGGAGCATTATTGACGATTTAAGCCGCGTCAGCGCCATGGGACTGCGAACCGGGGACAAATGCATTGTGGCTGGAGATCTGACTCTTTATCAAGAGGGGCGTCTTAGTATTACCAATATTACCAAGGACGGCGATATCCAGGATGGGGATCAGATTGTTACTTCCAATATCAGTTCCAAATTCCTGCCTGGTCTTTTAGTAGGCTATGCATCTGATATTACCATTGATTCCGAGCGCCTTACCAAGTCCGGATACCTAGTTCCAGTTGCAGATTTTGATGATCTCCAGGAGGTTCTGGTCATTGTCGGGACCAAAGAGACTGGTGAGGAAGAACTGGGTCCATTAGAAGGATCGGGCAGCTAAAGGAGGGGCTATGAAGCGGATACTGATTAATTTGGCTCTGATGATTTTAGCCTTTACCATACAGACTTGTATCTTTCCGTTGATTCCGTTTTTCAGCGCATCTCCAAACTTGCTGCTGATTTTAACGTTTTCCATGGGATTTATTTATGGGAAAACCGCGGGAATGCTGTACGGTCTTTTTGCCGGCATTCTGCTGGATCTGTTTGGAGGCGGCAATTTTGGTTTTTACAGTCTGCTGTTTCTTTACATCGGCTATTTAAATGGAATTTTCAGCCGTTATTATTATGAAGATTATATTACCCTTCCAATGGTGCTTGCCATTGTCAATGAGCTGGCGTATAATCTCTATATTTACGTGTTCCAGTTTCTGATTCGAAGAAGACTGAATATTTTATATTACTTGAAAAACATTATTATTCCGGAAATTATTTTTACGGTTGTCACCACCTTGCTGATTTACCGGCTGTTCTTATTTATCAGCCGAAAGCTGGAGGAAATGGAACAAAGGAGAGATACCAATCTTGTTTAAAGATTTACTGGAAATGCTGAAGGAATTCCTTCAAAAAATTGTTTCGTCCAGGCTGGTCGCCCTGTCCGTCCTGTTTGCAGGTATGTTTACCCTTTTAGCGGTAAACTTATTTAACCTGCAGATTGTACATGGCGAAGAATACCTGAATGAATATATGCAGAAGACCGAAAAGGTGATTTACACCCCAGGAACCCGCGGGAATATTCTGGATCGGAACGGAAACGTGCTGGCTTATAATGAGCTGGCCTACTCTGTGGCAGTCCAGGATACCGGCGCATACCGGAAGGATGCTGATCGCAACGCCATGCTTCTGCGGCTTGTCCGTATTTTAAATAAGCATGAGGAAGAGATTGAGGGAAAATTTGAAGTAGGAATCAATGAAAACGGTGAAATGTATTTTACCTCTACCAGTGAAGGGGGAAAACGCCGGTTTTTAAGGGATTTCTACAACCTGACAACAGCAGATGACTTGGATAAAAACGGAAAAAATCCGTCTGACATTACCGCCAGAGAGGCTTTTGAGAAAAAATTCAAAGCATACAAAATGGATTCCATTGTGGATGAAAAAGGAAATCCCATCGTGTTAGATGATGAGACAGCTCTTGACATGGTCAATATTTGGTATACCATGCAGCTGACTGCCTTCCGGAAATACGAAAGCACCACCATTGCCAGCAACGTTTCCGACGAAACTGTTGCGGAAATCATGGAAAATACAGCCGAACTTCAGGGAGTTACCATCGAGGAAAGTTCTGTCAGAGTATACAATAACAGCATCTATTTTGAACCAATCATCGGATATATCGGAAAGGTTCAGGAAGATCAGCTGGAGGAGCTAAACAAAGATATTCCAGAGGGAAGCAACCAGGCCTACAAGGCTACGGATCTGGTTGGACGTACCGGACTGGAAGCGTCTATGGAAAAAGAACTGCAGGGAAAAAAGGGATATAAGGTGGTAAACGTAGACAATATGGGCCGCATCCTGGAAGTAAAAGAAGAAGTATCTCCTGAAGCAGGAAACGATGTCTATCTTTCCATTGACCAGGATCTGCAGATTGGCGTTTACGAGCTCTTAGAGCGGCAGCTTGCCGGTATTTTGTTAGACCATCTCCGGATGGAAGACATACGGGAAGATGAAAAATTTAAGGATTCCAAAAAGCCGATTCCGGTAAAAGATGTGTACTACCAGTTGATTAACAACAACGTGCTCTCGCTAAGCCACATGGGATCCGAAGAGGCGTCCGCTATGGAAAAGCAGCTGTATCAGATCCAGACTTCTTCCCAGGAGAAGATTTTAAACGATATTCAGACAGAGCTGTTAAGTCCCCATGCAAGGGAACTGGGACAGCTTCCAAAAGATATGATGGCCTATATGGTCTACATTTATGAATATCTGTCTTCCGACGAGGTGGGAATTATCCAGAAGTCCAGGATTGATGAAAACAGCCAGGCCTATCAGGCATGGAAGGCAGATACCATCAGCCTGCGGGATTATATTTATGCAGGAATCGCAGATGGATGGATTGATACTGCAAAGCTTGAGATTGACGACCGTTATTCCAGTGCAGACAGCATTTTTGAAAGTCTGGTCCAGTACATTATGGAGGCATTGCGGGAAGACAACCAGTTTACCAAGCAGATTTACCGGTATCTGATTAATGACGGAACCGTAAAAGGATGGCAGCTCTGCGTAGCTCTTTACGATCAGGGAGTGCTGGAATATGACACAGAAGAAGTAGCCAGATTGTCTGCCGGCGGAGACAGCTATGCATATACCTTTATCCGCAGCAAAATCAAGAGCATTGAACTGACGCCTGCCCAGCTGGCATTGGATCCGTGTACTGGTTCCTGCGTGATTGTAGACGTAAATACAGGTGAAGTCCGGGCTCTGGTAACCTATCCGGGTTATGACAACAACCGTCTGTCCGGAACTGTTGATGCAGATTATTACAACCAGCTTCGGGAAGATTTGTCCCTGCCTCTCCGTAATAATGCAACCATGGTAGTAAAGGCGCCAGGATCTACCTTTAAGCCGATTACGGCAGTGGCGGCATTAGAAGAAGGCGTCATCCAGATGGGAGAGACCATTGAGTGTACCGGTGAGTATAAAGAGATTGACACCCCGATTAAGTGCTGGATTTACCCTGGCCGCCACGGCCCTCTGGATATTATCGGAGGTATCGGCAATTCCTGCAACTACGTGGTAGCGGAACTAGCCCACCGGATGTCAATGGATGAAAACGGCAATTACTCTACGACATTAGGCCTGGAGACACTGGCAAAATACGCCACCATGTTCGGTCTGGATCACACCTCCGGCGTGGAAATTGATGAAGCGTCACCAAAAATTTCAGATACAGACCCAGAGCGTTCTTCCATGGGACAGGGCAGCCATGCCTTTACCAATACCCAGCTGGCACGTTACGTTACAGCGATGGCCAACAGAGGAACGGTTTATGAATTAAGCCTTCTGGACAAACTGACGGATTCTGACGGAAATCTGATGGAAGATTATACGCCGGAGGTTTCCTCTAAGATTGATATTAAGACTTCTACCTGGGATGCAGTCCAGGCCGGAATGCGCCAGGTTATCGCAGAAGGATCTGCAAAGAGCATTTTCTCGGATCTTGCCATTGAAGTAGCAGGAAAGACGGGAACTGCCCAGGAAGATACCAGACGTACCAATCACGCGCTGTTTGTCTCCTTTGCTCCTTACGCAGCTCCGGAAATCGCCGTTACGGTCAATATCCCTTACGGTTATACGTCCGGCAATGCGGCAACTCTTGCGAAAAACGTGTACAAGTATTACTATGGATATATGACTCTGGAAGGAATCCAGGCAGCGGGCGCTTTAGACGCAACTGCTGTAGAAATTCAGGATTAAAAAAGAAAGGGAGACTGTCATGCGTCATAATACGGTAGTGATTAAAGGCAACAAGGCTGGTATGTCGGTCTATCTGGATCCAATGGTTCCCTTTGAAAAGCTGCTGGAAGATGTGGCAGTAAAGTTTAGGGAAAGCGCAAAATTCTGGGGTTCCGTCCAGATGACTCTTTCCCTGGAAGGACGGCCGCTTTCTCCGGAACAGGAGTTTAAGATTGTCAATACCATAACAGAAAACTCTCAAATTGAGATTTTATGTCTGTTGGATACCAATGCAGAACGGATTCACCGCTGTGAAAAAGCCTTAAACGAAAAGCTGATGGAGCTTTCTGAGCGTACCGGCCAGTTCTTCAAAGGAGATCTGCATCGGGGAGATACTTTGGAATCGGAAGCGAGCATTGTTGTGATTGGAGATGTGGAGCATGGAGCCAGGGTAACTGCCAAAGGAAACATTATTATCCTTGGGGAACTGAGAGGTTCTGCTTTTGCAGGGGCTTCAGGCGATGAAAACACAGTTATTGTCGCTCTGGATATGATGCCACTCCAGCTTAGGATTGGGGATCATATCCAGAGAGGCGGAGAAAAAGGCAGACGTCTGGGCAAGGGACCCGTTCTTGCCTATGTAGACAATCATGCTATTTGCACGAAAACACTAAAGAAAAGTATGTTTGGAATGTTAAATTTTATTTAATACTGGAAAATTTTTTGAAAATAGGGTAAAATAAAATATGGAATTGTATGCAGGAGGATATTGCTATGAGTCAAGTCATTGTCATTACTTCCGGTAAAGGAGGGGTAGGCAAGACGACAACTTCTGCCAATGTGGGAACTGGCCTGGCCATTTTAGGCAAGCGTGTAGTCTTAATCGATACCGATATAGGACTGCGCAACCTGGATGTGGTAATGGGCCTGGAAAACCGCATCGTCTACAACCTGGTAGACGTGATAGAAGGAAACTGTCGTATGAAGCAAGCCCTGATAAGAGACAAAAGATATCCCAACCTGTACCTGCTGCCGTCTGCCCAGACCCGTGATAAGACTGCGGTCACTCCGGAGCAGATGAGAAAATTAGCAGACGATTTACGAAACGATTTTGATTACATACTGTTAGATTGTCCCGCAGGCATCGAGCAGGGATTCCGCAACGCCATTGCCGGAGCGGATAGAGCTCTGGTCGTGACGACGCCGGAAGTTTCTGCTATTCGGGACGCAGACCGGATCATTGGGCTGCTGGAGGCCGAGGAAATGAAAGACATCGATCTGATTGTGAACCGCATCCGGATGGATATGGTGCATAGGGGAGACATGATGTCAGTAGAAGATGTGATTGACATTTTAGCAGTCAATGTAATCGGGGCAGTACCGGATGATGAATCCATTGTCATTTCTACCAACCAGGGAGAGCCTTTGGTGGGAATGGGATCTCTGGCTGGACAGGCATATATGAATATCTGCCGCCGGGTGACAGGAGAGAACATTCCTTTCATGGAATTAGAAGAACCTAAAAGCTTCTTTGGCCGGTTAAGCAGCTTGTTAAGGCACGCTTAGGAGGGATGATATGAGCATCTGGCCTGCGGTTTTGAGAAAGACTTCCGGAGCGGTTGCAAAAAAGCGGCTGAAGCTTCTGCTTTTATCTGACAAAACCGATTTCCCTCCGGAATTGCTGGATAAGATGAAAGATGATATGATCCGTGTCATCTCAAAATACACAGAGATGGAAGCGGATGGGATAGAAATACAGATTCTGGGCCCGTTCCTTCAGGCCAGGATTCCCCTCCGCATTTTGCCGACTAAGAGGTATCACTAAAATATGCTTTTTGATTATGATTTTAAAAACTATAATTTCCGTATATTGATTGAGATTTTTTTGCTCAATATCATTGGAGTTCTGGTTCTGCGCAGCGCTTCCAATATGGACACTGCGCTGGTAACCAAACAGATTGTTGGAATTGTGGCAGGCTTCGTTCTGGCAATCGGCCTGTCGCTGATTGATTACCATAAGATTGCTAATTTAAGTTCTATGATTTATATTGGCTGCATCATCATTCTGGCAGCCGTTTTGCTAATCGGAAAGCAGGGAGGCGGGGCAACCAGATGGATCGTAGTGCCTGGCATTGGCCAGATTCAGCCGTCTGAGTTTACTAAAATCGGTCTGATCATCTTCTTTTCCTGGTATTTTAACAAATACCAGGAAAGGCTGAATCAGCCGGCTGTTCTGGGAATCTCTCTGGTTTTATTTTCCGTACCGGTACTGCTGATTCTGGCGGAGCCCAGTTTATCTACCAGTATTATTATTGTGCTCATATTCCTGTCCATGCTTTTTGCGGCAGGTTTAAGTTATAAATGGATTGGCAGTGCGCTGGCCGTTGTAGTGCCCCTTGGTGCATTGTTTATCTATCTGTTACAATATGAGATGATTCCATTTTTAAGAGGGTATCAGGCAAATCGAATCCTTGCTTTCGTATTCCCAACCAATCCCAAATACCAGGATGGAAATATGCAGCAGGATAATTCCCTGATTGCCATTGGCTCAGGCCAATTAACCGGAAAAGGATTAAACAATACTACCATAGCTTCTGTAAAAAACGGCAATTTTCTTTCCCAGGAGCAGACAGATTTTATTTTTGCTGTAATTGGGGAAGAATTGGGATTTCGGGGTGTTATGATAGTACTTGCTCTGTATCTGGTTCTTATTTTTGAAATTATCCGACTGGCATCAAAAGCAAAAGATTTAACAGGAAGACTGATTTGTGTTGGTATGGCCGCTCTGATTGCGTTCCAGAGTTTTGTAAACATTATGGTTGCAACCAAGATGATGCCCAACACCGGACAACCCCTGCCATTTATCAGCGCAGGAATCAGTTCGCTTCTCAGTATTTATATCGGAATCGGTCTTGTGCTGAATGTCGGACTACAAAGGAAAACAGTTCATTAATAAAGGAGGACCTATATGAACGTAGGATTGATCGCGCACGATGCAAAGAAAAAATTAATGCAGAATTTTTGTATTGCATATAGAGGAGTGTTATGCAAACATTCCCTATATGCCACCGGTACCACTGGAAGACTGATTGAGGAAGTCACAAATCTGGACGTTCACAAATTTTTAGCCGGACATTTAGGCGGCGGCCAGCAGCTGGCAGCTATGATTGAACATGACTGCATGGATTTGGTGATTTTTTTAAGAGATCCCCACAATCCAAAGCTTCACGAGCCGGACGTGAATGACGTAGTAAGGCTGTGCGATACCTATAACATTCCGCTGGCGACTAATCTGGCGACCGCAGAGCTGTTAATCAAGGCATTGGAACGCGGTGATTTAGAGTGGCGTGAGCAGTACCGTTAGGAGCGACCTGTGAAGAAAAGAAAAAACAAACGGCAGACATTTCAAGTTCTGGCGCCAGTCTGCCTGTTAATTGCTTTATCAGCCGGCGGATGTGTGCCGGCTTCTATTGAGCGCCCCTATAACTTTGAGGAACGTTCATTTGATATGGCAGAAGACACAGAGGAAACAGGCAGGGCGTCTGCTTTTGCAGAAGAACTGTGCGTGGTAACGGATGGTACCGGAGACGGAGATTCCAGCATTACCGCGGAGGCAGCAGGCGTTTTTGGAATCCAGAATCCGCGTACCATATATAGTAAAAATGTGCTGGAACGGTTATATCCGGCCAGTACCACGAAGGTTATGACGGCTCTTGTTGCTATTAAATACGGCAATCTTTCTGATATGGTAACCGTAACCGACGATGCAGTCATTACGGAATCCGGAGCAACCCTATGCGGAATCCATCCAGGAGATCAGCTGACCTTGGAACAGCTGCTTTATGGATTGATGCTGCCTTCCGGCAATGATGCTGGCGCAGCCATTGCCATTCATATGGCGGGAAGCATAGAAAAATTTGCGGATATGATGAACCGGGAAGCAAAGGCGCTGGGGGCTACAGGGACGCATTTTACCAATCCCCATGGCCTCCATAATGAAGATCATTACACTACGGCTTACGACTTGTACTTGATTTTTCATGAAGCGTTAAAATATCCGGAATTTCGCGAAATTACCGGTTCTACTGCATATACAGCCAACTATCAGTCGGCTTCGGGAGAAAACGTCTCTACTACATGGAAGGGCGGAAACTGGTATATGACAGGGGAACGGAAAACGCCGGAAGGTCTTACGGTATTTGGAGGAAAGACTGGTACGACCAGCGCTGCTGGATACTGTCTGGTAATGGGCAGCAGAGAGGATACTTCAGATGAGTACATATCCGTTGTGATGAAGGCGCCAAGCCGTCCTGGGCTCTATGACAATATGACAAATATTATTTCTAAAATTGTCAATTAGTTGTTGATTTTTTTTGTGAATTATACTATAATTAATTTAATTCGAATGGACTTTTTATACAAATTAACGACCCAAGGAGGAGATTGCTATGGTTCAGATTATTGCAGGAAGAAAAGGAAAAGGGAAAACAAAACATCTCTTAGAAAAGGCCAACAACGCGGTTAAGGACGCGCACGGCACAATCGTATACCTGGATAAAAGCTCCAAGCATATGTATGAATTAAATAACCGAATTCGATTAATTAATGTAAATGAATATCCGATCGCCAGCAGTGAAAGCTTTATTGGCTTTATCTGCGGCATTATTTCCCAGGATCATGACCTGGAGGCCATGTATTTAGATAGTTTTCTCAAGCTGTCCAGCTTAGAAGGAGAAGACATTTCCGAGACAATTACAACATTGGAAAAAATCAGTGAGAAATCACATATTACTTTTATTTTGAGCGTATCTATGGATGCAGACGAGCTTCCTGATAACGCAAAGAAAGATGTGATTATTTCTTTATAAGATATACATAAGAGGCTGCTACAAAATGAAATAGGCCGGTAAATTTCATTTTGTGGCAGTCTTTTTTTGACTCTTGAATTCTTGGTAAAATTCTCCTATAATACAATGGAGAAAGGAGGACTTCCCTGGTGGCAAAGAAAAAGAAAAAACAGAATAACAAAATCATACGCTATCGAAGGCCTCTGAATATTAACATTGGCATGATTATTTTTGCGTTGATTTTCGTGTATATGAGTCTGAGTGTGTACACTTATATCCGGCGCGAAAAGATCCAGTTTTATGAAGTCGTAGACGGCGGTATTGTAAATGACCGGAGCTATACGGGATTGGTTCTTCGGGATGAAGAAGTAAAATATACCGATCGGGCTGGAACCATTGACTATTACGTGCGGGAAGGAAAACGGGCGGCAGTCGGCACAACGGTGTACTCCATTGATGAAGAAAATAAAATGGCAGGCTATCTGGCAGAAAACAATAATGGACAGGAACTTAGCTCCGACAGTATCGCCGCTTTGAAAAAGCAGTTGTCTTCCTTTAATATCGCGTTTGATGAAGACAATTTTGGAAGCGTTTATGACATTAAGTATTCTTTGGAGTCTTTGATTTTAGAGTATTCCAATTTTGATACGGCAGACAGTCTGGCAGCTATGGAAGCGGCTGGAATCCGCTTTACCCAGATTCGATCGGACAAAGCAGGGATTGTTTCTTATGTTTTGGATTCTCTGGAAGAGATAGAACCATCCCAGGTTGAGGAAACGATGTTTGACAGAAGCAATTACCCCAGTACGGTGGTGCGTTCCGGACAAACAGTAGGGATGAATGAACCGGTTTATAAAATCATAACTTCGGATAACTGGTCTGTGTTATTCCCCCTTAGTGAAGAGGATATAAAGCAGTATGGTCAGGAGACCCAGCTGAAGGTTTCGTTTAAAGGCCAGGATTTGACTACAACCGGTCAGTTTTCAATGGTTACCGGTGCAGATGGAAAGACCTACGGCAAACTGGATTTTGACAAATATATGGTTCAGTTTGTTTCCGACCGGTATGTAGACTTTGAAATCGTCTCCGATAAGGTAGACGGCTTGAAGATTCCGCTTTCTGCTGTTACAAGCAAGGATTTCTTCTTGATTCCAGTGGATTATCTGAGCAAGGGCGGCGACAGCAACGAATCCGGTTTCTTTAAGGAAGTTTACACAGAGGAGGGAACTCCGTCCATTGTCTTTGTGCCGACAACCTTGTATTATTCAACAGAGGATCATTATTATGTGGAAATTGATGGGGAAGAGGGCTTTAAGGCTGGTGATTACATCGTAAAGCCGGAGTCCACAACGGAACGGTATCAGTTGGGAACGACCGCTTCCTTAAAGGGAGTATACAATATTAACAAAGGATATGCAGTTTTTAAACAGATTGAAATCTTAATGTCCAATGACGAGTATTGTACCGTAAAAAAGAATATGGATTATGGCCTGTCCGTTTATGATCACATTGTTTTAGACGCGGATACGGTGGAAGAAGGAAAGATGATCTACCAGTAGCCATTATCAGATAGAAGGAGAATCTATGGTAAAAGATCAATATTGTGAAGTGAAGGAACGGGTAAGGCAGGCCTGCCTCCGATCCGGAAGAGATCCAAAAGACGTTACCTTAATTGCAGTCAGCAAGACAAAGCCCCTTGAGATGCTTCTAGAAGCCTACGACGCGGGAGCCAGGGACTTTGGGGAAAATAAGGTACAGGAGATTTTGGAAAAATATCCAGAGATGCCGGAAGATGCAAGGTTTCATATGATTGGCCATCTGCAGCGCAATAAGGTGCGACAGGTCATTGATAAGGTGTCGTTAATCCATTCGGTAGATTCCCTGCGTCTGGCTCGCCAGATTGAAGAAGAAAGCGCAAAAGTCGGCCGCATTACCCCGATTCTTCTGGAGATAAATGTAGCGAGGGAAGAGAGCAAGTTTGGATTTTTTATGGAGGAAGTGGAACGTGCTGCTGAAGAAATTGCCGCGTTTTCCCATATTGTGGTAAAAGGTTTTATGACAATTGCGCCTTTTGTCGAAAATCCAGAAGAAAATCGAAAAGTTTTTCAAGATTTATATCAATTATCTGTTGACATAACCAATAAAAACATTGATAATATGTCTATGGGTGTGCTCTCCATGGGCATGTCCGGTGATTATGAGGTAGCGATTGAAGAAGGCGCCACCATGGTTCGGGTTGGGACAAGTATTTTTGGACATCGCTAAATCAAAAAGATAGGAGAGTAGGACACATGAGCCTGTTAAACAAATTAATGGAATTAACTCGTCTCACTGATGAAGAGGATGACGATTACTTTTATGATGAAGAAGAGGATTTCGATGACGAGAAACCTCCCAAAAAATCTATGTTTTCTCGTGACAAGGATGACGAGGGCGAGGAGGAAGAAACGTCGAAACCTCGTTTTATGGGTTCTTCCCGTTCTTCATCCGGCAATAAGGTAGTTCCGATGCGCAGCAGGGGCATGGAAGTAACGATGGTAAGACCTACCTCTATGGAAGACTCCAAGGAGATTTGCGACTACCTGCTGTCCGGCAAGGCCGTACTTTTAAACATGGAAGGGATTCACACAGAGATTGCCCAGCGGATTATTGACTTTACTTCCGGATCGACCTATTCCATGCGGGGAAATTTAAAAAAGATTTCCAATTATATTTTTATTGTAACGCCGGAATCTGTAGAATTGTCTGGTGATTTCCAGGAGTTTTTAAGCGGCAATACGTTAGGAGGAACCGGAGGACTGAACATTCACCTGTAGGTTCGTGAATGGAAGCTGCTTATGGAAAAAGAAGAATTATTATTTCGGAAACGAATTCAGGAATTGTCCCGCCTGTGTTATGAGCGGGACATTCCTGTACATACAGATTTTTTAAATTTAAATGAGCAGACAATATTTTTCTCGCTGATTTCTTCTCTTTCTCCTGCAAAGTATCAGCTTGCTGGCGGATATGAAATGGCGGAGAGAAAGGTTGTTTGCTTTCTGCCTTCTTATGAGGAAGAATTGGTGGAATATCCCTTTGTCTGCCTGTCTGCAAAGCCGGTAAATCCCCGTTTTGCAGAAGAATTAAGTCACAGGGACTATCTGGGAGCGCTTATGCATCTGGGAATTGACCGGAGCAAAATTGGAGATATTCTGATTGAAGAGAACGCCTGCCGGATTTTCTGCATGGCAGATATGGCAGATTACTTGTGCAGGGAACTGCGTCTGGTGCGTCATACCAATCTGACGCTGGAAAAATCAGAAATCGGCGAAATTTCCATTACTCCTAAGTTTGAGCGGATTGCCGGAAGCGTGGCTTCTTTACGCCTGGACTGTATTCTGGCTCTGGCCTGGAAGGCCTCCAGAAGCAGGATGACTCCGTATATAGAGGGAGAAAAAGTCTTTGTAAACGGCCGGCTGATTACCTCGAACAGTTTTGCGGTAAAAGAAGGAGACATTGTTTCTGCCAGGGGACTGGGAAAATTCGTTTATAGGGGAGTAGAGACTGAGACGAAAAAGGGGCGGCTTTTTGTTGCACTGGACCGATATGTTTAAAGAAAAGGAGAAATTATGGCAGATCGTTTGACCGTACATGATGTACATACAAGACCAATTTACGATATTGTAATAGAAGAAACCTTTGACCGCCTGAAAGAAGAAATGCTGGCATTAAAATCTGATACCAGAAAGCTGTGCGTGGTATCGGATTCCAATGTAGCGGCCCTTTATGGAAAACAGGTGCAGGAGATTCTTGCTGGCTGCAGCAGAAAAACAGAGCTGTTTGTATTTCCGGCTGGAGAAGAACATAAAAATTTAACGACAGTCAGGGATTTGTATGAATTTTTAATCCAGAAAAAATTTGACCGTAGTGATATGCTGGTAGCTCTTGGAGGAGGCGTTACCGGTGATTTGTGCGGCTTTGCCGCCGCCACCTATCTGCGGGGAATCCCCTTTGTACAGATTCCAACTACCCTTCTTTCCCAGGTGGACAGCAGTATTGGCGGAAAAACAGGAGTGGATTTTGACTCTTACAAAAACATGGTAGGGGCTTTTCATATGCCAAGTCTGGTCTATACCAATTTATCAACCTTAAAAACACTGAATGCAGAACAGTTTGCTTCCGGAATGGGAGAAATTATCAAACATGGTCTGATAAAAAATGCTGACTATTGTAAGTGGCTGAGCGAACACGCAGAGCGGATTCAGAACCGGGATCTGGACGCCTGTCGGATCATGATTTTAGAGAGCAACCGGATCAAACGGGATGTGGTGGAGAAAGATCCGAAGGAACAGGGAGAACGGGCTCTGTTAAATTTTGGCCATACCCTCGGCCATGCAATTGAAAAACTGAAAGACTTTACTATGCTTCATGGTCAGTGCGTCGCTGTAGGTTCCATTGCTGCCTGTGAAATCAGCGCGCTTCGGGGACAGATTACCAGAGATGAAGCAGACTGGGTAAGAGAACTTTTCTGTAGATTTGGCCTTCCGGATACCGTAACTGGGCTGGATGCAGGGGAAGTCATTGAAGCGTCCAGACATGACAAAAAGATGGAACAGGGAACCATTAAATTCATTCTCCTTCGCGGAATTGGAAACGCGGAAACAGACCGGACTGTGACAGAGCAGGAAATGAGACAGGGATTGGAGGCAGTTCTTCGATGAAAGAGAAAAGAAAACAGGCGGGTCTCTTTGCCGTCTGGTCGCTTATACTGATTTTGCTGGATCAGTGGACAAAACATCTGGCTGTGTCCTATTTAAAGGGTCAGCCGCCGTTTGTTCTGATTGACGGCGTGTTTGAACTGTTGTATTCAGAAAACAGAGGCGCGGCTTTCAGTATTCTGCAGGGAAAACAGGGATTTTTGTTCCTGATTACTCTTACGGTTTTAGTATTTGTCGGATATGCGCTGGTAAAAATGCCGGCAAACCGCCGTTATCTTCCCTTAACCGTATGCTTAAATCTGTTGTTTGCCGGAGCAGTCGGCAATATGATTGATCGGGTAACCAATGGGTTTGTAGTAGATTTCTTATATTTTTCCCTGATTGACTTTCCGATTTTTAATGTGGCTGATATTTATGTTACCACAGCTGCCGCTTTATTCCTGATTTTAATGCTATGGTATTACAAAGAAGAGGAACTGGAAGTTTTCTCATTTAAGAAGCAGAACGGAAAAACAGAATAAGGAGGATTTACCTTGAAACAGCAGTTTTTAGTAGATGCAGGAGAAGAGGATATCCGTATTGATAAGTATCTGGCAGGCCTTTCGGAGGGCCTGTCACGTTCTTATATCCAGAAATTATTAAAATCCCAGGCGGTTCTGGTAAACGGCAGTCCGGTAAAGGGCAGTTATAAAGTATGCGAAGACGATTTTATCGAATTTGAAGTTCCAGAAGCGTCAGAACCCCAGATTGCAGCAGAACCGATGGATTTGGAAATCCTTTATGAGGACGGAGATCTTCTGATTGTCAATAAGCCAAAGGATATGGTGGTCCATCCGGCGGCCGGCCATTATTCCGGCACTCTGGTAAATGGCCTGATGTATCACTGCCAGGGCAGTCTTTCCGGTATTAACGGCGTGCTGCGGCCAGGAATTGTCCACCGTATTGATAAAGATACAACTGGAATCCTGGTGGTCTGCAAAAACGATATGTCCCATCAGTCCATTGCAGAACAGTTAAAGGTGCATTCGATTACGCGCCGGTATTTTGCCATTGTACACGGCAATTTAAAAGAAGAAGAGGGCACTGTGGACGCGCCTATTGGCAGACATCCGACGGATCGGAAAAAAATGAGCATTAATTATAAAAACGGCAAATCTGCGGTAACCCATTATAAGGTGTTAAAACAGTTAAAGGGATATTCTTATATCCAGTGTCAGTTAGAAACTGGCAGAACCCATCAGATAAGGGTTCATATGACAAGCCTTGGTCACCCGATTTTAGGAGATACCGTGTATGGCCCTGCAAAATGTCCAATTGCCGGATTAAAAGGACAGACTCTCCATGCAGGAATTTTAGGCATCCGGCATCCGCGGACTGGAGAATATATGGAATTTTCCGCTCCACTTCCTCAATATTTCCAACAGCTTTTAGACAAATTGGGATAATTGTATAAAATTAAATATTTTTTCACTTTTTTTCTGTACTTTTTAGGGATTTTGCTGTATAATTACTTTATTAAATGACATCTATGGGTTGGCAGCATCGCATGGCGTGAAAGGAGAGAGATCTATGAATGGAAATTTAGTAATTACAATCGGACGGCAATGTGGCAGTGCAGGACGCCAGATTGGCCAGGAAGTAGCAAAACAACTGGGCATCAAATGTTACGATAAAGAATTATTGTCTTTAGCAGCAAAAAACAGCGGATTATGTGAAGAGCTTTTCGAGACTCACGATGAAAAGCCTACCAGCAGCTTTCTGTATTCGCTGGTAATGGATACTTACTCTCTGGGATATACGACATCTGCGTATATGGATATGCCGATCAATCATAAAGTCTTTTTGGCACAGTTTGATACAATTAAGAAACTGGCTTCCGAAGAATCCTGCGTCATTGTAGGCCGATGTGCAGATTATGCGCTGGCAGATTTCCCAAATGTAACCACGGTTTTCATTTCTGGAGATGAGCCGGACAAGATCAAACACTTAATGGATATGTATCATGTAGATGAGGGAAAAGCCAGGGACATTATGATTAAGACAGACAAAAAGCGTTCCAGTTACTACAATTACTATTCCAGCAAGAAGTGGTCGGATGCCAGAAGCTATGATTTGTGCATCAACAGCAGTGCTCTTGGCTTCGAAAATACAGTAAAGATGATTATTAATTTTGCAAAGACCAAACAGGAATGGAAAAATCAATAATGGTATGTTGCGGCAGCTGCAGGTTTGCAGCTGCCTTTTTCGGTCCTTTTTGCAGCAAATCGTCATATCTCCTTAAAATCTTAAAGAATATTTAAAGATTAGGTTCTAGGATTCCCACTTTGTCTGTGCTATACTATTATGGTGTTTTTTGGAACTTAAAATCAAAATTAAGGTGGTTACAGGATTCCATGATAGTTTGGAACAGAGAAAATAAGAAACAGGCAGCAGCGGCAGCCGTTATGGTAATTGCCGGAATTATAACCGGCAATCTGGCAGAAAATTATGTTCCGGCATATTCCCTGCTTCCTGAAAAAAAACCGGCAGTTCAGGCAGTGAATATGCCGGAAGAAACAGAAGAACCGATCTCCGAAGCCGAGACCAGGGCAGTGAGGAAAGACGCCAATGCTTATGAGCCGTCCATTACTCTTTTAAATTTAGCATATTATTTTCCGGAAGGAGCGGATCCATCTGACGTAACCCAGAGCTACGCCGGAAAAGTATATCAGTCACTAAGCATTAAAGATTCTGACTGGCTGGCATCGATTTATGATTTGGCAGATATTAAGCCGGCAAAAATGGCAGTCAGGCTGGGAAAACCCGTTTCCGCAGCCTATGGAACTTATAATCCCAATGATGAAACCCATGACCCGGACAATCCGGAGACCTGGACCATTAATACCTGGAAAAAGGTAAATATTTCATTTGTCAACGGCAGCGGGCAGCCGATTAACGGTTATTCCAATGTAAAAGAAATTCTTTCGATGGCAAGCGTTTATACCTATCAGAAAGATATGCTGGATGCAGAAGCATTTGAAGAGTATGCTAACCGTCTCTGGAAAAATTCCCACAGTTATTCTTACAGCATGAGCGATGTATATTACTGCGACGGATGTCTGGATATGTCTCTGGAAGAATTGCTTCAGGAGGCCGAGGAGGAGGAACTGGCAGGTGAACTTGCAGCATCAGGAAACAGCCAGGAGTATGGACAGATGTCAGAAGAACAGCTTCTGCAGGAAGATTCGGACAAAGAAACTTCAGACAAAGAAGATACTGCCAAAGAAACCGGTTCTTCCAGCAGCAAACCGAAAAAAGAGAGCGAAAGCGGCCAGCTTGAGGCGCAAAGCAGTACGGAAGATACCTATGCAGAACCAAATGATAAGATTGTTGGGGAGCTTCCTCCAGACAGCCTGGATGAGGTTCCTACGGGAGGCACCATTCGTAAAAGCACGGTTGATCCTACCCAGTGGGATCACATCGGACCTGGGGAAGAACCAATGGAGCAGCCGGAGGCAACTCCTGGAAATGCTTCTTATGATTCCAATGCCGGGACGTCGTTAGAAGAAAATACTGCCGCTGAAACCGAAACGTCCATACAGGAAACGTCTGCTGGCATAGGAGAAACGATTCCCAATAAGAAAAAAACGTCTTCAAGCCACAGCGCTGGCAAAACGAGCGGATGTCCGGGCCATGTGAATTTAAATATTAGGATACAAATCCTTGGATTAAATGATGCAGAAGGATTAATAGAGGCAGATGTCATTGGAAATAATCCGGAAAACATGACCGAAGGCGGATGGGACGGCTGGGATGATTACAGTATCAAAATGGTAGAAGCCATCCATTCCCAGGACTGGTATCAAGATTACGGCCTGAGTATTTCCACAATTAATATGAGAAATCCGCTGTCTGCTTCTGAAATAGATGCTTATATGGACAAACTTCCAGCTGGAACATCAAAAAAGCGGAAGGAAATTATCCAGTTTGCGCTATCCTCTGTGGGAAAAGTTCCTTATTATTGGGGCGGAAAAGCATCCCGTTCCGGATATGAAGGTAACTTTTTCGGTACTCCGGTAGAGCCGGATACAAAAGGCCGGATTTTAAAGGGGCTGGATTGTTCCGGCTGGATTAACTGGGTGTATTGGTCTGTGACTGGAGAACGTCTTGCAGGAGAGAGCACCAGCAGCCTAGTCCTTTGCGGACGGCCGATTAAGCGATCTGAGCTTCAGCCAGGGGATATTATAGTAAAAACAGGAACCGGAGCCCATGTGGTTATGTTCTTAGGATGGACTTCCAATGGACAGATGCAGGTAATCCATGAATCCAGTGCATCTGTGAACAATGTGACGGTGAAAACCATGACAGCTGATTGGCCCTATTACCGCAATTTGATTGATTAAAGCTGGTTTACGGTAAAACGGCTTCAACAAAGGAGAGTTTAAGAATGAGTTACCGAAAGGATTATGACGACGATTATTTTTATGATGATCCAGAGGAAGGCTGGGGAGATAAGACTGGTTCTCCCAGGCCTAAAAGCAGGGAATATTTTTACGGAGACGAAATACAAGAAGATGAAATTGAACGTATGCGCCGTAGAAGACAGCAGCCAGAGATGTCCAGGCGCAGTTCCAATGGAAAGAAGAGATCGGCTTCGGGACAGGGAGATTATTCTCGCTCCAGAGGCACAGACAACAGGGGGAGAAGCAGCAGGCAGCCGGAGTCCCGATCTAGAAAAGGCCGAACCAGCTCTGGAAACAGAAAGAAAAAACAGTCAAAAAAAATCTTTGCTGGAATCGGGATTTGCCTGTTGGTAATCATTGGCGTTTTATTTATCCAGAGATGGTGGAAGACGCGGGACGGATACTGGAATATTGCCGTATTTGGAGTAGATTCCCGAAGCGGCAGTCTGGAAAAAGGCGCGTTGTCAGATGTGGAACTAATCTGCAGCATTAATAAAAAGACCAATGAAATCAGTCTGGTTTCCGTTTACCGGGATACATACCTTCAGATTGACGAGAAAGGAAGTTTTGATAAAATCAATGAGGCTTACTTCTTAGGCGGTCATGAACAGGCTGTAGCAGCCCTTGAACGCAATCTGGACATTCAGATCGATGATTATGCCACTTTCAACTGGAAAGCCGTAGCAGATGCCATTAACCTGTTAGGCGGCATTGATTTGGAGATTACTGATAAAGAATTTGCTTATATCAATTCGTTTATTACAGAAACCGTGGAATCCACAGGAGTTGGTTCCCATCACTTAGAACATGCGGGAATGAATCATTTGGACGGTGTACAGGCTGTTGCATATAGCCGCCTCCGTTTGATGGATACAGACTTTAACCGTACGGAACGGCAGCGAAAAGTCGTAATGTTAGCGCTGGAAAAGGCAAAACAGGCAGATATGTCTGTGCTGACCAATATTGTAGCAGGTGTTCTTCCTCAGCTTTCCACCAGTATCGGAGCAGAAGATGTAATGCCGATAGCAAAGAGCATCAGCAAATATGAAATTGCACAGACGGCCGGTTTCCCATTTGCAAAAACCACTGCTAAAATCCATAAAAAAGACTGTGTTATTCCTATGACTTTGGAAAGCAACGTAGCCGCTCTGCATCAATTTTTATACGGAGAGGATGCTTCTTATGGAGTTTCTTCAAAGGTTAAAGAAATCAGCGGCAAGATTTCAGAAGCTTCCGGAGTATATGAGGAAGGCGAAATCCCAGGATTCATTTATAACCGGACAGAAGATAAAAACGAAAGCGGACAGACAGGAGGAAACAGTCAGGGCAATTCTTCTGGTTCCAGTTCAAAGCCTGCAGTTCAGGAAACTCCAGCGCCAACACCGGCACCAACGATAGAAGAAACAACTGTACCAGAAACATCTGAGGCAGAATCAGAGTCTGAAACGGAATCAGAATCTACAGAATCCGAACCAGAAACTATTGAAAGTAATGAGGCATCAAAAGAGCCGTCCGAACCATCTGAATCCACAAAAGACAGTGAAAACGGGCCGTCTGAAACAACCAAGGCAACGGAGGTCGGACCTGGAGCAGATTTGCCGGATCCAGATACCTCATCACCAGGAATGATTCATTCTGGTTCGGAATCACCGGAAAATAATTCACCAGGTTCCGGCACCGGCACAAATCAGTCAGGACCTGGCATATCGGAAGAGCTGCCTTTGTACGCACCGTCTTATGAGTAACAATAAACGGGAAAATAAAATAGAGAATAAAATAGAAAAAGCAGGACCGGAGTATGAACCGGTCCTGAAAGTGATTAGCAGAAGAGATTTCCAACTATTCGCGAAAGAATAGTTTAACGAATAGTTGAACCCATTCGAACCTCTGTTCACAAAAATCTGTGAATGGAGGTTTTTTCTATGCGTAAATTACTCTCATCAAACTATTTACAGCCGCTTTTTAGAAGAAATCTTACATACAGAATTTCCTGTATAAATTAATGGGGGCAATGCAAGGGAATATCCATGGTCTTCACAGTCATGCCGTTTTATCATCTGCATTAATCGGGTTCCCACCTGACAGCCAATCTGGAATCCCTGATGAATGGAACACGTAATCCCCTCTTTTTCCCATGCATCTGAGGAATAGTCAAAACAAACCACAGAATAATCTTCTGGAATCCGTTTCCCACATTGCTCTAAAACCTGACATACGGTACGGTAAATCATATAGTTGCAGCATACAATGGCGGTACATTTTGGAAGTCCTTTTAAAAAATGAGCAATGGAACGGGCAAATCCTTCTGAATGGGCCTCGCTGGAAATCGCCCATTTTACGTAGTCATCCCGGAATTCCAATCCATTTTTCATCATTGTGGCGTACATTCCCTGGAATTTTTCTACACCCTGGTAATTATCGTATACAAAAACACCGGCAATGTGACGGTGTCCGGCCCGAATTAAAATGTTGACTAGCCGCTCTGCACAGAGAAAGTCATTTACGATTACCTTGGGATAACGCATACTTTTATAATAATTGTTATAGAAAATAATTGGGATTCTCCGTCTGTAAATGTGTTCATAACAATCTTCATTGGGGTTCATAATGCTGGCCTTTACCCCATCAATAATGAACCCCTGGAAATTCTGATGAACAACCGTCTGCAGGCAGCGCCGTTCATTGGCAAACCGATTATCTGTGAAAAAAATCCGTAGATCGACATCACTGGATGAAATGACACTTTTTACCCCGTTTATAAGCTGGGAATTTGCATCAGTATCTTGTCCCTGAAGAATCAATCCGATTTTAATTCTTGCAGATCCGCTGTCTAATTCCCGTGATAATGCCATATCTTTATTAAAATAGGTGCCGCTTCCCTGAAGCCGGTAAATCATGCCTTCTGACTGAAGCTGTGTCATAGCGCAACGCACCGTATCTCTGCTGACATCCAGTCTGCGGCAAAGGGCATTTTCAGACGGCAGCTTCAGATTGCCGGAAAATTTATTTTCATCGATATATGCCAAAAGAAATTGATATACACGTTCCCATTTTTTCTCTGAAACTGCCATAATGACTCCTTATTGATCGGCAATCTCCGGCCGATACCCTTCTGCTTTTTCAATCCAGTCTAATAACCGATGCCGCAAATCTTCTTTTTCTGTCTGATAAGCAGGATTTGCCGCTACATTGTTTAACTGCCATGGATCTTCTTTTAAATCATACAGATAATCATCTGCATAGAAATCAGAAGCGCCTTTCTCACCACCATTTATTCCTGGAGCATATACGCCGTAGAGATAATCAGGGGTACGGATAACACGGCCGATACGGCTTTCTGAAATCTGAGCAAATACCTGTTCGATCCTATTATTGTCTTTTTTCTGTACAACGTCAAGCAATTTTTCACCAATCATGGCATCTCCGACTTCAACTCCTGCAAGGGAAAGAATGGTTTTCGGAATGCTTTCAGTGCTGACTAATTCCTTTACTGTAATACCGCCGGTAAATGGGCCTCCTGCGATTATCAGCGGTACATGAAGAGCTGCATCGTGTCCAGTACGTTTATAATCGTCGTAGCCATTTAAGTGGCTGTCAGTGTTTCTCGTTTTAAAATGAGAGCCATGGTCGGAAGTATAGATGATAATGGTATTTTCATAAAGTCCTTCCTTTTTCAGACGGGCAATCAGCTTTCCGAGATTTTCATCCAGGCTTGCACATTGTCCTAAGTAATCCGGATACTCTTCTGCTGCATTTCCTTTTAATACTTCCAGGTCATGAGGAAGGATAAAATCTGCAAACCGTTCTTTTGAACCGTCAGGTCCCTCATAGTGGTTATGGTCATTTTGGTGATGAGGTTCAATCTGGGAAACCGTCATAAAAAATGGCTTTTTTCTGTCATAGGTATCAAAGAATTCCAGGGCCATATCATTGATGCAGTCAGCCCGATACCCTTTAAAATCAATCCGGTTGTTGTTTTCATCAAAAACATAGCCGTCATAACCATGGGAGGTAAACTCTAATACGTCTGCAGCTCTCCAGTAACCGGTATATCCGCCCCGCAGTTCTTTTGGAATGGCGGTAATAGTATGGTCAATGGTTGGAGCCTTTTCCAATTCGCCATCGCTGGCAAGATGCCATTTCCCGATATAAGCTGTTTCATAACCAGCTTCTTCAATATAATTGCCGAGAGTCTTTATTCCTGCTGGAAGCATAAGATTGTTGCGGAAACACCCTGTTTCGGTTGCATACCGTCCGGTCTGGAACAAAGCCCTGCAGGGGCCGCATACCGGCTGGGGAGAAAACGCGTTTTCAAATTTAACCCCTTCATTTGCAAGAGCGTCTAAGTTTGGGGTAATATTTAATGGCTGGCCATAGCACCCACAGGTGTCCCAGCGCTGCTGATCAGAAAAATAAAAAATAATATTATAAGCCATAAGTGTTCTCCTTATTCAGATGCTTTCTGTGATTTTAATTTATTGCGGATAATCGTAAAGATGGCAAATACAATTAATGCAGTGAAGATCCAGCAATATACGCTGCTGAAGAAAATAGACGGATTTCCGTTTGAAATAAGCAGCGCGCGGCGGAAATTGGTCTCGGTCATACTTCCTAATACCATTCCCAGAAGAATCGGTACTGCCGGAAGGTCAATTTTACGCAGGATCCATGCAATGACTGCAAATACCAGGGCAATTCCAACATCAAAATAATTTCCGTTTACAGAATAAGCGCCTGCAAAACAGAAAATTACAATAATAGGCGTTAAGATCTCCTGAGGGATGGATACTACTTTTGCAAATAATGTGGTCAGAAATTTTCCCTGAACAAACATAAATATGTTTACAAGAATCAGTCCAAGCATAATCGCATACATAATATCACCATCTGTGGTAAATAACGATAAACCAGGATTTAATCCATTAATCATCAGCGCAGAAAGCATGATAGCAACGGTTCCATCGCCTGGAATACCAAGCGTTAACAAAGGAATCAGAGTAGCTCCGGTAACTGCGTTGTTTGCTGACTCAGCAGCAGCGATTCCTTCCACGCTTCCGTGTCCAAATTCTTCAGGATGTTTTGACATATTTTTCGCCTGACTGTAACTGAACCAGGAGGCTTCAGAGGCGCCGGTGCCGGGAATAATTCCAACTAATACCCCGATTAAAGAAGACAGCAAGGTTGGACGCAGCATCCGCTTATACTCTTCTTTTGTGATTTTTCCATCATCCTTAATTTTTGCAGTATTGATATTGATGGAGTCAATCCTTTTTTCTGATTTTGCAAGAATTTCAACAAGGGCAAACAGACCGATTAAACAAACAGCCAGATCCATTCCAAGATACAGACGGCTGATTCCGAAAGTAAATCGGTCGTAACTGGTCATTGGATCCGAACCAATACAAGAAATAAACAAGCCAATGCAGGCAGAAATCAGACCTCTGATAATACTTTTTCCAGACACTCCGGCGATGATAGTTAAGCCGAATACACAGACCATAAAGTATTCCGGAGTACCTAACTGCGCAGCAATTTTTGCAACCTGCGGTCCTAAAAATAAAAGCATTAATGCGGAGAACACACCGCCAAAGGTAGACGCATATAAAGCGATTTTTAAAGCAGCTTTTGTACGGCCTTTTTGGGAAAGCGGGTGGCCATCCAGCATGGTAGCCGCTGCATGAGGCGTACCGGGAGTATTAATTAAAATTGCAGATACACTTCCTCCATAACCGCCTGCACAATAAATTCCGAGCAGAAACATCATGCCTGGGATGGGGCCCATACTGTAAGTAACCGGTAAAAACAGAATAACGCATAAAATAACACTTAACCCAGGAATTGCTGCAAATACAGCGCCAATAAATACTCCCAGATTAATCCAGATAATATTTTCAATGGTAAACAAAAGCCCTGCGGCGGGGCCGATATATTGCATCATAATCGAAAGACTCTCCTTTCAGCATTAGAAATCCACATTTAAGACAAAGCGGAAAGCGGCCCAGATAAGGACGGCCAGCGTAAGAGTTATTACGTAATAACTTGGCTTTTTGCACCGGAAATAAAAAAGGAAACCAAGACTGCAGAAAATTGCACCGATGACAAACAACCCAGTCCATTTGCTTAATAAAAAGGAACCAAGAAGAATACCAAAGATAACCAGTGCTTTCAGTTCGGTCTGAAGATTGATGGTCTTGTATTCCAATGGCTGCTTCCGGATAATTTTAACAATTTCCTGAATAATTAAAATACTGCTGCAAATCAGCATAACCCACATCAGAAGCGTCGGAAAGGCTCTTCCGTTAATGACATCACTTTCAGATACTGCAACCTGGCTTGGCATAATCACCATAATTACAGCGGCAATGAAAAAAGAAACAATACCAGCCGTTAGATCAATGGGAATTTTAATGTTTTTCTCTTTTAAATGTTCCCCAATGGCATCCATACGGGAATTAAAATTTTCAGCCATTTTCGCCATGAGAAATACCTCCTGTTTTAGACTATGAGAAAAGGACAGGACCGTGTCCCATATTTGCATTCGGATAGAGCAGATTGACAAAATATGGGACTCCGGCGCTGCCCTTTGGGGTTGGCTTAGATCGCTTTGTGTACGAAATTAGCCAGTAACAATATCTTTATATTCATTTACAATACTTTTCACGTTTTCAATGTGAGCTTCTACATCTTCGACAGACATGGTATCAACTTCCAAAAGCATTGTTTCCTGAAGCCAGGTTACGACTTCTTCATCTGCAAGGATTTTATCATACAGTTCTTTTAACTCTGCAACCTTTGCATCGTCCGTTCCTGATGCAGCCATGATGAAGCAGCGGTTCCGGAAATATGGGTAACCATATTCTCCAACGCCTTCAACACCGGCAAATGGTCCATTTTCGATGGGTTTTTCATCAAAAGCACAAACGATGGAAACACCGCCCTGCTGGTAGGTCTCTAAAATCTGGGACTGATGGGATACTGCAAAATCGGTTTCGCCTTTTGCAACTGCCTGTGCTGCTTCTGCTGCAGAAGTATAAGCAACAAGCTTTAAGTTGTCTCCAACTCCCATAGAACCAAATAATGCAGCGGCAAGGAAGGCTTCAGAACCAGTTGCTCCATTTACCGCAACACTGATTTCATCTCCGCTTTTTGCAAAAGCTTCCAAATCTGCAATATTTTTGATGTTTAGTTCTGCATCTGCAGAAAGAACAAAAATGGAAGAATATAAATTTTCAACATATGCAAAATTGCTGTAGTCAAACTGCATTTTAGCAGGATCCAAAATAGAGGTAATCGAAAGCAGACCCTCTCCAACAAATACAAGTTCTTTGTCATTTGCTTTTGTGCTTGCGACCCAAGTATTTACAGTAGCTGCATCCCCCTTTACAGCCTCAGCAACTAAAGTAATCTTGTCCGAAAGTGTAGAAGATTTTTCCGCAGCCTTCTGGCTGACCATTGCCGCTACTCCAGATGGCGCCCACGGACAAGTAACTTTCCAGCTTTCCTTTTTTGCACTGCCGCATCCTACAAGAAGACTGACTGCGGTAACCACTGCCATTGATACTGCTACGAAACGTTTTCTCATAATACTCTCTCCTTTTATATGACTTTTATAATAAATTCCTATTACAAAGACTACAATATAGCATAATAACAACAAAGTCAAACAAATTAATCAAAAAATATATAAAAGTTGTATGTTTTATGGGAGTTTTTTACAGAACTGTAGGGTTTTTAAGGGATTATGTGGGGTTTTTGCCAAAGTCCTATTTGTCTGAAGTATTTCTTTTCAAAAAGGGAATGCAACAAACTCTGGTTTCATGTTATAATAACAAACAAACCATTAGAAAGGAAGTTTGGTTTTATGAAACTACAGCGCTTATTAAGTCTGACCCGCCAGGCTGCAGATGCCTATCATATGATTGAAGAGGGAGATAAAATTGCAGTCGGAATCTCCGGCGGAAAAGACAGCCTTACTCTTTTATATGCCTTGCATGGTTTGATGAAATTTTATCCCAAAAAGTTTTCAATTGCAGGGGTTACGGTAGACTTGGGATTGGGAAATTTGAATCTGGAACCTGTGCAGCAGCTTTGTGAAGCATTATCGGTCCCCTATTCGATTGTATCTACAGAGATAGGAACCGTTTTATTTGATGTCCGTCAGGAGTCAAATCCGTGTTCTCTGTGTGCAAAAATGCGTAAGGGCGCGCTGAACACAAAAGCAAAAGAGCTTGGATGCAATAAAATTGCCTATGCACATCATAAAGATGATGTAATAGAAACTATGCTTCTCTCCTTGCTATATGAGGGACGTTTCCACACCTTTTCCCCCAATACTTATCTGGATCGGATGGATTTGTCGGTTATCCGGCCAATGATTTATGTTTCGGAAGCAGAAGTTATTGGATTTCAGCGAAAATACCAGTTGCCGGTATGCAAAAATCCCTGCCCAGTAGATGGCCATACCAAAAGAGAATATGCAAAGCAATTAATAAAGCAATTAGAAAAAGAAAATCCAGGTGCAAAAGACAGGATGTTTCACGCGATTCTGGAAGGAAACATCGACGGCTGGAAAATGAGGTGACAAAACAATGAATAATCTTCCTTATCATGAACAGAAAGACATTGAAAATGTAAAACATCTTCGGGAGCTTATTGGAGAACTTCCCTTGTTCTGTCCGGAATTTTTCAGAGGGATTGAACCTAGGACCTCTTCGCGGACCAGAATCGCATATGCCTATGATTTGAGCGTCTTTTTCCATTTCCTTCAGGAAGAAAATCCGTATTTTCATTCCAAAGAAATAAAGGAAATCCAATTAGACGATCTAGACAAGATCACCGTAACGGATATTGAAGAATATATGGAGTATTTAAAATATCGGTTTAATACCAACGGACAGGAAGTGGTCAATCGGGAACGGGGGATTATGAGAAAAATTTCTTCGCTGAAAAGCTTTTATAACTATTTCTTCCGGACCGAAAAATTAAAGACCAATCCAGCTGCCCTGGTTCAGCTTCCAAAACTCCATGAAAAAGAAATTATCCGATTAGATATTGACGAGGTAGTTCTCCTTTTAGATGAGGTGGAAAGCGGTGAACAGCTTACCCCTAAGCAAAAGGCCTATCACGAAAAAACGAAAATCAGGGATTTGGCGCTCCTGACCCTGATGCTTGGCACAGGCATTCGAGTTTCAGAGTGCGTCGGTTTAAATGTAAAAGATATTGACTGGAAAAATGGAGGGATCCAGATTCACCGGAAAGGAGGAAAAGAGGTTACGGTATATTTTGGCCGTGAGGTGGAGGATGCTCTGTTAGATTATCTGGAGGAACGGAAAAAGATCATTCCGGAAGAAGGCCATGAAGATGCACTCTTCCTCTCTCTTCAAAGAAAGCGCCTTACTGTCCGCAGCGTGGAAAATCTGGTGAAAAAATATTCCCGTACCGTAACTCCGAATAAGAAAATAACCCCTCATAAGCTGCGCAGTACATACGGCACGAATCTATACCGTGAAACAGGAGATATTTATCTGGTGGCGGACGTTTTGGGGCATAGCGATGTAAATACAACGAAAAAACACTATGCTGCCTTGGAGGATGAACGCCGCAGAAGCGCCAGAAATGTGGTAAAATTAAGAAAAGAATTTTAATGACAGGAGGATTTTTATTATGACGGCAGCAAACCAAGATAATCAGATGCATTGGAAAGATCGGAAACACATCCTTTGGTTTCCCTGGACATTTACAAAGTATTACATTATGAATGACAGACTGACCATTGAAAAAGGACTGTTAAAGACGGTAGTCGATGAAACCCTGTTATACCGTATTGTGGATATTACCATGGAGCAGACTCTGGCAGGGAAGCTGTTTGGCACCGGAACACTGATCATTACAGCAAAAGCGGATAAAACACCGGAAATTCGTCTGGAAAATATTGCAAAACCCAGAGAAATCCGGCAGATGCTGTCACAACTGGTAGAAGAATCCCGCAATAACCGCAATGTAGTTGGAAAAGAATTCTACAGCGGCGAATATACTGTTGGAACAGATACAGATGAGTCCGATGACGACTTTGATGATGAAAATTAGAAGGATCCAGGAACCTGCTATTCCAGCAGTTCCTGGGACGGTTCCTGTTGAAATTCAAAGCAGATGATGGTTAGATAACATCCAGAATGGATGGTATCATCTTTTAAGCCGTTAATCTGCTTTAATTCATGGATATAGTCTGATTCGGTCATTACACTGTCCGGACAATACTGTCCGGCAATTTTCCACAAGCTATCTCCTTCAGAAATAAGAATGCTTTTATAATAACGCGTACAAGGAAGCGGATCGGGTTCCTTTGCCAGAATTGTCAGTTTGACTGCTCCAAGCAGGTTCATACCAATAAGAAAGGCAACTGTCCATAATAGTAGTTTTTTCAGATATAACTTCATACTGCTCTCCCCTTTATAAACAAAACAGACGTTTGTGAACATATGTTCTCAACTGTGACCTTACTATACTACAGGAACATATGTTTGTCAATGCTTTTTCAAAAAAATCCAAACAAATGTTTGCATTTTCCTTTTAAGTATGATAGTATAATATCAATACAAGATTCTACGATTGTTTAGGAGGCCTACTTATGGCAAATGGGAAAATTACTGCAAAGCAGCAGGAAATTTTAGAATATATTAAAGAAACGATTTTGAAAAAAGGATATCCACCTGCAGTCCGTGAGATTTGCGAGGCCGTCCATTTAAAGTCCACGTCTTCTGTCCACTCTCATCTGGAGACATTGGAAGAAAACGGATATATCCGCAGGGATCCCACCAAACCGCGTACCATAGAGATATTAGATGACTGTTTCAATCTGACCAGGCGGGAAGTGGTAAATGTTCCTCTTCTGGGTTCTATTGCTGCCGGTCAGCCTTTGCTGGCTCAGGAAAATATTGAAAGCTATTTTCCAATTCCTGCAGAAGTCCTTCCAAATACAGATACCTTTATGCTGAAGGTAAAGGGAGAAAGTATGGTCAATGCAGGAATTTTTGACGGAGATCAGATTATTGTATCCAGACAATCCAGCGCAGAAAATGGGGAAATTGTTGTAGCACTTTTAGAAGATTCTGCGACTGTAAAGCGTTTTTATAAGGAAGAGGATCATTACCGGCTTCAGCCGGAAAATGATTTTATGGATCCAATTATTTGTAAAGATGTCCAGATTCTAGGAAAAGTAATTGGTCTGCTCCGTATTATGTCTTAATTATCAAGTCTGTCAATTGGTATACATAAAAAAATTATGGAAACTAATCTTTGAAATAGGATTACGTTTCTGATGAAAGAAAGAGCAAGCCAGGCTGCTGGCCTGATTTGCTCTTCTCACATGATCTGCTATTTTCTATAAATCATTCACGTCAACGATTGTCTTTCCATCTCTCCAGATGCGCTCTAAATCATAGAACAGTCTGTCTTCACGGCAAAATACATGAACGATAATATCTTTATAATCCATTAAGATCCAGTTGGCAGAGTCATATCCTTCTATCTGTGCAGACACATATCCTGCTTTTCCAAGCATCTCTTCTACGTTGTCAGCCATTGCCTGAACCTGGTTTCCATTGCTTCCGCTCGCGATGATAAAATAATCTGCTAATACGGAAACTTCCCGTATATCAATGATTTTTACATCCTCGCCTTTTTTATCTTGTAAGGCTTGAACTGCCAATTTTACCATTTCTTTTGAGTGTTCCATTAAAATCCTCGCTTTCACATTAAGTTTTCCTGCTGCTTCTTATAATATTCATATGCCTGCCTTGTAGTAGGATGAACGAAACCGCCTTTTGCAGATAAATATCCTAACGTTCCTTCTAAAATCTGATAGACTGCTTCATCCAGATTCTGAAAAGCCAGCTGACGGAGTTTTGGCAGATTAGGCGCTTTATTCCGTCGGGGCTCAATAAAGTCAGCCACATATAAAATTTTTTCCAGCAGGGTCATGTCCGGTTTACCAGTTGTGTGATATAAAATTGCGCTTAGAATCTCTTCATCTTCAATTTTAAATTTATGCTGAGCCAGCCATGCTCCATAATTTGCATGAAGTACCGCTGGAGCTTCCCGCTGGACTTCGGTTATAGGAATTTGGTTTTTTTCACACTTTTTCAAAATTATATCGTCTGAAAACCTTTTTCCGCAGTCGTGGAGAAGTCCTGCTAATTCCGCTTTGTCAATATCACAGCCATAACGCATGGCCAGACACATACAAGTATAAGATACTGACAACGAATGTTCATATCGCATGGGCGGAAGTTTGGATTTCAGCTTCTTTCTGAATACTGCAATCTCGCTGGGAGAGTTACTCATATTCCAGCCTCCTTTTGTACACATTTGTAAAGATGATGCGTCCGGATATAGTTTCCAACCACCGGAGGTACCAGAGAAGCGAAAGAATGTCCATTTGCTGCGATTTCCCTGATTTCTGCAGACGAGACATCAATCTCTTTACAGTCCAGCCGTTTGATAATAGCGCCGTACTTTTCTTCCAGGTAATGGATTTGTTCTTCCATGGGACGGTGTGATTTCTGATAGGATCGTCCGGCTGCCAGAAGGATGGTTTGTTTCATTACCAGTTCAGGATGGTACCAGTTTTCGATTTCATACAGAGAATCTGCTCCGACGATGAAGTAAAACGTATGCTCCGGATAGGTTTCTTTCAGAAGCGCTAGAGTCTGGGCTGTATAGGTATTGCCCTGACGCCGGACTTCAAAATCTGAACAGCAAAAATACGGATATTCTGCAATGGCCATTTGAACCATCTGACAGCGCATATCCGCATCCGTTACTTTATGATCTTTTTTATGAGGCGGCTGGCCGGAAGGCATAAACCATACCGAATCTAAATGATACTGGAGATATGCCTGTTTGGCCAGCCTGAGATGTCCGTTATGGATAGGGTCAAAAGTTCCTCCCATAATCCCGATGTTGGACATAATATTCCCTCCTAAGAAAGGACGATTTTTCTCTTCTTTTCGTCCTTTGCAGGTTTATATAATACAATTTTGCGGCCAATTACCTGAACCACTTCTGAATGGGTTCTTTCAGCAAGGGTCTGTGCCACAGCATGAATGTCATCCAGGCAGTTTTTTAATAAAGTAATCTTGATTAACTCTCTGGCTTCTAATGCTTCTCCCACTGCCTGAGTTACTTCAGGCGTAAGGCTGGATTTTCCAATCTGAAAAATGGAATCCATATCCATAGCCAGGCCTTTTAAATAAGCTCTCTGTTTGCTTGTCATCTATTTCCTCCAGGCCTGAAAACAGGCCATACGTTTCATGCTTTACTTGTAGTAATCAAATTCCAGACCGTACATACGGACGGTATCGCCCTCTTCGATGCCGGCTTTTTCCAGATCTTCCAGGATTCCCGTAGTTTTTAAGAATTTCTGGAAGAATTCAAATCCTTTTTCAGAATCCAGATTGGTATAACCAAGCATTTTATCAATTTTAGGACCTTCTACTACATATACGCCATCCCGTTCTTTTTCAACAGTATAAGGCAGATTTTCTACCGCCTTCATACTCATATCAAATTCTTTTTCGAAAATAACCGGCTTCCGATCAACGGTTTTCAGTAAATCGTTGACATGGTACAGCAATTCTTTTACGCCCTGCCCGCTGACAGCAGAAATTGGATAAACCAAAATTCCTTCCGGTTCAAATTCCCTGCGCAGACGGTCAATTGGATTCTCTTCGCCGTCATCATAGATGGCATCAACCTTATTGGCTGCAATGACCTGAGGACGTGATAAAAGCTCTGGATTATAAGCTTCTAGTTCTTTATTAATTGCACGGATGTCTGCTACCGGATCTCTTCCTTCCGTGGAAGCAGCGTCTACTACATGGATCAGAACTTTTGTACGTTCAATGTGTTTTAAGAAAGAATGTCCTAAGCCGATTCCCTCAGAAGCGCCTTCGATCAGTCCTGGAATATCTGCCATAACAAATCCTGCGCCCTCACCCAGATCTACAACACCCAGATGAGGATTCAAGGTTGTAAAATGGTAATTCGCGATTTTCGGGCGGGCGTTGCTGACTCTGGAAAGCAATGTGGATTTTCCTACGTTAGGGAATCCCACCAGGCCTACATCTGCAATAACCTTTAATTCCAGCAATACCCACAGCTCCTGAGCGGGCTGGCCAGGCTGCGCATATTTAGGAACCTGCATGGTAGACGTTGCAAAATGCATATTTCCAAGGCCGCCTTTTCCGCCTTTTAAAATGATTTCGCGGCGGTTTTCTCCAGACATATCTGCAATTACCTTGCCGGATTCAAAATCCTTAATAACGGTTCCTTCCGGAACCTTGATAACCAGATCCTTTCCGTCCGCTCCATGGCAGCGGCGTTTGCCGCCTTCTTCACCGCTTCCGGCTACATATTTTCTGACATGACGGAAATCTGTCAAGGTGTTTAAGCCATCATCGACTTCAAAAATAATATCGCCGCCCCGTCCGCCGTCTCCGCCGTCCGGACCGCCGTTTGCTACATAAAGTTCACGGCGGAAGCTGACGTGTCCGTCTCCGCCTTTTCCTGATTTAATAAATACTTTTGCGCTATCGGCAAACATAAATTAAAAATTCCTTTCTTAACGGAGTCGCTACCCCAATGGAAATAAATAGTGATAGCGAAAGAAAGGCTCCATACCTCTGAAAGTATGAAGCCTTCATAATTATTCGTTGATTGCTCTCGGGTAAACAGAAACCTGCTTCTTGTCTCTGCCCTTTCTCTCGAATTTAACAACACCGTCAACTAAAGCGAATAAGGTATCATCGCCGCCGCGGCCTACGTTGTTGCCTGGATGGATTTTAGTTCCGCGCTGTCTGTACAGAATGTTGCCAGCTAAAACGAACTGTCCATCTGCTCTCTTGGCGCCGAGTCTCTTAGACTCGGAATCTCTACCGTTCTTGGTAGAACCAACACCTTTCTTATGAGCAAAAAACTGAAGGTTCATCTTTAACATTTGTCTACACCTCCTCAAATCGGATATGAATATATGGTCTCCCATATTCCTCCTCAATATTCTGAAGTCCCAGAATTAAGGAGTTTAAAAGGAGTTTTGATTCTGGACTGATATTGGAAGAAAGAGAAAAAGAAAAATATCCGCTTTCCTCGTCCTGTTCTGTTTCAAAACTGTCTTCTGTAAAAACCTCGATAGAATTGACTGTATTGAATACCAGAGTTGAAACTGCTGCACAGATAATATCTCTGCCGCTGTCGTCAAAACCAGCATGTCCTGACAGCCGAACTCCCGAATAGTCATAGTCAGAAACAGTTCCTGCACACTTCTTTGTAAATACCGTTACCTGAATCATGGTGTTAATTAAGCATTGATCTTTTCAATCTTAACCTGAGTATAGAGCTGTCTGTGGCCGTTCTTCTTATGATAGCCAGTTTTTCTCTTATACTTGTAAACGATAACTTTCTTGCCCTTACCTTCTTTTTCTACGGTAGCGGTAACAGTTGCACCTGCTACGGTTGGGCATCCGATGGTTAACTCACCGTTGTTTACAGCCAGTACCTGATCGAAAGTTACGGTCTCGCCAGCGTTTACGCCAAGCTTTTCTACCTTAATGATATCGCCTTCAGCTACTTTGTACTGCTTTCCACCTGTTGCAATAATCGCGTACATGAAAGGCACCTCCTATTTATCATTACTCGCCAATTGTGGTGTCCACAGAACACATTCTGTATCTGTGTCCTTATAACCTCATTGTGCGGCATACTCAATTAATATAGCATCCTTTTTCTTATATGTCAACAGCTTTTCCATATAATTCTAAGGAATTTTAAGAAAAATGTAACAGTTCAGCCATGCATCTTCTTGCCCGCCACAGGCGGGCAAGAAGCGTCTGGTGTCTGACCTATGAAGATTCAGATAGGAAAACTCTTATGAAAACAAATTTTCAACGCATTTTCCTGCCTGAATCTTCGCATGGCTGAACTGTTACAGAAAATCCGTTAAGCTGCTGATACAAAGACGGCTGCAGTTTTTTGCGGGTGATCTCAACCAAGTTGAGTTTCGTCATATCCACAACCGTGGTCTTTATGGGATCCTTCCGGACAGCAGCCCGCAGATGTTCCATCAGCAGTTCCCTGTCTTCATCAGCTTCCATGTCAATAAAATCTATAATAATAATGCCAGACAGATTGCGCAGGCGCAGCTCCCTGGCAGCAGCGTCCGCAGCTTCCAGATTGATTTTTAACAGGGTTTCCCGCATGGTTTTCTTTCCGGAGAATTTGCCGGTGTTGACGTCAATGACAGTCATGGCTTCCGTAGGTTCTATGACCAGATACCCTCCGGATTTCAGCCATACTCTGGGCTGAACGGCCTGGGAGAAAACCGTCTCCAGGCTATATAGGGAGGATAGAGACAGCATAGGATCCTGGTAAAGAGACAATTTGTCCAGATCTTCCGGCTGATAGGCAGACAGATAGGAAGACAGCTCTTCATACAGCCTCGGTCTATCTGTAACAATTGCTTTTAAAGATGCGGAGTAGGCATTTTTAACTTCTTTTAAATATCCGGGAGCAGACTGGTAAAGAATGCTGTAGCAGGTACGGTATTCCCTGTCATTTAAAAGCGTTTCAAAAGCCTTCGACAACGTCAGGATTTCATTTAAAATAGTTTCCTCTTCTGCATCTTTGGCATTGGTCCGAATGATAATTCCCCATGGGCCGATCCGAACAGTTTCCAAACGTTCTTTTAAATGCTCCTTCCACTGGGTGCTGCGGATTTTGCTGGAAAAGCTGATTTGGGAACTTAAGGCGGTCAGCACACAGTATTTTCCGCTTAAACTGATATTGGAGGTCAGCATAGGTGATTTGGTTTTAATTCCGTCTTTCTCTACTTGTACCATGATCTCGTCGCCAATGTGAAGGATCCGGTTTTCCGGTGTTTTGCCGAACCAGTGCCGGCGGTTTTCCGATAAACTGTAATAACAGATGCGTCCTGGCTCAATTTCCACAAAAGCTGCATTAATATTTTTTACAATATTCTGTACCCGCCCGATGTAAATGTTTCCTAAAATAGACGTCTTGCTTTTGGGTTCCATGGAAATCTGCACTGGACGGCTGTTTTCCATCAGGACAGAGGCAATTTTATCTTTATATTCCGTAATAATCAGTTTAGTAATCGTTTCAGCAGGTTTCTGGTTTTCACTCAATATCTTCACCTAATTCATCCAGAGAAACAAAATGAGCATTGCCCTCTTCGTCATATTCTGCGGCATATACGTCTTCTCTCTGAATTAGAAATGCAAATTCTGCTCTCTCCTGACCAAGAGATTTGTAATATGCGTCTAATACCAGTTCCGGTTTAATGTTGGCCGCGCTGCCGGCAGATACTTTTAAGAAGATGCCAGGTGCTGTTTTTGCACCTTTTTCTTCCTGTTTTTCTTTTGGAACCGGACAGGAACAGGTCTTTGCCTCATAAATCAAAGAAGCCAGATCCAGTTCTTTCTCCCCTTTTTTCGTCTTTTTGGTAATCAGAATGGACGGGGATTTTAAAAATTCTGCAAATCCATTAAACCAGGCTGCTTCATCTTCTGGCTCATATCCAGGACGGAACTGGATGGTATAATCTGCTGCCGCTACAATGGACATGGCGTTGGCAGCCTTTTCCGGCAGCTTTTTATAGCTTAATACCTGGATTCCCTCTACGGAAACCGCATTGATACGGCGAATCATTTCTTGTGATGATTTTGTAGAATGAACGTCAATGTCTACATATTCTCCATTGCTGGTCAGCCCTACGCTGAGGGGGGCTGCAAAAGACATTAACTGGTGAGGGCTGAATCCCTCACTGTAGCGGATGTCTACGTCTGCCCTGCGGATTGCTTTCTGGAAATACCGCATTACGTCCAGGTGGCCGATAAATTTCATATCTCCCTGTTTAAAAAACTTAATTCTTATTTTCAAAGCAAACGCCTCCTTTCCATCTCATCGCTCCGCAGGCCGAACATTTCTGGCGGCAGTTTGGAGTAACCGTTTCTCCCATGGCGTTCAGCCATTCTCTCTTTAAGAAATTTTTGGAAATACCGGCGTCGATAAAGTCCCAAGGGAAGATTTCATCCAGTTCTCTCTGTCTGGTGGTATAGAAATCAATGGATAAGCCGCAGGTTTCAAAGGCCTTCATCCAGATTTCATTGTCAAAGCATTCGGACCAGGAATCGTATAAAGCGCCGTTTTTGTAAGCTTCCTCAATTAAAGCGGAACACTTTCTGTCGCCTCTTGCCAGGACGCCTTCCAAAACGGTTAAATCTGCTTCATGCCAGTTGTAGCGCAGACTCTTATAGTTTAACATTTCCCTGAATTTATTGCGGACAATGGCTGCCCGTTCTAAGAACTCTTCTTTGGTGCACATTTTTGCCCACTGGAATGGGGTAAATGGTTTTGGAACAAAGAAGGAAGAGCTGGCAGTTACCTGAACCTTGCCCTGACGTTTTTCTTTTGGAACTTCGTCATAATAAGTTTCTGCTACCTTTTCGGATAACTGGGCGATCCCTTCCATATCTTCTACGGTCTCGGTTGGAAGTCCTAACATAAAGTAAAGCTTTACCCGGTTCCAGCCGCCGCGGAAGGCCTCTGCCGCGCCATTTAAAATATCCTCTTCGGTCAGACCTTTGTTAATAACGTCTCTTAAACGCTGGGAACCTGCCTCAGGAGCAAAGGTCAGACTGCTTTTTTTAACATCCTGGATTTTACTCATAACATCCAGGGAGAAAGCATCGATTCTTAAAGAAGGAAGGGAAATGTTGACTCCTTTTCCATGAAATTCGTCCATTAAGAAGGTAACCAGGCCTTCTAACTGGGTATAGTCGCTGGAACTTAACGAACTTAAGGAAATCTCCTCATGTCCGGTGCTCTTTAACATCTTATACGCATAGTCCTTTAAATACTCCAGGCTGTGTTCCCTAAGAGGACGGTATACGTTGCCTGCCTGGCAGAACCGGCAGCCGCGGATACATCCGCGCATGATCTCCAGTACGACTCTGTCCTGGGTAACCTTAATAAATGGAGCTAACGGCTTTTCAATATAAGTAGCATCGTCCGGATTTACCACTACTTCTTTGGTAATGGTGGCTTTTGCATGACAGTTGTTCGGTACAAAAGAAGCGATCGTTCCGTCTTCTTTATAGGAAACATCATAAAATGCCGGCACATAAATGCCAGGAATTTCTGCTGCTGCTTCTAAAAACTCTTTCCGGCTCTTTCCGGCTTTTTTGCATTCCTTATAAACGTCCATTAATTCGTAATAGACGGTCTCGCCTTCGCCGATGTAGAACATATCGAAAAATTCTGCTAACGGCTCCGGATTGTAGGCGCAGGGGCCGCCGCCGATTACGATGGGATCTTCTTTTGTTCTGTCGCAGGCATGAAGCGGAATCTGAGACAAATCAAGAATCTGCAGGATATTGGTATAACACATCTCATACTGCAGAGTAATTCCTAAAAAGTCGAATTCTTTAATGGGGCTCTGGGACTCCAAGGAGAAAAGGGGAATCTTCTTTTCTCGCATAATTTTGTCCAAATCCGTCCATGGGGAGTATACGCGTTCGCAGTAAATATCGTCTCTGCGGTTAAAAAAATCATAGAGGATCTGCATTCCCAAATGGGACATACCAATCTCATACACATCCGGGAAACACATGGCAAAACGAACGTCTACTTTGGACGGGTCTTTTACAACCATGTTTACCTCACCGCCAATATAGCGGGCGGGCTGCTGGATACTCAGCAGAATTTCATCACTTAATGCTAGTTTTCTCATTTTATTTCCTTTATTTTGCTGTTTTTTAGACTATCACGCATAATTATAATAGTTTTCCTTAGATTAAGCAACAGGCTTTTCTGTATTATTAAGGGAAGATACCCTTAATAAATTGACTTACCCTTATTTTGTGCTACAATTTAAGGGAATGTATCAGGAGGTAAGGGAATGCGGACATTTAATTACTCTGAAATCAGAACACAAAAATGGGATTCTGATATTCTTAGTCTGATTGCAGCGATTTATAAAGAAGCCGGTAAGCAGGAAATGTATTTGAAACAGCGCCCGGAAGAACTGGAAAAGCTGGTGGAAATTGCAAAAATACAAAGTACCGAAGCTTCCAACGCAATTGAAGGAATCGTAACCACAAGCACTCGTATCAGGCAGTTGGTTGAGGAAAAGACTACGCCTAAAAACCGGGATGAGCAGGAAATCGCAGGGTATCGTGACGCTTTAAATATCATTCATGAAAACTTTGATGCAATTCCAATCAGTCAAAATTATATTTTACAGCTTCATAAAATTCTTTACAGCCATATGAACAACCCTATGGGAGGCCGTACCAAAAGCGTACAAAATTATATTAGCGTTACTTATCCAGATGGTCATACAGAAACCTTGTTTACGCCCCTTGCTTCCTATGAAACCCCGGAAGCCCTGGACAGAATCTGTGAGGAATATAATCGTGTAATTGGAAATATGGAGGCAGAACCACTGCTTGTTATTCCGATTTTTATTCATGATATTCTCTGTATCCACCCATTTAATGATGGAAACGGAAGAATGAGCCGTCTTCTGACTTCTCTGCTTCTTTATCGAAGCGGCTTTTATGTAGGCAAATATATTTCACTGGAAGCCAAAATTGCTAAAAATAAGGATCTTTATTATGATGCGCTCCGTCAATCCCAGACAGGATGGCATGAAGGCTGCGAAGATTTCCTTCCATTTATAAAATATCTGCTGGGTACGATTCTTTCTGCATATAAAGATTTTGAAGACCGTTTTACCCTGGTAGAAACCAGGCTTCCTGCATTGGAAATGGTAAGACAAGCCTCTTTGAAAAAAATCGGCCGTTTTACCAAACAGGATATTCGGGAATTCTGCCCTTCTCTCAGCGTCAGTTCTGTCGAAGGAGCTTTGCGCAAGCTGGTTGCAGAAGGAGAACTGAAACGGGAAGGAAACGGCAAAAGTACCTGCTATTACCGTCTGAAATAATTTCTCCAAAACAAAAACGCCTATTACAGTTCCAAGGCATTCCTTCCATCCTTGTTTCTGCAACAGGCGTTTTATCGCTATTTTATTTTACCAGGTATCCTCCATCAACCGGGATAACGGCCCCGTTCAGATAATCGCTGGCAGAGGAAGCCAAGAAAAGCACCGGCCCTTTCATATCGTCCGGAGTTCCCCAGCGGCCTGCAGGGATTCGTGCGGTACACTCATCTTTTCTTGCCTGAGTCATATTGGCGCACATTTCGGTATCCATATAACCAGGAGCAATGACATTGCAGCAGATGTTATGGTCTGCGCAGTCAGAAGCAATGCTCTTGCTTAACTGAGTTACAGCGCCTTTGGCTGCAGTATAGGCAGGTACTGTTGTTCCGCCAAAGAACGAAGACATGGAGCCGATATTGATGATTTTGCCGACCGTATCCTGGTCTTTCATGACCTGAATCGCTTTCTGGCACATGAACCATACGTGATTTAAGTTTACATTAATGACCAGATCCCACATTTCTTTTGGAAACTCCCATGGCTCATACCGTCTCTGGATTCCTGCAGCAGGAATCAGTACGTCTAATCTGCCGCCTAACAGTTTCATGGCTTCTTCAAACATCCGGTCAATTTCTTCTTTCTTGGATAAATCTCCGGATACGCAGTAAGCCTCATATCCCATGGACTTGTATTCGTTCGTTACCGCCTCCAGCTTTTCCTTCTGGACATCCATCAGGACAACGGCTGCGCCATTTTCTAAAAGAGCCTCTGCCATTCCCTTAGAAAGGCCCTGAGCGCCTCCTGTTACGATACACTTCTTTCCTTCTACGCTAAATGCTTTTTTATAATCGTATGCCATCTTTGTTCCTCTTTTCTTTTTCTGAGTTATTCATTAATAAATTATTTATATTTCAGACATCAGTGAATGAAAAATGTACTGAGAGCCGGAATAAACACGATTGCAAAAAATACGGCTAAATATCCGATAAAGAATGGAACCTCTCCTTTAGCAATCTCACCCATCTTCAATTTTGATACGCTGGCAGCTGAGAAAATATTAACTGCTACCGGAGGCGTCATGGTTCCAATTACATTGGAAATCGATACAATCATTCCAAAATGAATGGCGTTAATTCCCAGGCTGGATGCAATCGGCCAAAGAACCGGTACTAAAAGGACACAGGTCGCAATACCCTCTAAAAATGTTCCGAATATCAGTAAAATAACAGCTACAATCAGGCAGAACATGGATGCGGACAGGTTCATTCCCACAATGGTATCTACCAACTGGGTAGAGATTCCGGAGAAGGTAAACAGCCAGGAAAACGCGGTAGAGGTGGCAATAATAAACAGCATCATTGCACTTCCCTTTCCAGATTCCAGGATAATATTTTTTAAATCTTTGAGGTGAATCTCTTTATATACGAACACACCTACGATAAAGGAATATACAACTGCTGTAGCAGCCGACTCTGTCGGGGTCAGCATACCGGAATAAATGCCTCCTAAAATGATAACCGGAAGGAAGATTGCCGGAATCGCGCCGATAAAGGAATTCCAAAGTTCCTTAAATGTGATTTTTTCTTCGTTTTTCGGCCACTGTTCCTTATGAGACAGGTAAATGCAGATACCGATTAATACAATGCCAATCATCGCACCGGCTACCAGTCCGGCTTTAAACATATCTCCGACCGAGCTGTTGGTAATGGTACAGTAAACAACCATAATAATACTTGGCGGAATAATAGGGCCAAGGCCGCCGGATACGGTAAGCAGTCCGGCGCAGCGGGCCTTCGGGTACCCAAGCTTTACCATTTCCGGATATAGCATGGAACCGATGGCAAGAACCGTAGCCGGAGCAGAACCGGAAAGAGCCGCAAAAAATGCACAGGCAAGAACCATTGCATAACACATACCACCCCGTACATTTCCGATAATCCGGTTGGCAAAGTCTACCAGTCTGCGGGAAATTCCGCCCTGGGTCATCAGATTGCCTGCTAGTACGAAAAATGGAATTGCCATAATGGAAACAGAATCCAGTGCAGTAAACATTCTCTGTCCGACTACTGCTAAAGGAACGTCATAAGTAAGCATGGACAGCATCGTGGCTGCTCCCAGGGAGATGGAAATAGGGACGCCAATGATTAAAAGCAGGGCTAGTGTGCCAAATAATACAATCGCAGTTGTCATTTGTTTTCCTCCTCACAGTCATTTGTTTTGGAAAAGATGATTCCGGCCAGCATACCCGTCTGTACGACAGTGATAATGGCAAAGCTTAATGTAATGGCAAAATAAGGAATCAGCATTGGAATCCGCAGGCCCGGAGACATCTGATGAGACACGTTCTGCATCCATAAAAGCTTAAAGGAAGTCACAAAGACTGTGGCAGAAAACAGAACTACGACTAATTTTGCAAGAATCTGTACTGCTTTTTTTGTCCGTCCTTTTAACTTGTCAGTAAGAGCCGTAATGGAAATCTGGGTGCCGTCTCTTAAGCCGGCTTCTGCCGCAATCAGCGCCATATACACCATACAATATCTGGCAAGTTCTTCAAACCAGGAGATTCCCAGATGGAAGAGATTCCGGTTTAACACCTGGGCGAAAGAAGCCAGCACCATAACGACAAAGGTTCCTATCAAAATTCCGTCTTCTGCCTTTTGCAGATATTGAAGCAACTTTTTCATAATATCCTCCCCTATTGATTATTTTTATCAGCCTCAATGGCATCCAGCCATTCCTTCGGCATCTGCGCCCGATAAGGCTCGATTGCCGGAAGCACCTTTGCTTTTAACGCTTCCCTGTCAATCTCATAAAACTGTACGCCTAATTCTTTTAATTTCTTTTCTGCCTCTGCATTGGCTTCTGCCAGAAGCTGTCTCTGGGTGTTGCAGCCCCGTTTTACCGCTTCCTCAACAACAGGCTTTAACTCATCCGGAATCTTGTTCCATGCCCGCTCGGAAAATCCAACTCCCATAAATACGAACAGGTGATTAGTATAGGTAATGTTTTTCGTTACTTCGTAAAACTTATTGGCCAATACGTCTGAAATGGCATTTTCTGCTGCGTCAATGGTCTTTTGCTGAAGGCCGGTAAATACGTCTCCGGATGCCATTGGAGTCGCCATAGCTCCCAGCGCATTAAAGAGTTCCATATGAAGGCTGTTTTCCATGGTACGGATTTTCAGACCTTCAAAATCGTCTAACGTCTGAACCGGACGATTGGAGAATACATTCCGGTAACCAGACTCAATCCATCCTGCAATGTGAATGCCCTGCTCTTCGGCCTTTTCGGCAATCAGTTCTCCAAGTTTTCCGTCAATTACACGATGAGCCTGATCCACGTTGTCAAACAGGAATGGTTGATCCAATACGGACATTTCCGGAATAAAAGAACTCATAACCGCATTTGCAGCATAAAACAAATCAATGGAACCTAATTGGGCTCCTTCATATAAATCTCTCTCATTTCCCAACTGTCCGCTTGGATAAATGGTAATCTCTACTTTTCCGTCTGTGGCCTTATAGACTTCGTCAGCAATGGCTTTACATCCAAAATAATAATTAGTTGTGTCAGAATTGACGATTCCAAACTTCAGATGAATGGTTTCCTCTTCCTTTACGGCAGTTCCTCTGGCACTGCATCCGGAAAGAACCGCTGTAAGTACAACAGCCGATAAAAATTTCGCCTTCCACTTCTTTCTCATAGTCCTCTCTCCTCTTTTGCTTTAAAATCTTTTGATTATGTTAGGTAATGCTTGCTGTAAGTCGTATGTCGTCATACGTCGTCTGTGATGAAATCATCATATAACTTTTACCATCATCTGTCAATACTCTCTATTACTTTCAGCTATTTACACAATTTACTCTATTAAAACTATACAGAACGCACAAATTCCCATTTATTTCGGTTGTACACTTTACTTGGGGGTAAAGTAAAAAACAAATAGGCATAGAGATTCAA
>CAJMQQ010000010.1 GCA_905215625.1 uncultured bacterium
AGAAGTGGCGGAATTGGCAGACGCGCACGGTTCAGGTCCGTGTGGTAGCAATACCATGAGAGTTCAAGTCTCTTCTTCTGCACGAGCAAGGGAAGTCTTTTAAGACTTCTCTTTTTTATTTCTGCATTCGTTATGTATTAAAAGTCTAGAATAACCCTAAATAGTATAATCCTTTTGTCACTCCGTCATTATCAACATCAGACGTAATATAATCTGCAGCACTCTTTACAAAACCAGAGGCATTTCCCATAGCAATACCCGTTCCCACATATTTCAGCATTTCCACATCATTCTCTCCATCCCCAAATGCCGCGCTTTCTTCTCTGGTATATCCCTTAATACGCAAATATCTTTCAATACCTGTTACTTTGCTTCCGCCTTTTGCAACAATATCAATCCCCTTATCATTCCACCTTGTAATTTCTGCATTCTTTAAGTGTTCCGTTATTTTAGATTCTTCCTCCCGTTTCACATAAAGAACTGCCTGATATATTTTATTTCCTGTATATTCCATAACACCTGGCAATGGCGTAGAAATTTCCTTCTGCGCCTGCACCACGTCGTCATTGATAAAGTTAATATACATTCTTTTTTTCTCTATCAGCATTACTGGCACCGTATTGTCATGAAAAAGCTTTAAAATTTCTTCCGTTTCCTGCAATGGATTCTCATAAAATACATTGCCTTTTGAATCATAGCAAAGCTGGCCATTCAAAGTAATATAGGCATCAAACTCTATGCTGCTGACAGGCAATATATCTATTTCCGTTGAATGACGTCCTGTTGCAACCACTCTATCTACATGAATTTCTGATAACCGATCCAATGCCTGTCTTGTACTCATGGGAACTTCTTTGATACGATGAGATAGAATTGTTCCGTCAATATCAAAAAAGACTGCTTTAATCATACTATACCTCCGTAAATAAATTATCATTTTTTTAAATAATGATTGACAAATCCAAATGAATACGCTATACTATTCTAGTCGCTGACATACAGCGATGGATTGCAGAAGTGGCGGAATTGGCAGACGCGCACGGTTCAGGTCCGTGTGGTAGCAATACCATGAGAGTTCAAGTCTCTTCTTCTGCACGAGCAAAGGGAAGTCTTAAAGGACTTCCCTTTTTCAATTCTTTTTCTAATCCTTTTCTCTTACTCCCAGAGCCACTGTAATGCCGGCAAACACCGTCTTTCCTGCAAGCAGCTTCGCTCTTGAGCAGACCACTGCCCGTTCGCATACATTTCCGACTCCTACTGTCTTCTGCACAAATTCAGACTCTGAAAATTCTCCCTCTGCCTGGGCAAGTTCTTCTGCGGTATAAGAAAACAAGCTCCACCCTCTGGCTTTTACCAGTTCCACAATCGCCGGTTCTCTTTCTTTTATATCAATGGTAGCCACGCCGGATACAGCATAACGGCTGATATTGTATCTGTCCAGCATCTGATCTACTGCCCTGGAAAGCATCTGTCCATCCGTGCTCTTTCTGCATCCAATTCCTATTACAACCGCTTTTGGAATCAGCTTTAAACAGTTGGCAGGTTCTTTGGAAGATACCGTAACCCAGACCTTCAGCCGCTCCGGCAGGCTGTTTTTTCCAGGCTCTTTTAAGTTTTCTGCCGGAATCTTTTCAAACCCTTCCGGAACCGGAAAATCCCCCCAGTCTGACCGCCATCCAATCTTCTGTCCTGACAGAAGTCCTGCTGAAACTTCTTTTGCCAGCCTTCGATCTGACAGATACAAGCCGTTTTCCCTCGCAAACACATCTACTGCAAATAAATGATTAACGTCGGTAGCGGTTGTAATCACAGGAATGGCCCCTATTGCTTCTGCCAGAGTAAGAGCCAGCTCATTGGCGCCGCCTGCGTGTCCGGATACCAGCGGAATCACAAACTGCCCTTTTTCGTCTGCCGCAAGAACTGCCGGATCGGCAAACTTATCCTTCAAATAAGGCGCAACGCTCCGGACTGCAATTCCTGCAGCGCCAACAAAAATAAGCGCCTTTTTTTCCTTCCAGCAGGCAGCTGTCCACCGGGACAGGGAATCTCCTTTCTTCCAGGCATCTGCTCTGCAGATGTGCCCCTTTTTTGACAGAGCGCTGCAAATCTGCTCTGCCATACTCTTCCCTGCCTGTGTAAAGCTGATAATCCCGATTTCCATTGTATTTTTATATCTCCTGGTTCTTTTTCTGTTCTCGTTTCTTCTTCGTAATCAGACCGCCAATCCGGCCGCTTTCTTTTGCAGTCAGGCTTCTCCAGCCGCCGCTTATAATTTTATCTCCAAGCCCCAGCTCTTCTGCAATTTCAAACTTCATCTTTTCTTCTGGAGTTAAATCTGCCGGGTCAAAGGGCTTTTGCTTTTTTGTCTTCACCATATCTGAATGCCTCCTTTTCTCTGCACCCAAATCATTCCCATTTTTCCCTTATTTTATGCACGCCAGGACCGTATTTATTTTCGGTTATTGATAAAACGAAACCACGACGTTTCCAGTGCCAACTTCCAATTCCATCGTTTTTCCTGCTCCCTGCGCCCTGTTGTCAATCCGTTTTTCCATTCCAAGTCCGCTGTACTCAGAGTTGTCAATCTCCACCGATCCAACTCCTATTTCTAAGTTGTAATTAAACTCTTCCGGCTTTCCTTCCAGGCGGAACTCCAGGTCTCCGACTCCGCATTCGCCCTCAACGCTTCTTTCTGCAATTCCCTCATACAAAATGTTTCCAATACCAACGCTTGCATCCAGCTCCCCTGTCCTGGCTCCCAGAACCTCAATCGTGCCTGCCTCTGTAGACAAATCCATGCTTTCTGCCTCAATTCCGTTAATCGTACATACGCCGATGTCTATATCGCATTCCAGCTCCCTTAATGACATCTGCTGGGGAACGCGAATCTGCACAGCTCCAAATTCTTCTGTATCACGGATGCCTTCTCTCCTTCTCTGGCTGACCTTCAGTTCTCCTTCTTCCTGACGGACGCAAACGCCTCTCTCCTGCGCCTCTTCATCTAAGATAATCTCAATCTGGCTGTCAGAAACCGAGACAATCTCCAACTGGCCTCCAAACAGTTCCGCTTCGATTTTCCAGATTTCTTCCGGTGAAAATTTTGATGACTGCCCTGCAAAAACCGGCTGATTCTCCTCTGGCTGACCAAGCTGGGCCTGTTCTGTTACAACTGGCTGGTTCTGGCCTTCCTGATTCCGTTCCCTTCTTCTTTCCTGTCTGTCATCCCAGTCATACCAGTCCTCCCAGCTTTCTTCCATCTCATCTATATCAATATACCTTACTCCATCTTCTGAAAAATTCACCACGCCGGGTCTTGCGCCAAGTCCTATGGCTGCCAGCGCCGTAATGCTTCCCACACCAAACAGAGCTGCTCCTGTGAGCGCTGTAATTTTGATCCATTTCTTCATACTGTTCTCCTTTTCCAATGAAACAAACGTCCGCTAACGGTTCCAATTTTCTTTACCAGCCATGGCAAGAACTTTCCGTAAAACAATACGCTGACCGCCAGGGAAACCAGGCCTACTCCAAGAAATACAATTCCCATTCCAATGCACCAAACGCCATTCATCAGATTAAACGGCGTTGCCATAACGATGCATCCTGCTATCACCACAAAAACCCCTGCTATCAGCCAGGCTCCTGTCCAGATTGCCGCTGCAAAGAACAAGGCTGCCAGAAGCGCCAGAACTCCGACAGCAAGTCCGAGTATGCCTCCGATAGCACCAAGTCCTAACCCAAAGACCAGCGGAAGCAGCGGAACAGCCACAAGCACAAGTGCAATCACTCCAAGCACTTTCCATACTGAACGTTTCTTTTCCTGTGCATTTTCATCCGTACTATCAGAATTCGGCGGCAGGGAAAAAGACTCCTCCTCTGCTTCCCTGTGGGCCAGCTGGAAGTTAGGCTGGCGGAACCGGTCGTCTTCATATCCCCGTTCTGTAAAACCGCCTCCAGATTCCAGATCTCCTTTTAAATCCGCTCGGATAATGGATGCAATCCGTTCCGGACTGCCAAATTCCTTTAAAACCTTTTCTTCATTTTCCGGTCCGGCTTCTGCCAGATAATCTGCATAATAGTTTAACGCATCCGCTTTCTCTTCATCCGGAATATCCTGCAGAAGATATTCCAGGTCTTTCATAAATGTCTCTCGATTCATATACAGGCCTCCTCAAAAATACGGGATATCTTCTCTGAATAATTTGCCCATTCTCCACGATAAAGATTCAGCTGCAGTCTCCCCCGCTCTGTAATCCGGTAATATCTGCGGTTTCTCCCATCAATCGCCATATCATAGGTTTCCAGACAATCGTCCTTTTGCAGTCTTCTTAAAACCGGATACAGGGTTGACTCAGAAATCTCAATCGCCTGCTGGACGTCCTGAGTAATTTTATATCCATAAGTGCCCTCTGTATCTCTGGATACAACAGCCAGTACAATGGCGTCCAACAATGCGGAACCCGTGTTAAATACCATAGGTCTGCTCCCCTTTCTGATATTTATCTGCTATTTTATCTAATATTATATGTTATATAGTATTGGTTACAACAATATTATATGGTGTATAATATTACTTGTCAACACCTATTTCACAAGTTCCAGCATCAATCAAAAAATTCGGACACGACACCCCAGTTCTGTCACAGGCCACAGGCAATCCATTACCGGATTTCCGACTGCTACGCAGCCGTCAGTACGCCCGCCTTTTTCTCCATGAATTTCGATATAACCGCCCAGCGCCGTATCCCAGTCCGGCATAGCTTTCCGGGAAATCGCAGAAACAATCCCGTCCCGTTCTTCTTTTGAAATCAGGCCAGACTCATACCCTCTGTCTGCATCCTTCTGATTGGGATAAGACAAACCCAGCGCCCGATAATATCTGCTGTCTGCATTTTTCAGGCATACATAATATTCTCCTCTCGGAGTCCGCTTATCCCCCTGAACGCGCTTATCGCCTTCCTGGGAATTCATCCCCACCTGGGCGATAAAAGAATCGATCACCTGGGTTCCATAACACAAAAACAGCGTTCTGGTCTTTAACGAAACCACAATATGAATTTCATCCGGTTTCCGTTCCCTGCCAATCCGCTCCACCATCACTTCATCATACGGCGTAGCCATGGCAATGGAAATCTGAGGCGGACAGAGCGTTTTTCCATAGGCAGGAAGCGGCGAACTTCCCAGCATTACGAAAACAAATAAAGCCAGCAATCCTTTTTTTCTCATCCCAACACCTCCTGTCCAGTAAGCAATGCGGCTCATAATACAAAAATCCCCCTCTGCTCTATGCAAAGGGGGATCCTGATATCATCAATGATTATTCAGCGTCAACGTATGCATCTGCTACATCTGCATCTGCCGGAGCTTCTTTCTGCTCTGGAGCTAACAGCGCTTTGATGCTTAAGCTGATCTTTCTGTCTCCTTCGTTGAAATCAACTACTTTTGCTTCTACTTCCTGACCAATCTTTAATACGTCAGATGGCTTCTCAATGTGCTCTCTTGCAATCTGAGATACGTGCAGCAATGCATCTACGCCTGGCTCTAACTCTACGAATGCACCGAAATCTGTCATACGTGCTACGCGGCCGGTTACTACATTGCCAACTGCATATTTCTCAGCTGCAGCTGCCCATGGATTGGTCTCTGGGAACTTTAAGCTCAGAGCAATCTTTTCACCCTGGATGTCCTTAATCAGTACGCGAACCTGATCACCGGTCTTAAATACCTTCTTCGGGTTCTCTACTCTGCCCCAGCTCATCTCAGAGATGTGAAGCAGACCGTCAGCTCCGCCTAAGTCGATGAATGCACCAAAATCAGTTACATTCTTAACAGTACCTTCTACTGCGTCACCAACATGAATTCTCTCGAATAATTCCTTCTGCATAGCTGCCTTCTTAGCAACCATCAGCTGCTTTCTGTCACCAATGATTCTTCTTCTCTTCGGATTGAACTCGGTAATTACAAACTCAATCTCCTGACCTGCATACTTGGATAAATCCTTCTCATAGGTATCAGATACCAGACTTGCAGGGATAAATACTCTTGCTTCGTCTACTACTACGCTTAAACCGCCATCTAAAACCTGGGTAACCTTTGCAGTTAATACTTCCTGATTGTTGAATGCCTCTTCCAGTCTCTTGTTGCCTCTGTCAGCTGCCAGTCTCTTGTAAGAAAGAGCCACCTGGCCTTCACCGTCATTTACCTTAATGACTTTTGCTTCCATCTCATCGCCTACGTGTACAAGAGTGGTTAAATCTACGCCTGGCTCGTTGGTATATTCGCTTCTTGGAATAATGCCATCAGACTTGTAACCTATATTTAAAACTACTTCATCTTCTTTGACGTCGATGACCTTACCAGTGACTACCTCTCCTGTACGTATTGTCTTTAATGATTCTTCTAACATTTGTTCAAAACTTAATTCTGACATTAGTATGAACCTCCTTAATAATGTTTTTGGGAGTGGATGCTCCCGCTGTAATACCTACGCTTCGCACAGAACTTACACTTTCAGGTTCCAAATCGTCAAATGTCTGGATGTAATATGTGTTCTCACACTCCCTGCGGCAGATCTCATATAACTTCTGAGTATTGGAACTGCTCTTCCCGCCGATGACAATCATGGCGTCTACCTCAGAAGCAATCCTGCGCGCTTCCGACTGCCTTTCCTGTGTTGCATTGCAAATCGTATTTAAAACACTAATATCATAACCCTTTTTTAAAAATTTTTCAACTAAATCTTGAAATTTCTTGTAATTAAATGTCGTCTGAGACACAATACTCAGCTTTTCTCCGGATTCAAGGGATAACTTATCTATCTGTTCCTCGGATTCTATCACAATCGTATCCGGATTTGCCCATCCTTTTATGCCTTCTACTTCTGGATGTTTCTCATTTCCAATGATAATTACCCTGCGGCCTTTTTCATTTTCTTCTTTTACAATACGGTGAATTTTTTTCACAAAGGGACAGGTAGCATCCACAATTTCTATCTGGTTTTTCTCCAGCAAATCATAGATGTGTCTCCCTACTCCATGAGAACGGATAATGACAACACCTTCCTTTAGATGCCTTAATTCATCCTCTGTCTCAATTACCTGAACCCCTTTTTTCTCCAGATCTTTTACAACTTCTTCATTGTGGATAATGGGGCCATAGGTATAAATGGGGCGTCCATCCTGCTTGTCTATCTGTTCATATACCTTGTTTACCGCCCGTTCCACGCCGAAGCAGAAGCCTGCGGTTTTTGCTACAATGACTTCCATCAGGCATCTAACCCCTTTCCCCTGGCAATCTCTATAATCGCGTCAATGACTTCTTCAATGGTCATATCCGAGCTGTCTACCAGTACCGCGTCCTCTGCCTGCTTTAAAGGAGAATGTTCCCTGTGCATATCCCGATAGTCTCTCTCGATAATATCTTGCTCAATTTCTTCTAAATTACACATAACTCCTTTTTCTTTTAACTCGTCGTACCGTCTTCTTGCGCGGACTGCGGAACTGGCCGTTAAATATACCTTTGCCTGGGCGTCCGGAAGAACGCAGGTTCCAATGTCTCTGCCGTCCATAATCACATTGGCTGTTTTTGCCAGTTCCTGCTGGAGCTGTACCAGTTTTTCCCTTACTGGAAGGTACACACTGGTAGCGGACGCCATGTTTCCCACTTCCTCCGTCCGGATTTCAGAAGAAACATTTTCTCCGTTTAAGATAACCTGCTGGCTTCCTTCTTCATAACGAATGGTTATCTCCACCCGGCTGCAGGCAGACTCAATGGCTTTTTCATCTTCTTTATCAATGCCCTGACGCAGAAAATACAGCGCCATGGCGCGGTACATTGCGCCGGTATCCACATAAATAAATCCAAGTTTTGCCGCCACTGCCTTAGCAATGGTGCTCTTTCCGGCTCCTGCTGGGCCGTCTACTGCAATATTAAAATAAGACATGATTCTATCATCCTCCTGCTTCTAATCTGAAATTCCCATTCCGGCCGCCCATCCGGTGGACCAGGCAATCTGGAGGTTGTATCCTCCTGTCACTGCATCCAGATCCAGAACTTCTCCTGCAAAATAAAGTCCATTTACCAGCTTTGACTCCATGGTAGAAGGATTGATCTCTTTAACCGCAATGCCTCCCTGGGTAATAATGGCTTCTTTATATCCCCGAAGACCGGTCAAGGTCAGGGAAAATCCTTTGATGGTTTCCACCAGCTTCTGCCGCTCCTGCCTGGTAATCTCATTGACCTGCTTGTCCGGATGGATGCAGCTTCTTTCAATCACAACCGGAATCATTTTGGCCGGAAGAAGGTGGCTTAGGGAATTTTTAAATTGTTTATTTTTAGCCTCTTCAAAATCCCTTAAAATCCGGTCATCTAACTGTTCGGCAGAAAGTGCCGGCTTTAAGTCAATCAGTAAGGCCAGCGACCCCTTCTGAATGGCTTTTGCACAATAGCTGCTGGCGCTTAACAGCACCGGACCGCTGACTCCGAAATGAGTAAACAGCATTTCTCCAAAGTCCCGGTACAACTCTTTTTTTCCGCTTTTTATGGTTACCTCAATATTTTTCAGAGCCAGTCCCTGAAGGCTTTGAGCCGTTGTTCCTTCTGTCTCAAAGGGCACCAGGGCTGGAGAAAGATTTGCCACTTTATGGCCTGCCTGTCTGGCCCATTCATATCCGTCTCCTGTAGAACCGGTAGTCGGGTAGGAAAGTCCTCCTGTAGCCACAATGACGGCGTCTGCTGCAATTTCTTTTCCAAATCTTCCGGAAAGCCTGATCCCCCTGCAGATTTTCTGTCCATTTTTTTCTTCTACAATCAGTTCTTCTGCAGGCTGGTTTAAATGGACTTCCACATCCAGATCCCGGAGAAGGCCGGAAAGGGCTTTGATTACATCTGATGATTTATCCGAAACCGGAAACACCCTGCCGCCACGTTCGGTTTTTAACGGACAGCCCGCCTCCTCCAGCAGATCCATCATGTCCTGATTGGTAAATCCATAAAAGCTGCTATATAGGAAACGGCTGTTGCTTACCACGCCTTTCAGCAAATCTTCTACATCGCAGGCATTAGTTACATTGCACCTGCCTTTTCCTGTAATATAAATCTTTTTTCCTAATTTTTCATTTTTTTCATAAAGTTCAACCTGATGGCCATTTTTCGCCGCCGCAATCGCAGCCGCCATACCCGCAGCTCCGCCGCCGACAACAATTACTTTTTTCATATCGCTTTCTTTGCTCTTTCCTTTTTTTGCAGAAATACAAAAGAAGCTGTAAAATGAGCTGTCCGTAACTTCCTGGGGTGGTTTCTCATTCTACAGCTCATATTTTTATATAGCTGCCGTCACAAAAATATCATAAATCGCCTTGATTGCCGTCTCAAAATCAGCCGTTTTCACACCAATGATAATATTAAACTCACTGGAACCCTGATCGATCATCTTGACATTGATTCGGGCGTGTGCCAATGCGGAGAAGATTCTTCCCGCAGTTCCCCTGGTCGCCTTCATTCCCCGTCCTACAACAGCAATCAGGGCCAGATCTGCTTCTAATTCCACTGCATCCGGTTCTACCGCCCTGTGGATTCCGGCAATTACCGACTGCTCATGCTCTACGAATTCATCCTGATGGACAAATACAGTCATGGTATCAATACCGGAGGGCATATGTTCAATGGAGATATTCTGGTCTTCAAATACAGACAAAACCTTGCGGCAGAATCCCACTTCTGCATTCATCATGGCTTTTTCAATGTTAATGGAGCAGAATCCTTTCTTGCCTGCAATGCCGGTAATGATATATCGCGGCTTTCTGCAGGTGCTTTCCACAATCAGGGTTCCCTTGTCATCCGGCCGATTGGTATTGCGGATGTTAATAGGGATTCCTTCGCGGCGCACTGGGAAAATAGCGTCTTCGTGAAGAACGCTTGCTCCCATATAAGAAAGCTCCCGGAGTTCGCGGTAAGTGATGGTTTCAATTACCTCCGGATTGTCGATAATCCGGGGATCTGCTACTAAAAATCCGGAAACATCGGTCCAGTTTTCATATAGGTCCGCGTGGATGGCCCTTGCCACAATGGATCCGGTAATATCAGAACCGCCTCTGGAAAAGGTTTTAATGCTGCCGTCTGCCTTAGAACCGTAAAATCCCGGAATAACCGCCCGTTCTATATGGGAAAGCCGATCTGCCAGTTCTTTATTGGTTGCTTCCGCATCCAGATTTCCTTTTTCATCAAAGGAAATCACCTCTGCAGCATCAATAAATTCATAACCCAGATAATTTGCCATAACCATTCCGTTTAAGTACTCGCCTCTGGACGCCGCATAATCTTTTCCGATTTTGGCAATGAAGTTTTCTTCTATTTTTGCAAACTCATGGTCTAAATTCAAGTTTAAATCCAGGCCGTCAATAATATCTGTATACCGCTTTTTAATCTTTTCCAGAACCTTTTTATAACTGGCTCCTGAAGATGCCGCTTCGTAGCATTCGTATAACAGATCCGTTACTTTTTCATCCTTATCATTTCTCTTGCCTGGCGCGGACGGGATCACATACCGTCTGGACTTGTCTGCCCGGATAATGTCTCCCACTTTTTTAAATTGTCTTGCGCTGGCTAAAGAACTGCCTCCAAACTTCACTACCTTTTTCATAATCATTCTCCTTTTCGCAAAACGCTGTTTTGAAAATGATACTCTCAAATAAAACCCCTGTCAAGGAAATTTTCTCTTACTTCATCTGTTCATTTACGACAGCTTCACAGGAACGCATCGCCAGGATGGTCTTTTCCATTAATTCTTCCAATGTCCAACCCAGCTTTTCTGCTCCCGTCCTAATCACGTCTCTGGAACATCCTGCCGCAAACTTTTTATCTTTAAATTTTTTCTTTAAACTAGAAACTTCCATATCCATGACGCTTTTGGATGGACGCATACGAGCCGCTGCTCCAATCAGACCAGTAAGTTCATCTGCAGCAAACATGACCTTTTCCATTTCATGTTCCGGCTCTACGTCTGAACACAATCCATAGCCATGACTGCAGATTGCATGGACAAGCTCTGGTTCAGCCTTTATTTCTGCCAGGAGCCCCGGCGCTTTCTTACAGTGTTCTTCTGGATACTGTTCAAAATCCACGTCGTGAAGCAGACCGGCCAGTCCCCAGAAGTCTTCTTCCTCTTTATATCCCAGTTCGTTTGCATACCAGCGCATAACGCCTTCTACCGTCAGTCCGTGAAGGATGTGAAACGGCTCCTTGTTGTACTTTTTTAATAAGGCAAGCGCCTCTTCTCTGGTAATCTGTGTTGTCATAACCATTCTCCTTTTTCATCATATATTAAACATAGCATTTGTATATTGGAGGTTTTTATGAATTCTTTTCCTTTTATCACCGGATCCGTTTCCTCTATCCAGAATCTGGCCCAGCAAGGCCGCAGTCATGTGTGTTCCTTTCTCGTCGAACTGGACACCCATGACGGTCCCGTCTCTCTCCTTTTGACTTCAAATACCTATGTTTATGACTGTCATTCACTGGAACAGGGCGATCAAATTACTGCCTTTTATGATCCCAACGTTCCTATGCCTCTTATTTATCCTCCCCGCTATACCGCTCTGGTCATCGCCGAAACAGTAACCGGCACAACCGCCGTTTTAGACGTTTTTGACGAGAACCTGTTAAACTCTGATGGTACTCTTCGCTTAACTCCCCAGCCAGATACGGACATCATCACTCCAAATGGACAAAAACTCAGCCAGATTCCCGGCGGCAGCCTTCTGTTGGCGCTGTATACCGCTTCTACCAAAAGCATTCCTGCCCTGGCTGTACCGGAAGAGGTTGTCGTATTCTGTACAGAATAAACTTACGATTCCTGCAGGCTTTTTTCCCTTTCTGCCCAGATTTTCTGGGTAGAAAAGCCCCTGCCTTTTACTTCTTTTACCTGGCTGATTACCAAAAAGGCTTCCGGATCGATTTCCTGGACGGCCCGGTTCAGCTTGGTCAGTTCCCGGTTGGAAATTACGGTTAACAGCACCGGCCGTTCTTCCCTCATAAATCCGGTTTCCCCATAAAGAAGGGTAGAACCCCTGTCTAAATCCCGGATAATCATATCATTAATTTCTTCGTATTTGCTGCTGACAATTTTTACCTGGGTCTTTGCCTCTCCCATCACCAGCACTTTTTCCAGAACCATTGTGTAAAGCAGTACCAGCAGAATTCCGTAAAGGATCTGAGTCCGGTCAGAGAAGGATGCCTGCAGAAGCAGAATCAGCACATCAAATCCATACATGGTAACGGAAACCGGAATTCCAAAAAAACGGCGGATTAACAGGGGCGGAATGTCCATTCCTCCCGTAGAAGCTCCGCAGCGGATCACAATTCCGATGCCGATTCCAATCATGCAGCCGCCGAACACCGCGCCTAAAATCATATCTACGCCAGTCTGGGGAAGCTGGGGGATTTTTTGAAGCACACCTAAAATAAAAGGATAATAAAACGTGCTTAAAATTGTGGTCATGGCAAATTTTTTGCCCAGAATCAAAGCTCCCACCAGAAACATTCCAATATTAAATACCGAGACAAAGCTGGTAATCGGGATGCCGAAATAATTCTGGGCCGCCAGGGCCAGGCCGGTGGTTCCTCCCATAATAAAGCCATTTGGGAGCAGAAACATGACAACGCCCAGTGCATACATGGTATTGGCGGCCAGGATCAGCACCACATCCAAAATCCATTTTTTTCGATTCATTACAAAACCTCCCATTCATTCGGGCATATTGTAACCCGCTTTTTTTTCCCTGTCAAGCCGCACGGCTGGAAGAAACCAGACATATGTTAAACTAGAACCCAAATCAGGAGTATCATTATGTTAGAAACCGCAGTTGTCCTGACCCCTGTCCATTATTGTTACCTAATCGGGGTCTTTGTCATCCTGGGCGTCATGGTCATGCGTAAAGACACGCCCGCCGTCTGTATTGCTTTTCTTTTTCTCCTTGGCTTTACTGGCTTAGGAACGATACGAGGCGGTATTCAGACCGTCTTTAACGCTATTTTATATGCTGGCAGGGAATTTATGGAAATCATCGCCACCATTGCTCTGGTTACCGCTCTTTCCAAATGTTTAAGCGAACTGGGAAGCGATTATCTGCTGATGCGTCCCATGGCCCGCATTATGAAAACCCCTTCCCTTACCTGGTGGATCCTGGGTCTTACCATGCTGGTATTTTCCCTGTTTCTCTGGCCCTCTCCTTCCGTCGCCTTAGTAGGCGCCATTATGCTTCCCTTTGCCGTCCGGGCAGGGCTGACGCCTCTGGCTGCTGCCATGGCCATGAACCTGTTTGGTCATGGAATCGCGTTAAGCTATGACCTGGTAGTCCAGGGCGCTCCTGCTATCTCCGCATCTGCTGCCGGTATTTCTGCCAGTCAGATTTTAAGCGAAGGCCGCCCTGTCTTCTGGGTAATGGGTCTGACCACTGTTTTATCTGCATTTTTCCTGAACCGGAAATCCATGACTGCTTCTTCTCTCCCTCTTTCTTCCAGGAAGACGGAAGGAACTAGTGCGTCTCCGCTCTCCGGCTCTCTGGCCGCCCATTCTCTTCCTTCCAAAATCCTGGCGGCAGCAGTACCCGTTTGTTTTCTTGCAGATATTGGCATCATGCTGGCCTTCGATTTAAAGGGTGGAGACGCCACCAGCCTGGTCTCCGGGACTGCCATCCTTTTAATGTGCGCTGGTTCTGTTCTTGCATTTAAACAGGATTCCCTGGAAAAAATCACCGGCTATCTGACAGACGGCTTTTTATTTGCTATCCGGATTTTTGCACCGGTCATTGCCATTGGAGCCTTTTTCTTTTTAGGCGGCGACGGTATTTCTTCCATTATGGGAGACTCTTTTTCCGGCGGCATCTTAAATGACTGGGCCATCTGGCTTGCAGAAAAAGCCCCATTAAATCCCTATCTGATTGCAGGAATCCAGATGGCCGCCGGCGCTTTAACTGGTCTTGACGGTTCCGGTTTTTCCGGACTTCCTCTTACCGGCGCCCTGGCTGATACCTTTGGAACCGCAGTAGGGGCTTCTGTTCCCATCCTCGCCTCTCTTGGACAAATTACCGCGATTTTTGTAGGCGGAGGCACCATTGTTCCCTGGGGTTTAATTCCTGTTGCCGCCATCTGTAATGTCAGTCCTCTGGAACTTGCCAGAAAAAATCTTGTTCCGGTCCTCATCGGATTTCTCTGCACGTTCCTGACCGCCTGTTTCCTCTTATAACCTGTTTTTCTCGCAGAAAGGAGTCTTATTATGGGAAAAATTATGGGATTTTTTCATCCAGAAGTTAGCTTTACAAAGGAAAAAGTCCGGTATCTCCACTGCCTGGATTCCATGATCCAGGCCTTTGACAAAGCCTTTCCCCATCTTGCCCAAAAAAGCAGTTCGTTTCTTGACGATCACTTCGGCCTGGCCCAGACAGAGTGTTCCTCTGCCGATCTGTCCGGCTTTCCTCTGATCAAAAAAGACAGCGGCCAGACCTTTGGAATCGTACTGGACGGGGAACTGTACAATGCACCGGAATTATCTGCTGAATTAACTTCCAGGGGAAGGTCTTTTGATCCTTCCTGTGACGCAGACATCCTCTTAACTGCTTACTTAGAATTTGGCCCATCCTTTGCAGAGAAATTAAACGGCGCGTTTGCCTTTGCCATCATGGACGTCCCCAATAACCGCCTCATTCTTTATCGGGATCACGCTGGCATCAAACCTCTTTTTTACTCTGCCAAAGAGGGAACCCTAGTTTTCTCTTCCCAGTTAAAAGGACTCTTTGCCTTTGGTGGAATCCGGCCGGTCCTTGACAAAAACAGTCTCAATGAGATTTTCAGTATAGGGCCTGCAAAAACCAGAGGATCCGGTGTATTTTCAGGAATCCAGGAATTGCCGCCTGCCCATTTTCTCTTCTGTTCCCAGGATGGCGTGTCTCTTCATACCTACTGGAAGCTGGAAAGCCGCCCCCATGAAGACAGCTTTCAAACCACTGTTGAAAAAACCGCCTTTCTTTTGGAGGACGCCGTCAGACGCCAGTTCCGCCATTCCGGTCCTGTCTGCTCTTTTTTATCCGGCGGCGTTGATTCTTCCCTGGTTTCTGCCATCTGCGCAAAGGAATCAGAGGCAGAAAACCGTCCCCTTGCAACCTTTTCCTTCGACTTTGCCGGAAATGACAAGAACTTTCAAGCAAGTGATTTCCAGCCGTCCCAGGATCGTCCTTTCGTAGAAAAAATGGCTGGTTTTCTCCACTCGGATCACCAGTTCCTGGAATGTACGTCCCAGACCCAGTTTGACCTATTAGAAGCTTCCGTTATCGCCCACGACCTTCCGGCTATGGCAGATGTAGATTCTTCCCTTCTGTATTTTTGCTCCCAGGTTGCTCCGGACTTTGCGGCCGCCATGACCGGGGAATGTGCGGACGAAATCTTCGGCGGCTATCCCTGGTTTCATAAAAAAGATTGTTTCCAGGCCCACACGTTCCCCTGGACCATGGATTTAAATGCCAGAAAAGTCCTGCTGTCCTCTGAATTTTTATCTGGACTTTCCATGGACGATTATGTCCAGAACCGATATGAATTTTCTATCTCCCAGGTCCCAAAGCTGTCAGGAGAGGGTCCGGAAAACGCCCGCAGAAGGGAAATCTCCTATTTGAATCTGGAATGGTTTATGCAGACTTTATTAGACCGGATGAACCGGGCCAGCGAAGCCTGCGGCCTGTCCGCCAGAGTGCCTTTTGCTGACCGGCGCATTGTCGAATACCTGTGGAACGTTCCCTGGGAAATGAAGGCGAAAAACGGCATCGTAAAAAGTCTTCTGCGTCAGGCGGGTGTTGGAAAACTGCCGGATGAAGTGCTGTTTCGTTGGAAATCTCCTTACCCCAAAACCTATGACAAATCTTATGAAACCTTACTGGTCAAAAGGATTCACGAAATTCTGGCAGATCCTTCTTCTCCCGTTCTCCGGTTTCTGGACAAAAAGAAAACCCTGGCCTTTTTATCCAGCCCCTCCGATTATGGGAAACCCTGGTACGGCCAGTTAATGGCAGCTCCCCAGATGATGGCCTATCTGATCCAAATCGACTTCTGGCTCAGAACCTATCAGCCGGAGATCCGGTTCTGACTTATTTTCCTCCTGCTGTTTACAGCCAGTCCCTCTTTTGGTACACTAGATAGGATAGTCAGAAAAAGGAAGGGATGTACTATGAATTTCAATGGCAGCACGCGCAGACACAAACGAAAACCTTCTTCCTCCAGAAGAAACAATAAGAAAAAAGCAGGAAAGAAATGGATCTTCCGCAAAAAATTTTTGCTTCCGTCCTTTCCTATCCTGCTCTTTTCTTTTTTATTGGCTGTAGGAGTTTTATTTGATGGAAACCTGATAGGTTCTTTTTCTTTGCCAGAACTCTCCTGTTTTCCTTCTTCCGGTCTGCCGGAAAATCCAGGTTCGACGGATGAAGTCGTTTCACCGGAGGGATTTGAGGAAGCACCTTTCCGCTTTACCGTATTAGATGTGGGGCAGGGTCTTTCTGTGTTTATCCAGTCCGACGGCCAGACCATGCTCTATGACGGCGGAGATCGAGAGGCTTCCTCCTTTGTTGTCAGCTATTTGGAAAACCAGGGACTGGACCATCTGGACTGCGTTGCCGTTTCCCACTACGACGCCGATCACTTAAGCGGTATTGTCGGGGTTTTAAACCGCTTTCCAGTCAGTCAGGTGCTGGCTCCTGATTATGAAACTTCCAGCTCTATTTTTAAATCCTACGAAAACGCCCTAAAGCAGCGCGGGATTACTCCCATTCATCCGGCGGTAGGGGACACCTTTTCCCTGGGGCAGGCTTCCTTTACCGTACTGGGGCCTTCTTCTATTGTTTCCGACAGCAATAACAACAATTCACTTGCCATCCAGATTACCTATGGCAATACCAGCTTTCTCCTGACCGGAGACGCAGAGCATGAGGAAGAAGAAGACATCTGCGAATCCTGGGGGCGGTTTCTTCTCAGCGACGTCTACGTGGCCGGACACCATGGAAGCGGCAGTTCCTCTTCCTGGAAGCTTTTAGAAAATGCCATCCCCGGATATGTCATCATCAGCTGCGGAAAAGAAAACTCCTACGGCCACCCCCATGATACGGTAATGGAACGGTTTGAAACAATAGAAATCCCTGTATACCGCACCGATATACAGGGATCTGTCTCTGTAGCCTCAGACGGTCAGCGTCTGATTTGGTCCCAAGAGCCATGCAACGACTATACTCCTGGAGACTAGAAGGCCTTATTTTATGAGTTTGCAGTCATGCGGTTTAACCGTTCCGACGAAATCGTCATGGCTGCCAGAATTGCAAGCAGGTAAACCGGATACCAGACAATCCCCACAGACTGGGCCAAAAAGCCGAACACCGGCGGCGCCAGGGTATTTCCCAGATAGGCAAAGGCCATCTGAAGGCCTACGATTGCCTGGGACAAATCCCAGCCAAAATTCCTTGGTGTCCCGTGCATCAGACTTGGATAAGCAGGAGCGCATCCCAGTCCGATGATAATCAGTCCTACAGAAACGGCCCTGGTTCCAAGCGGCAGAAAAACCATCAGGACTCCGACAGCCCCTGCCGCTTCTCCCAGGCGTACCATTTGTCTGTCATTCAGCTTCATTGCCAAGAAACCACTTAAAAATCTTCCAGCAGTAATGCCCAGGTAAAACAGGGACGCCCATTTTGCCGCAGTCTCTTCTGATAATCCACGGTACATGACCAGATAACTGGACGCCCACAGTCCCGCAGTCTGTTCCAATGCACAGTAGCAGAAAAAAGTAGCCATCTGGGCTTTTACTCCCGGAATGTCCAAAAGCTGTTTTGCCGTAAGGCTGCGTCCGGACTGGGACGTTTTCCCTTCTTCCGGTTTCCGTTCCTTCCACAAAGACAAAGTGGCAAACAATACCGCGGTAAGGACAGCCTGTAAAAGTCCTACAATCCGGTAGCCGCTGTTCCAGGACCATCCTCCCGTCAGACAAAGCCCCATGATATAGGGTCCTATAGAAGCGCCAATACCCCAGCAGCAGTGAAGCCAGCTCATATGACTGGCTTTAAAATACAGAGCGGCATAATTATTTAACGCAGCGTCGACTGCTCCCGCTCCCAACCCATATGGAACTGCCAGCACGCAAAGTACCTCAAAAGACGGAGCCGCAGAAAATCCAAAAAGAGCTGCTGCAGTAAGGCCTACGCTGCAGGCAGTTACCAGTCCTGTTCCCCAGCGTCTGGTCAGTCTGTCGCTCAGCAGACTGGAAATAACCGTTCCAATGGAAATAATCATAGAAATAATTCCTGCATACGAAACCGGCGCTCCCAGTTCCCCATGCATTCTGGGCCATGCAGATCCCAGCATTGCATCCGGAAGTCCCAGACTGATAAATGCCATATAAATAACCGATAATAACAACGTCATATTTCATCCTCCTATCCGTTCTACTATACCGTCTATTTTCCGGAATGTCCAGTGTGAATTTTCTTGACATTCTTTCAAATATTTATACAATAAAAGGGAAGAGTTTTAAATAAATGAAAAAGAAGGTGGTTCCATGTATATTACTTGTTTGGATTTAGAAGGCGTACTGGTTCCTGAGATTTGGATTGATTTTGCCAAAGCCAGCGGCATTCCGGAATTAACCCGAACGACCCGTGACGAACCGGACTACGATAAACTGATGAAATGGCGCCTAGGCATTTTAAAAGAACACGGACTGGGCATCCGGGAAATCCAGGAAGTAATTGCTTCCATTGATCCTCTGCCTGGCGCAAAAGAATTTTTAGATGAGCTTCGATCTTTTTCCCAGGTCATCATTATCAGCGATACCTTTACCCAGTTTGCCGCTCCGTTAATGGAAAAACTGGGCCGGCCTACGATTTTCTGCAACTCCCTGGAAATAGCCGAAAACGGAGAGATCACCGGCTATCGGATGCGGATCGCCAATTCCAAGTTAAGTACCGTAAAAGCCCTGCAGTCCATTGGCTTTGAAACCATCGCTGCCGGAGACAGCTACAATGATTTAGACATGATCAAAGCAGGAAAAGCCGGATTTTTGTTCCGCTCTACGGACAAAATCAAAGCAGACCATCCAGATATTTCCGCTTTTGAAACTTACGACGAATTAATGGCCGGAATCCGGGCCGCCATGAAATAAAGAGCTTTATATGAAGAAACGCCAATAGAGTGGAATTTTCCACGTTCTATTGGCGTTCTTCTCACTAGCCTTCAAATCCTACGCTATGTAAAAACTTTCCAAAGTCCTGCCGGCCTTTTTCGGTACATTTATAAACTCCGGCGTCTTCCAATACCCTGGAAAATACCAGACCTACTTCTTCCTGTAAAATCTGGTCAATGGTTTCTCTGGTAACCTGATTGTATTTCGGAAGGAACTCTTCTACCCAGTCTGCGTGTTTTGCCAGAACTTCATTGTCCCGAATGTTCTTTCCTTCTACAATATAATCGGCCAGGTCTGCCAGCTCCGTCTTTAATCTGGAAGGCAGAACGGCAAGTCCCATAACCTCAATCAGACCGATATTTTCCTTCTTGATATGATGAAGTTCCTGATGAGGATGGTATACGCCCAGAGGAAATTCTTCGGTCGTAATGTTGTTTCTTAAAACTAGATCCAACTCGTAGAGATCTCCATTCTTTCTTGCAATCGGCGTAATGGTATTGTGAGGTTCTCCATCAGTTTCTGCATAAATAAATGCATCTTCATCGGTGTAGCCTCTCCATGCCTGCAGTACCCGATCGCCCAGTTCAATGAGGCGGTCAGAATCTGCGCAGCGAAGTCTTAGAACGGACATCGGCCAGTGGACAATCCCTGCTTCTACATCTTCAAATCCCTTCATAGTAAAGGATTTTTCAATCGGAGCTTTTGCCATGGCAAAGGTATAATGGCCGCCCTGGAAATGGTCGTGGCTTAAAATAGAACCGCCTACAATCGGCAGATCCGCATTAGAACCCAGGAAGTAATGAGGGAACATTTTTACAAAATCAAACAGCTTGATAAAAGTCGCTTTCTCGATCTTCATCGGGATGTGCTGACCATTAAATACGATGCAGTGCTCGTTGTAATATACATAAGGAGAATACTGGAATCCCCACTGGGAATCATTGATGGTAATGGGAATGATTCTGTGGTTGTTTCTGGCCGGATGGTTGGTGCGTCCCGCATATCCTTCATTTTCCCGGCACAACAGGCACTTTGGATAGCCGCTCTGCTTCGCCAGCTTTGCTGCTGCAATAGCCTTTGGATCTTTCTCCGGCTTTGATAAGTTGACCGTAATGTCCAGCTCACCATAAGGAGTTGCTGTCTTCCACTTCATATCCTTGCACACCCGGTAACGGCGGATATAATCGGAATCCTGACTTAATTTATAATAGTAATCGGTCGCCTCTTCCGGAGAATTGCTGTAATGTTTCCAGAACTCGCCTACTACCTGGCTTGGACGGGGCATTAAGCAGTTCATCAGACGGGTATCGAACAAATCCCGATAGGTAATGCTGTCTTCTGGAAGGGCTCCGTTTTCGTGGGCAGCGTCCAGTAATTCTTTTAAAATTAATTCCAGATTATCAGACTCTACTTCGCCCTGCGGTTCCTCGTACTCGTCCATCTTCATTACATCCAGAATCTGATTGGTCGCATAAATCCGATCTGTTTCTGTAATCAGACCGGCCTTTAATCCATACTCTACCAATCCCTTAATTGCTTCATATACCATGGTACTTCCTCCTGGTTTTTAAATTGCAGGGCTTCTTTCACCCCAGACTTCTTTCATTATACCTGTTTTCCAGATAGAAAACAATGTATTTTCTCCTCGTCCCCCTATAATTTTGTTACATATTTCTCAATCCTGGCTGTAATAATTCCACCCAGGATTCCGATACAAGCTCCGGCTGCAGTTCCAGCTATGAGAAGCGCTGGAAAATACACAAAAACAGAAGAATTCAAAACCAGAGCCGCTGCAATTAACTGGCCCAGATTGTGGGCTGCACCGCCTAAAATACTGACGCCAATTTGGCTGAAAAAACGGTATTTTTTGCAGAAAATCATAACTGCAAGGCTTAAGATCCCGCCTGCCAGTCCGTAAATCATGGAGGAAAAGCCGGCTCCAAACAAAAGGCTGGAAAGCACAATCCGGATCAGGCTGATACATATGGTTCCAGGCGCTCCTATGGTGTAAAGTCCTACAACCGATACCAGGTTTGCCAGTCCCAGCTTCACTCCCGGAACCATCAGATGCACCGGGAACAGCGATTCTATATAGCTGAAAATAAACGCCAGGGAAATTAAAATCCCGTACAGCGCTACTTTTTTCGAGTTCATAACCCTCTGATCCTCTTTTCTTTCTGAATTTTCTTTTTTGAAAATTGTAGCATAGGAACCGCTGCTTTTCAACATGGGAATGGCTTGCATCCTGCTCTTTCCTTGTGTTAAAATAGAAACCACAATTTTTAAGAAAGAGGAACTTCCATGAAAAATAAACGAGAACTGATTTTAATTGCCGTCCTTATCGTGATTGCTGCAGCCTGGTTTACAGGGCAGAAGATTCTTTTTTCCGCCCCTGCCGCTTATGCCCAGGTAACGGTGGATGGAGATGTTGTCCAGACTTTAGACTTGGCAAAAGATATTGAAATTACCATAACCGGTAAACAGGGAGGCTCGAATCTGCTTGTGATACGGGATGGGGAAATCTGGTGCGCTTCTGCTTCCTGTCCGGATAAAGTCTGTGTAAGCCAGGGAAAAAAAAGCCACAACGGCGACACCATTGCCTGTCTTCCAAACAGGATGATTGTTACCATTGTGGCCCAGTAATTCTTTATTTTGCTTCCAGCAGATGATTAAAATAAGCAAATACCCTGGACTTTTCCATAATGCCAATCAGAACAACAGCAATTATGGTGCCGCACAGAGTGCTCATTAAAAACGGCATTACATACATAAATAAGGCTGCTTCTTTTCCCATTAAAAGTTCTGCTACCGGATAACACAGGATTCCTCCTAAAATTCCGGTTCCAAATACTTCTCCAAAATAAGCGGCAGCCAGTTTGCCGGTTTTCTGATAAAGGAAACCGCACAGATAAGCACCGACCATGCTGCCAGGAAATGCCAGCAGGCTTCCGGTTCCGATCAGGTTCCGGATCAAAGACGTGGTAAAGGCCATAGCAACACCATACCAAGGGCCTAAAAATACGCCTGCAATTACGTTGCACAAATGCTGGATAGGGAAGCATTTGGACGCTCCAATGGGGATGGCAAACCCAGACATTACGACTGCCGCTGCCGCTAACATTGCGCTTACTGCTAATTTCTTTACATTTACTTTCATGTTCCTCTTCTCCTTCTTTTATTCCTCGTAGATGTTTACAATTTCTCCGTCTAAAATCCGGTTCATATTTTTTACTGCACAAAAATTGCCGCACATGGAACAGGTATCTTCCTTTTCCGGCTTTGCAGAGGCCCTATATGCCCTTGCCTTTTCCGGATCAATTGCCAGATCAAACATTTTTTCCCAGTCCAGCTTTTTTCTGGCCTCGCTCATTTTGTGATCCCAGTCTGCCGCACCTTTGATTCCTTTTGCCAGATCCGCCGCATGGGCTGCAATCCGGGATGCGATAATTCCTTCTTTTACGTCATTAACATCCGGCAGTCTCAAATGCTCTGCCGGCGTTACGTAGCATAAAAATGCAGCGCCATAAGCAGCAGCCATCGCTCCGCCAATGGCTGCGGTAATGTGATCATATCCTGGAGCCACATCGGTTACCAGCGGCCCTAATACATAAAATGGAGCACCTTTGCAGATGGTATTCTGAATCTCCATATTTGCCTTGATCTGATTTAACGGCATATGGCCCGGGCCTTCTACGATTACCTGGACGTCTTTTTCCCATGCCCTTCTGGTCAGTTCGCCTAAGGTCACCAGTTCTTCTATCTGGGAAATGTCTGACGCATCCTCAATACATCCAGGACGGCAGGCGTCTCCTAAACTCATGGTTACGTCATATTCCCTGCAAATCTCCAGAACCTCGTCATAATACTCGTAAAATGGGTTTTCACATCCGGTCATTTCCATCCAGGCAAAGATAATGGAACCGCCTCTGGACACAATATTCGTAAGGCGTTTTGCTTCTTTAAACCGTCTGGCCGTATTCCGGTTGATTCCTGCATGAATGGTCATAAAATCCACGCCGTCTTCCGCGTGCATCCGTACAATATCAATCCACTCTCTGGAAGTAATTTCTTTTAACGCCTTGTGGTAGTAAACCACTGCGTCATAAATAGGTACTGTACCAATAATAGCCGGACACTCCGCAGTCAGTTTGCGCCGGAACTTCTGGGTATCTCCAAAAGAACTTAAATCCATAATAGATTCTGCTCCTAATTCGACAGCATCCTTTACTTTTAAAAGTTCCATGTTTAAATCCTTGCAGTCTCTTGAAGTGCCAAGATTTACATTGATTTTGGTTTTCAGCATAGATCCAATGCCGTTTGGATTCAGACAAGTATGGTTTTTATTGGCAGGAATGGCGATTTTTCCCTCTGCCACCAATCTCATCAGCTCTTTTTCGTCAAACTGCTCCTTTCCTGCCACCAGTTTCATCTCTTTTGTCAGGATTCCTTTTCTGGCTGCATCCATCTGTGTGGTGTACGTTCTTTGTGCTGTACCGGTCATATACATATCCTCCTATGAATTTAAGACAGAAACTCGCAAGAGAGCTTCTCCGCCTGCGGCGGGTCGCTTCTGCGGCAAAACTTTCTTCCACCAATTGAAAAAGGCTTATACCCCCATAGGGATATAAGCCTTGGATCAACAATAACATTGATCAAAATTACACTCTCTCCCTACGTTGGAATTACCCAAATCAGGTTCTACAGGTCGAAGTTGATGACTTCCTCTCAGCCCGCTTCACGAGCTCCCTCTTGTTTTGTTTTTTATTTTATTATTTTACTAACAAAGACTTTCCAGTCATTTCTTTTGGCTGTTCTAAGCCCATCAGCTCAATTAAGGTCGGAGCAATGTCTGCAAGGCAGCCGCCCTCTCTTAACTTATATGCCGGATCTGCATTTACCAGAATAAACGGAACTGGATTGGTAGTATGGGCAGTCCATGGCTCGCCAGTGTTGTAATCTACTAACTGCTCTGCATTTCCGTGGTCTGCACAGATAAACAGAACGCCGTCCATTTCCTTTACTGCCTCTACTGCACGTCCTACGCAGGCATCTACTGTCTCAATGGCCTGGATTGCAGCATTTTCCACACCAGTGTGGCCAACCATATCCGGATTTGCAAAGTTAATGATAATCACATCATAGCTGCCGGACTTAATTGCGTCTACTAACTTATTGCATACCTCAGGAGCGCTCATCTCTGGCTTTAAGTCGTAAGTTGCAACTTCCTTAGGAGAATTTACCAGGATACGGTCTTCGCCTGGGTTTGGCTCTTCGATACCGCCGTTAAAGAAGAAGGTTACGTGCGCGTACTTTTCAGTCTCAGCGATTCTGGCCTGGGTCATGTTGTTGGCTGCCAGGAACTCACCAAAGGTATTGGTAATGCTCTCTTTGTGGAATGCAACCAGTTTATTTGCAATGGTTTCATCATAATCTGTAAAGCAGACATATACTAAATCCAGCTTCTTTTCTCTCTCAAATCCAGTAAAGTCGTCATCGCAGAATGCACGGGTAATCTCTCTTGCTCTGTCTGGGCGGAAGTTGTAGAAAATCACGGAATCATGATCCTTGATCGTTGCCACTGGAGCGCCGTTTTCCATTACAATGGTAGGCATTACGAACTCGTCATATTTTTCCTGATCGTAAGAAGCCTGGATGCCTGCAGTTGCAGAATCAGTCGGAACACCTTCTCCCTTAGTAAGCGCGTCATATGCTTTCTGCACACGATCCCAGTTCTTATCACGATCCATTGCATAGTAACGTCCTGCTACAGATGCTACTTTACCTACGCCAATTTCCGCCATTTTTTCCTCTAGCTGGGCAACAAAGTCCTTGCCGGATGCCGGAGGGGTATCACGTCCGTCTAAGAAGCAGTGAACGTAAACCTTCTCAAGGCCTTCTCTTTTAGCCAGCTCTAACAGGCCGTAAATATGGGTAATGTGGCTGTGTACACCGCCGTCGGATACCAGGCCAAACAGATGAAGAGCAGAATCATGCTTTTTGCAGTTTGCTACTGCCTCTTTAAATGCCGGAATTTCAAAGAAATCGCCGTCCTGGATGGACTTGGTGATACGGGTCAGTTCCTGATATACAATACGGCCTGCGCCCATATTTAAATGACCTACCTCGGAGTTGCCCATCTGGCCGTCCGGAAGTCCTACTGCCATGCCGCTGGCATTGCCTTTTACAAATGGATACTGCTTCATCAGCTGGTCCATCACTGGAGTTTTTGCCTCGCAGACTGCGTTGTGGCTGCAGTTATCATTTAAGCCATAGCCGTCAAGAATCATTAATACGGTTGGTTTTTTGCTCATTCTCAATAATCTCCTTTCAGAATATAAGGCTCTTTGGAGATTATTTTACTCCAATGTGAAAAATATGGCAAGCGGTTTTTCGAGGAGATACCAATTATATGAAAAATTCTTCTGCTACTGTAGCAAATCCATAACATCTGCTTGAGCTTTTTCACAGGCTTCTTTTGCTGTCATCTCCCCAGCCTGAGCCCGAGAAGCGTAACTTCCCATAATATCTAACATCTGATTAATCTGCTCATGAGGCGGAGTCCACTGTAATCCTCTTTCAACCAAACCATTTGCCTTCTCCAACGCTTCCAATTGTGCCGGATAAGATGGATTTTCTTTTATAAGCTCCTCATTTTCATAGACAGAATATCTTGTAGCAGCGCCTCCATTTTTTATATACTCCAAGCTATTTTCCCGGCTGGTCATATACATAATGAATGCCCACGCTGCCTCTGGATTTTTCGCTCCATTAGGAATTGAAATGTTCCAATCTGCTAAAGCCGCTGATTCTCCAGCAGGACCATCTGGCGGAGCCGCAAATGCAACCTTATCATAAACTTTCGATTGTTCCGGATCTGTAATTGCCGGAGCAATAGCGGTTGCATCCAGCCACATTGCAGTCTTTCCAGACATAAAGGCTCCTAAAGCTTCTTCATGAGTATATGTAGATACATCTGGCGGTGCGCATGCCAACATATCTAAATACCACTGTAAAGATTCCACTACACCTTCATCATCAATTCTAGGTTCTAATGTTTTTTGATCCATCATACCATCGCAAAATGCATACATTGTAGTCAGCCATCCAGAAGCAAAGTGTACTCCTCTCTGGGCTCTTAAAGCAACTCCATAAAGTCCTTCTTCTTTTCCATTAAAGAACCTTGCCAGCTCTAAAAATTCATCCATTGTTTTTGGTGGTTCTTTTCCATATTTTTCGAAAAGGTCGGTACGATATGCTAAAAATCTGGTTTCTCCTGCAATTGGTATTCCTATTATTTTCTCCTGATATCTTCCCAAATCGCAATATGCAGGAATCTGATCTTCCCTTCCATACCACTCTGGCGTCTTTTGTGGATCGTTAAGAAATGTATCTAATGGTTGTACTACATTTTTAGCTCCGTATTCAGCATTCCAAAAACTATCTACCATAAAAACATCATAAGAATGTGCGCCTTGAAAATCTAACAGCTGTTTGTTCTTCAAATATGTCTGCTCCACTACATCCCATTCTACCTGAATTCCTGTTAAATCAGTAAACTCTTCTGTCATTGCCTGAAATGCTTCTGTAGAAGGATGCGCCGCCATAGAAACTACTATTTTTGTCCCATCATACTGTTCTTTTATCCATTTTCCCCACTTTTCCATTGTCGAAACATCTGTGCCTTCTGTACCAGTGTCCATCTGTTTTTCTGTTTGAGGTACACTGCTTTCAGGTACATCTTGTTTATCTCCCCCACAACCTGTCATCAAACTTGCTACCATCAAAACTGTCATTTCCAAAGCCGTCCAACGTTTCCACTTCTTCATAAAATTCCCTCCTTATAATAGTTTTATTTCTACCCCTTCACTGCTCCAAATGTAAGTCCCCTTATCATATATTTTTGTACTGTAATTCCAAATATAATTGCTGGAAGACTTGCCAATACCCCTGTTGCTGCCATTTCTCCCCATTTAGTTCCCGATACAGACAAAAATAGCATAACAGAAGTCGGAACCGTTTTGGCGTTAATACTAGTTAAAAAATTTGCAAAAACAAATTCATTCCATGAGTTAATTAAACAAAATATTGCAGTTGCTGTAAGTCCCGGCAATGACAATGGAAGAATCAATTCTTTTAATACTTGAAATCGACTGCAACCGTCAATCAACCCAGCTTCTTCAATTTCTATTGGAATATCTTCAAAGAATCCTCTCATCATCAAAATTGTAAATGGAATATTAAATAGCATATAGCAAATGACTAAAATGAGCTTTGTGTCTAACAGTCCTGCTGCCATTGCCATTAAAAAATATGGGATCACTATTGCCATTGATGGAAGCATTCTCTGACTAAGAACTAGAAAAGCGGTCTTCTCTCTTTTTTTCCAATTAAATCTTGCAAACCCATATGCCGCAAAAGATCCGATTATCAGTGAAATTACTGTAGAACATACGGCGATAATAATACTGTTTTTAAAATAGGCTAAAATATGAGCTTGATATATGATACTGGCATAATTCTCCAACGTAGGCTTAAAAATAAATTTTCCTGGTTCAAAAATATCTACTTTAGGTTTTAAACTAATTAGTATCATCCATAAATAAGGGCCTGCAAAAAACACACTGGCTATTATTAAAACCAATCCCTTTCCAATCTTAGCTGCCATTACTTTTCGTTTTTTCATTCCTTACACCTCTTTTCTCTGAAAATGAATTAGTATTTTACTAATAATAGTAGAAAGAAGCATAAGAATAACCGCATTTGCTGCTGCTCGTCCTATTAATCCATTCTGCGCATTTGCCAACCGATATATATGCAGACTTAAAAATTCAGTTGAGTTTCCAGGTCCTCCCTGAGTCAAAACAAACGGCATATCATAAATTTTCAGCGAATCAATAGTACGGAATATCAACGTCAAAAAAATCAGTGATCTTAAAGCCGGAAGTGTAATATGGTAAAACAGTTGAAATGCCCCTGCCCCATCTATTTTAGCTGCTTCGTATTGTTCTGAGGGTAAAGAACACATTCCTGCATAACTAATTAATGCAACAAATGGTGTCCACTGCCATATATCTGATAGAACTACTGAGTTAAATGCCATATCTGCATCTAACCAAGCAACTTTTGGGATGCCAAATATCCCCAAAATATAGTTAATAATACCATATTCCGAATTCAACATTAGCTTCCAAATATTTCCTGCAATACTTGGTGTCATTACAATTGGTATTATCAAAATTGCAAATACTACTGGTTTTAAACGGAAATCAGACTCACATAAAATCTTTCCAATAAAAAAGCCAAGTATCATTTCTATAGTTGCTGTTAAAATCATAAACCATAAGCTGATGGCTATCGCATTCCAAAAATCAGGATCTCCTCCTGTCAAAAGCCGTACATAATTGTCTAACCCAACAAATTTGACTCTGTCTAATCCCCATCCTAGCTGATAATTCGTTAAACTAATTAAATAAAGGAAAAACGATGGAAATACAGTCAGCAATGTCATGATTCCCATAGCAGGAGCAATGTATAAAAAGTATGGCCGTTTTTTCAAATATTGTCTTATCATACCCTCTCCCCTCTCTTATATTGTTCCTGCAGATTCTTCTATACAAAGGGCTCTTTTCTGTTCCTGTGATTTCATAGCTGCCCATAATATTTCCATCGTTCCTTTCACAGAAGAGAGTGAGGAACGCCTAGGAACTATTGTTTTTTGAATACAGCCTACAAAGTACAATAATTCTTCTAAATATCCATCGGTTTCTTCTAAACCGTAAATCTGTATATCATCATCTCGAATAATCTCCAAACTATTCCCTCCGGAATATCTAATCATTCCAGTATCTCCTACAATCTCTATCGTCGCCTCTAACTCCCCTTTATTAAAAGACTTTGGCATTCCCCAAGAAGCATTGACAATCGCACAAAAATCTTCATAGGAAAGTACTAATATACTATGTAAGGTTGTATCCTGCTTTTTTACTATATCACAGACCAAACGTTTCGGTTTTCCAAAAAGCCAATATAAATAATCTACGTCATGGATACTTAAGTCCATCAATATTCCGCCGCTCTTGCTATTATCCATAAGCCAATTTCCCGCAGACCAATCTGGCATTTTCTGTCTCCTGCAGCATGTAATAAACCTTGGCTTTCCAATTTCTCCAGATTCCAAAATCTCCTTGATTTTTACATATCCATTCCAAAATCTTAAAACCTGACCGACCATTACAGAAGCGTGTGATGCTTCTACGGATTTACAAATTTGACTGTACTCTTCTTCCTTAAGGCAAATTGGTTTCTCACAAAATATCCATTTAAAATAGTTTGATGCCTTTTGAATTGCTTCTTTATGCAACCATGTAGGAAGGCAAATGTCAATTCCATTCGCATTATAAGGTTCTATTTTTTCAATGCTATCGATATAAGGACATTGAAATTCTTCTGAAAATGATTTGGCCTTCGTCTCATTCTTTTCAATAACACAGGCAATCTCTACTCCTTCTATTCCTTGGTAAATTGTTCCATGGAGTTGCCCCATTTTTCCAGCTCCCCAAATCGCTATTCTTACAAGCATATAACCCCTCCAAACCTTACTGACAATCTTTTTTCGATTGTTTCTTTATAAGTTCTTCTAAATATGCTTTTCCCTCCAGTATCTCTTCTTGTTGTTTTTTATTCCATTCTTCAATTTCATACTCAATAGAAATAGGTCCTTTATAATCCATGTCAAATAATTTACCTACCAATGCTTTAAAATCGACTTTTCCCTTACCAATTGGATATTCTAATCCAAGTTGGCTTCCCGTTATAGGATAACTTCCATCTTTTGCATGAATGCTTCTTACTTTACTTCCCAACATATCCAATGCATCAGAAGGGTTTGCATTTCCATACATCATTAAATTAGCCGGATCAAAATTCACAAAAAGATTATCCGCACCTACATCTTCTATTAAGCGATTTAATACAACCGGAGGTTCCTGTCCTGTTTCCATAAGAAAATTCTGTCCATACATATGTAACTCTTTAGTAATATAACGCAGTGTACTGACTAATCCAGTATATAAAGTATCTCTACAGTTAAGTGGTACAAATCCAACATGGGTGATAATATCTTTTACCCCCAATTCCCTTGCAAATGCAGCACCTTCTAGCAGATTTTTTGTTCTTGACGCTCTATATTCTACTGGTATCAACCCCAAAATAGACGGTCCTTCCCTAAAATCCCAGCAAATCGGTCCATGCCAGCCACACCATACTCCAGTCACTTCCATAGAGTATTTTTCCATTAACAAACGAATTCTACGAGCCTCTGTTTTTGCCAGTAACTCCATATCCCAGATTTGAAGTTGGCAGTTTGTAAATCCTGAGGCTTTTGCCCACTCTACTGTTTCTTCTAATTTTTCATTTGCAACAATCGCAATCCCTAATGGTTTCATTTAATATTATCCCTCCCCTTACTTTTTATATTTTTTATCCACAAAAATACTGTTCTGGATCCGTATCATTGAATCGGAAATAATTGTCAATATAATATTTTGCTGCCCCTTGGAGCACTGAACCTTCTTTTAATTCTGTATATGCCACTTTTATATCAGACATAAACTGACGGAATCCCATTTTTTTCATATACCTTTTAAGCGCCTCTAGGAAGGAATCTCCTAGTTTTCTTCCAATTCCCCCTATCACAATTTCTTCTGGGTGAAACAAAGCTACCGCATTGCAGAGTGCATAAGAAAAATCTTCTGCCATTGATTCCATTAATTTTGCCGCATTACAATTACCTTCTTCAACCAAATACGCCAAATCTTTAAACAATATTTTTTCTCCTCGTTCTTTCTTATAGGTAATTCCAAATTGTTCAAATTGTCTTGGAAGTGCTAATTCTCCAATCTGATTTTCTAGACATCCTCTATTGCCACATGAACATGGTAATCCTTTCCGATCTACAGAAAAATGTCCAAACTGGCTTGCCATACCACTAGCTCCTCCTAATAAATTTCCATTATGGATAATAGCTGCACCTACTCCATCATTAATATTAATATAAATACAGCTATCTCCTTCAAGCTGTCCAAAGACATTTTCTGCATATGCATAACAAGCAGTATCATTTAGAACTGCAAGTGGATAACCCACAAAAATATTGCGTAATTGACTAATCTTATATCGTTCTTCTCCTTCTTCCTGCAGAACTACAGATATGATTTCATCCGCTTTTTCATCAATCATTCCAGGAATAATCAAGCATATCCCCATAACATTTATGTTTTTACAACTATTTTCCATGAAATCCTGAAAACTCTCTCTTAATTTCTTCAGTTTTTCTTCCTGTTTCAAATAATAGTCTTGGGTCAATTCAACTTCTATTCCAGCATCGACCAACGAAATAGCCAAAACTTCTTTTCTCCAATCTAATACAACTATTTTATTTTTCTCGCTGTTCACAACAAGACTATTAGGTTTTCTTCCTTGACGCCCACTTTCAGAAACACCTTCATCCAAAACAAAGCCTTCCTGCATCAGCTCATCTACCAAAGCCGAAACTGTCGTTTTGCTTACCTTCATGGCATCTGCAATTTGTGCCCTGCTGATTCCTGGTATATCTTCAATCATATGATAAACTTGTTTTTTATTTTTATCTTTAATCAATGCCTGATTATACTTTTTCATAACATAAATTCCTCGCTGTATTATTTAATTAGTTCAGTGACCTTATTAATTATAGACACAGTATATCACATTTTGTTTTCAGATGCAAGAATTTCCTATATTTTTTATTCTACTAATTTATTGGACTGGAAGAATTCTCCCTATCGCAAGCCTCTGATCCTCAAAGGTGTACGTCAGGTAGAATACAAACCGTTCTTTGAGACAACCAAGGACGTAAATCGTATCTTACAAAATCTTATGCTGAGCATCGCTCTGGCAAAGCCTTCCTCTTTCCCTGTCGGCAAAGTCAACTTCCTGCAGATTGCATGACCTTCTCGGAATTTCTAATTGCCAACGGTGATGGAAATCTTGCTGCTTATCTGGAACGCATAGACACGATTGAGCCAATCCCCGACGCATTTTTCAATCCTCTGTATGAAAAATTAAAAATGTACTATATCACTGGAGGTATGCCAGAATCTGTGCTGATGTGGACGGAAGCCCGAGATATTTCTTCTATTCAGGAAGCCTTATCCGGTATTATCGATGCCTATGAACGGGACTTTGCAAAACATCCCGATGTCAGAGAGTTTCCAAAATATCTATGATCTGGAAATCCATTCCCTCCCAGTTGGCTCGGGAAAATAAAAAATTCAAGGAGCTGTTTTCTGACAAAGTTAAACTCCGCATCAGGTTCTCTCTGGATAATCTGAAACTAGATGATGATGTGCTGAATATTCCTCTGTTTATGGCAGATCAGACGGATCGATTGATTGGATTAGCATTGGATTCTCAAAAAAATTAGCTTCACATCGCTTTTAGGTATTATAAGATTCAATATAATAGAGGGATGCAAAACCGCATCCCTCTCATCCTTACATATATTGACTTAAAATACTGAGTACAATTCCCATTCCAACGGGGATAGAATCCAAATCCACCCACTCTTCTCTGGTATGGGCTCCGCCGCCTCTTACCGTACCGATGGTATTAGCAAGCATTCCCATTGAAAGGGGGATGTTTGCGTCGGTCGAACGAGGGGCAAAGTCCATTTCTCCATCGTAAAATTCCCGAATACAGGCCACATTCTGTTTCGTCCAGTTTTCCAGTTCTGTCCGGTTAAACTCTCCGGCTCCCGGCCGGATTCCTAAAATCTCCACATTGACCTTTTTTCCCTGCCTGCGGAATTTTTCAATTACCTGCTGGAACTTTTGTTCCATTTCCTTTAGACACTTTTCACTGCAGGAACGGTATTCATAAAGCAGTACTGCCTCCTGGGGAATGGAATTGACCGTAGTTCCTCCTGTTATCTTTCCCACATTGTAAGTAGTAACTTCCTCTGTAGGCGGTTCGATCTGATACAGAGCATCGATTATCTGTGCCGCAATATGAATGGCGTTATCCCTGCCAAAATTCTGGTAAGAATGGCCGCCTTCTGTCTGAATCTGAATCCGATACCGGTGGGAACCCACTGGTATGCTGGTACAAGCAGACAGATAACAGTCAAAGGAATAAAATGCCCGAATCCGTTTTCCATAATTATTAAAAATCTCTTTGCATTCCTTTAAATTTCCCAGTCCTTCCTCACAGGAATTTGCCACTATCATAATCCCTGTTTTCAACTGGTGGGAATGATGAACCAGAAACTTTGCACCCATCATTAAGTTTACCAGATTCGCTGTATCATCTCCAATTCCAGGAGCTGATAAGATGTTTCCCTTTCTCGTCATGGGAAGTTCTTCCAAATCATCAAATACCACGTCGGTATGAGCCATCAGTACAACAATGTCCTCATACTTATCACAGTTAAATTTGCAGATAACATTTTGTGCTTCATCAATCCAGACTTCATTACAGCCTGTTTGCTCAAACCACTTTTTACAAAAGGCGGCTCTTTTTTCTTCCTTATGGCTTGGCGCCGGAATCTTTCCCAATTCTTCCAGAAGCGCGATGGCTTCTTCCTTATGCTGCTCGATAAACTCGTTTATTTGTGCTTTTTCCATAATTCCATCTTCTCTCTATACCAGGGTTTTCCCCATCTCTATGACAGTTCTTCCCCGTTGCTTTCAATGCATTTCTGATACCAGTAAAAGGAATCTTTTTTCAACCGTTTCCTGCTTCCTTTTCCTTCATCATCCTGGTCCACATAGATGACGCCGTACCGCTTGCTCATTTCCATTGGACCGCAGGAAACAATGTCAATGAATCCCCACATAGTATAGCCGATTAAATCTACACCGTCAATGACTGCCTCTTTCATCTGCTGGATATGGGTTTTCAAATACTCGATTCGATATGGGTCATGGATAGAGCCATCTGCTTCTAATCTATCTTTTGCACCCAGACCATTTTCTGCCACAAATACGGGAAGCTGGTAGCGGTCATAGATCTGATTCAACGTAATCCTAAGACCTGTCGGATCTTTCTGCCAGCCCCATTCACTGGTCTCTAAATAAGGATTTTTGTTTGCCATAATCAAATTGCCGCTGGTTTTTTCCCATCCCTGTTTTGTTGTGGAAACCTGGGAAAAATAGTAAGAAAATGCAGTAAAATCTATGGTATTTTCTTTCAGAAGTTCATCATCTCCCTGCTCTTTCTGAATCTGGATATTCTCCTTTTCAAAGTACCGATCCATATAAGCAGGATAACTTCCTCTCGCCATTATATCCAGGTAAAACCAGTTAGAATACTGATCATCCAAAATCATCTGCATCACGTCATCTGGATGACAAGTTGCCGGATATGTAGTAAATCTGGCAATCATACCTCCTATCATAGAACCTGGAAGCATTTTATGCCCCAGCTTTACCGTTAAAGCATTGGCAATAAACTGATGGTGCAGGCATTGGAAAATTGCATTTACATAATTTTCTTCCTGATCTTCTACCAGGCACACTCCATTATAAGGATTAAACCGTCCTGCATTAAATTCATTAAATGGAAGCCAGTAGTCTACCAGATCTCCCAGATTTTCAAATAAGGTTTTGGCATATCTTACATAGAAATCTACAGTTTTTCTATTTTTCCATCCACCATATTCCAGTACAAGATGAATCGGAATATTGTAGTGAAGAATGGTAGCGAATACTTTGATTCCGTACTTTTTACACTCTCCAAACAAGTCTTTGTAAAACTGGATTCCCTCCTCATTCGGAGTTTCATCATCTCCATTTGGATAAATTCTTGCCCAGTTAATAGAAGTTCTTAATACCTTGATTCCAAGCTCATGGAATAAGCGGATATCCTCTTTGTATGTATGGTAAAAATCAATTCCCCATCGAAATGGATAATGGACAATATTCAGATCCGTTAACGCTTTCTGAAACTTCGCGTCGTTCATACGCCGGTTTTGATACATGGCCCGCTCTTCTTTCGTCCATGCCGCATCAAAATATCGTAAATCCTGGGTATCTAATCCCTTTCCTCCCTGATTATAAGCACCGTCTGCCTGCGATGCGGCAATGGCTCCTCCCCATAAAAAATCTTTTGGAAATCCTGTTCTCATAATACCCTCCTAATTTTCTTTTTTTGTCAGTACAAAGGAAATTGCAAAGGATGTTCCCCAGGCAATTGCCATTACAATTAATAACATCCAAAAATTGTTTCCAGAATCCATATAAGTAGCAAGACTGGTAATTCCAGGCATAGAAAATGCATACGTAACAACTCCCAGCATCACTGCCGCTGCTCCGGCAATGGCTCCTCCCGCCATGGCTGCAAATAAAGGTTTTTTCTCCGGCAGGGCAATGCCGTATAATGCCGGTTCTGTAATACCCAGAATGCAGACCAATCCTGTAGAAACTGCTGCTGACTTTCTCTCTCCCGATTTCATTTTCAATGCATAAGCAAGTACCGCACCGGAAACTGCCAGATTGGAATAGAAAAAGTTTGGAAGCATATAGTCATAGCCTAGTGTCGACAGATTCTGAAGTTCCACAGCAGACCAGCCTTTAATTCCGAAAATAATTGTCAAGGGAATGATGCCGCAGAACAAAGCGCCTGCTAATGGGCCTGTGTGGGTAAACAGCCAGGAAAATCCTCCCGTCATGCCTTTTGCAATCCAGTTTCCAAGGGGTGCTGCAAATCCTAAAAACAACGGCGCTGCAATTAAAAATGATAATGCTCCTGAAAAAACAATCCTCAGATTTTTAGGCATATGCTTATCTATTACATGGTAAATTACAGAAAAAATCCAAACGGATAAAATTACAGGAAAAATGGATCCTTTATAGTTATAAGCCGGAATGGTAAATAGTCCGAACTGATATCCGGTAATCCCCTCTGCAGGAGATAAAAATGTAGAATACATCAAAATTCCTGCTGTCATAATTCCGAAAATTTCTTTTACTTTAAACCGCTTAGCTGCTGCATAACCGATAATAAATGGCATAAAGTAAAATGGCGCGTCTCCTACTGCATTCAGAACAGTAATCATATCGGATTCGGAAGAAACCAATCCTATTGCAGTCAAAAGCGCAATAATTCCTTTAATCATACCGCCCGCCACGATGGCGTATAGTCCAGGAGTTACACAGGAAGCCAGAGTATTTAATCCTTTTGTCAGCAAATTCTGCTTTTTCTCTTCTGTTTTCTCTCCTGCCGGTTCCGGATCGATCTCTCCGCCATTTTTAATTCCCGAAATTTCCAGAAAATCTGCATATACCTCTGCTACTGTGGTCCCTACTACACACTGAATCTGACCGCTTGACTCAATGACCTTTAACAATCCACTGACCTGATTTAATTTTTCCATATCCACCAGATCCCGATTAACTGGAACAATCCGCAAACGGGTAATACAGTGAAATACATTTTTAATATTGCTCTTTCCACCGACAGCCTCTAAAATCTCTGAACACATCCTGCCGTACTCATAGTTTGATAGTTCCTTCATGTTCTGCACCCCTTCTCCTTCTTTTGACGTTTCACTCCATAGTACTGTCTTTTATGCGCATGAGACTTTCTATGTACTTATCATATTGAAAAGTCCTCTTCTTTTCAATCTCCTGATAAAACATATTGACTGACGAAACTTAATATCTTAATATACTCTTGAGGTGAGTATATGAACTTTGCAGAATTAGACAATTTTTTATTCCGCTATACAGAATCGGAAATCAAACACAAAAAATCTGGAGAGACCAGATTATCAGAACGCTACCAGCTGATTCCCAAAACCTCTTTTCAAAATCGAGAGGTCTATCTGTTTTCTTTTCAAAGCCTTTTAGAAAACAAACTCATATGTGTCCACAAAGAATCCCGCTTTACCTATATTCCAGAACACATTCATACCGTCATTGAATTTGTATATGTATACTCCGGTTCCTGCGTACAGATAATAAGTGGAGAGCGGATTGAAATGCGCCAAGGCGATATTTGTATGCTGGATACCAACGTTCCTCACAGCATCGAATATCTTGGAGACTCTGATATTATTATTACCATTGAAATGCGGCGGGAATACTTAACTCATGGTTTTTTATCCCGTCTGGGAGATTACGGCATCATCAACACATTTCTGATTGGCACCCTTTCTCTTAATGCTGCTCACGACCAATATTTGATTTTCCAAAAGCAAGATGATAACCAGATTCATGCGGTTATTCAAAATATTCTCTGCGAATATTATTTTCCTGAATTCTGCAGCGAAAAAATGATTGATGCTTATATGAGCCTGTTATTTTGCAATATATTGAGACAATACAAAAACCAGCAGTTTTCTTATGGAGAAAAGGATGGACAAAAAATTATGGAAATCCTCCACTATATTGAAGATAACTGCTTAACTGCTACCTTGCAGGAAACTGCAGACCATTTTGGATTTCATCCCAATTATCTGAGCAATTACATAAAAAAAGCTGCCGGACACTCTTTTAAAGAGCTAATTATCCAGCAGCGAATGAATCAGGCCTGTTTCTATCTTTCCAATACCGACCTGCCAATTTATGAAATTGCTAATAAAATAGGATATGACAATTTGGGATTTTTCTATAAAAAGTTTGAATCCCTCTATAAGATGACTCCTAATCTGTACCGCAGAATGAAGTCAGACCCCTTATCCTAGTCCTGGAACCAGGCATTTACCAGATTACAGCAAATCCCGGATTCTTTTCTAACTTGAGCGGACTATTGGTTCTTACGTATCTGGTCAGCAGTTCCGGCATCTCGTCGGCTCCTCTCCATAGAACCGGACAGTCTCTTAACATCTCATATCCTCCGGTTCCGCTGGCCCGGTAATTACTGGTTACCAGCTTATATTTTCTGGTTCCAAGAGGCATTCCGTCTGACTTTGTCAGATGGACAACTCTCTGGCCCACAGGTTTTCTTAAATCAAAAGTATAGGAAATCCCTGCATAAAAATCATAATTATAATGTTCGATTTTTGGCTTTAAAAATTCGTCCGATATTGCAGGACTGCCATTTTCCAGGGTAAAATAAGAAGCACACCGCTCCAAAGCCTGTCGGATAGCCGTTTCATCCACTTCCATTACCACCAGGGTATTGGCAAACAGGTAGGCCGCACAGATTTCCCGCATGGTGACCTCTTTTTGCAGTCCAATAGGGTCATTTCCCAGGCTAGTACAGGAAAAATCAGCTCCCGTGGCTTCCATCTGCACCTGATTAAATAAAGCCGCTACATAACTTCCGGTAAGGGCAGCAGGCAGCTTTTCTTCTGGAATAATGGGTTCTGTAAGCTGTCCCACTGGCTGATCCAGCCACACCTGCACCGCCTGTTCCATTGGCAGAAGGGACTGATAAGGTTCTTCTTTATGAACACCGGTTATGGGTTCCAGCAAAGACTGTATCTGCATCTGTTTCTCTTCCAGGGAACCCGTCAGACGGATAAATTTCTCTGCATTGGCAGGCGGCTGGACAATCCAGGTTCCGGAAATTTCCACGCCTGGCTGTGCAATATGCTGATGGCCGGTTAAAAGAATATCAAAATCCAGTTCTCTTGCAATCCGGCAGGCAATATTTTCTCCGCTGTCTGACAAAACGGCTCCCGTTTCCGGGTCTTCTTCCAGACCGCCATGGTAGATACAGACCGTTACGTCACAGGATTCTTTTAGATGGGAAAGCGCCTCTTTTGCAGCAAAAAAAGCGTCGATAACCTTGATTTTTTCCAAATTTTCCGGCTGTTCCCAGACATTTACAAAGTCGGTCACAATGCCGGTAATTCCGATTCGAAGACCGTTTTCCAGCACGTGAATCTGCTCTTTTGCAATCTTTAGCTGCCCGCCCAAATCCTCTATGTTGGCACAGATACATTTTGCGCCAGCTGCATCCATCGCATCCAGAAACTCTTTGATAACCTCATAACCAAAATTAAAATCATGGTTGCCCAGGGTAAAGTAATCACATCCTACTGCGCCAAACGCTTCTGCCACCGGATGAAGGCTCCACTGGTCCTTATGTTCCAGGTAATACTGGGTCAGCGGAGTGCCCTGAAGGCTGTCTCCGCCGTCCATTACCAGCGTATTCTTGTCTTTTTTAATCTGCCCTGCCAGATTTAACAGACCAGAACATTTCTCTTTTCCAGCGGCGTAATCCACCGGGAAAATCCGTCCATGGGTATCGGACGTAAAAATAATCTGAAAAGAATGTTTCATGGTTATCCCCTTGTCAGTTTCACACGAATTTTTGTAGAAATCCACTCCACAATCAGTACCAGAACAATCAGTCCTGCCAAAATTGCTCCCGCCTCGTTCCAGCGGTACGCATTCATGGCAAAAATTAATGGGGCGCCGATTCCTCCCGCGCCTACCAGTCCCAGGACAGTTGCGTCACGAAGGTTAATGTCAAACCGGTAAATCGCAGTAGAGGCAAAGTTCGGCATCAGCTGGGGAAGGATTCCATAGCGGATTTTCTGCCATGCGCTGCATCCGGCTGCGTCTAAGGATTCCAGTACCCTGGTATCCAAATCTTCAATGGCCTCAATATACATTTTGCTGACCATTCCCACCGAACATAAAGACATGGTAAGAAGTCCGGCAAATGCGCCCGGTCCGGTCACCCTGACAAACATCAGGCCGTAAATAAACGGCGGCACTGTACGGATTGCCATAATGATGATGCGGCCGATAAAGGCTACTGGTTTTGGGGTTAAGTTAGAAGCGGAAAGGAATGCCAGAGGAATGGAAATAATGGCTCCCACAACCGTTCCTAAAAACGCGATACAGATGGTTTCCAATAACAGGTAGGGTACGCCCTGTACGGTCAGGTTAAATAACAATTTGGTATCTGGCTGGAAAATTCCCTTTAAAATATTGATGGCAATTTTTCCACCGTTTTGTGTGGTTCCGCTGGTTTCCACCGCAGACGCGCTCCATACTAAAAGAGCCAGGAACACCACAGCCACAGATGCCTCAAACACCCAGTTTTTCGGCCTGTTTTCATATGCACGTTCAATTCTCTGATTCATATTGGCCTCCTTATACCAGACGTTTTCTGGCTGCCCTGCTGATGCTTTCAATAATGAAAACCGTCACAAACAGCGCGACTAATATCATACCGACACTGGAGTATTCTCTCCAGCCGATTTTTTCATTTAAAATCAGTCCCAGACCGCCGGCTCCTACATATCCGAGAATGGACGCATACCGTACATTTCCCTCAAAACAGAACAGGCAGTTAGACAGATAGGACGGAAGAACCTGAGGCACAATCGAGCTGATAAATGCCCGCACCTTTGTGGCTCCCATTGCTTCCATTGCTTCAAAAGCGCCCATGTCTACGGTCTCGATTTCCTCATAAAGAATCTTTCCAATATAGGCAAAGGTAAAGACTGCAATTGCCGTCGTTCCGGCCAGGGTTCCAAGTCCCAGTACATAGGTTGCAATCAATGCAGTTACCAGGGTCGGAAGGGTACGGACAATACTTAAAAACAAACGCATAAAGCTGACCACAAACCGGTTTTTAATAATATTGGTAGACGCCAGCATGGCAAATGGAACTACCAGCACTGAACCAATTACAGACCCCAGCAGAGACATCTTAATCGTATCAAAAAGCGGCTGCCAAATCTTTGGCATATAGTCCCACTGGGGCGGAACCATCTGCTTTAAAATCGTAAAAAATTCATGGATTCTTTTTACCAGTGTTTCCATGTTAAAGCCGGTAACTTTTACGGAAAGCACCGTAAGGGCAAGAAGGACCACCACTGCAAGAGGCGCTCTGGATCTGGGTTTTGCCACAGTTTTTCCATTTGCCATCGTGATGATCTTCGGCGGAAACAGCTTATCATAAATACCCATATTATCCCTCCTGTCTGCCCTGGTAGATGGAGTCTAATACTTCCTGGTCTACATCCTTTGCCGCTCCATCGTATACGATTTCTCCGGCTCTGATTCCAATAACTCTTGTGGCATACTGAAGCGCCAGATCCACATGATGAATGTTAATAAGAACCGTAATCTTCATATCCCGGTTAATCCGCAGGAAATCATCCATAACCTGCTTTGCCGTTACCGGATCCAGAGATGCTACCGGCTCGTCGGCCAGAATGATCTGGGGATTCTGAGCCAGGGTTCTGGCCAGGGCCACTCTCTGCTGCTGTCCGCCGGAAAGCTGGTCTGCGCGGACAAATGCCTTATCCAGGATTCCCACTTTATCTAAGGCCTCCAGGGCAGCCATTTTTTCCTCTTTATTAAAAATACCGAAAAAAGCCCTCCATCCCGGAAGATCCGGAACAAATGCCGTCAATACATTTTTAATTACGGTTGTCCTGGTAATCAAGTTAAAGGACTGGAAAATCATACCAATACGGCGACGGAAGGAACGCAGGGACTTTCCGGAAAGCTTCATTACGTCAGTGCCGTCTACAGTCAGGGTTCCGTCCGTAATATCGTGCATACGGTTAATGGTGCGGATCAGAGTAGATTTTCCAGCGCCGGACAAACCAATAATCGCCACAAATTCTCCCTGGTCAATGGTAAGATTTACATTTTTCAGAGCTTCAAATCCATTGGGATATTTTTTGCTTACGTTCTTGAATTCAATCATCTCATACCTCGTATTTTAACAGTCTCGCATTTTGAAAAAGAGGGCGCTGCAGTCGCCTGGCAGCACCCTCCTTGTGCTCGTGTTTCTTATTATTTATGAAGCAGAATTCATTTCCTGAATCATCTTCTGGGCAGCGCGCTCAGAATCATAATCTTCTGCTTTTGCCGGCTGATAACCGTTGTGGCTATAGATTGCAATTACTTCTTTGCCCTCTTCTGTGTTGCCGATGTTGATGAATGCCTCAGAAAGAGCTGCCTTAAAGTCGTCGTCCATAACTGGAGAAGTCTTGCTTACGCTGATGGTATCATTGTAGATAGCCGGAGTAACGCCGATTACTGCAGTGTCATCCCAGATGGTATTGGTCATTGCGTATTCGCCGGTCCACTCGTCTTCATAGTCGCGGCGTGCGTCTGCGTAGGTGCAGAGAACGTCAATCTGTCCGGAAGCCAGACGTGCAAATGCACTGCCGTAGGAATCAGACTGTACTGCGTGAGATAAATCAGTAATGTTCTTCTCAAAGTTTTCCTGCAGCCACAGGGACGGATAAATGTATCCTGCTGGAGAGGAAGATCCCATTACGCTCCAGTTTAAGCCGTCAATATCTTCCCAGGTAAGTTCTTCGCCTGCATTTACCTTCTCTGCCACTGCCTTGCCCTTTTCAGAAGGACCTGCAATAATCAGTGCACGGTAGCTGGTTACCTGATTTTCGGTTGCTTCAGTAGGAGCCTGGTCATTCCAGTCTTTTGCGCTGTCAGAGTCAATGGAAAGACCATCTCTGGTAGCGGTCAGCAGGACATCGCAGCCGTCGTCATACAATACATAAGTACCGCCTGGAATCAGACCTACGTCAGCAGTTCCTGCGGAAAGTGCCTCGCCTACTGCCTCGTAGCTGGTGCCGACTGTAATATCAATATTCTTTACATCATAGCCAAGTCCTGCCAGCTCTTTTGTAAGCATTTCCTTTAACGGAGCAGTTGCAGTAATAATCTCGCTTGGCTCTCTGGATGGAACGAAGGCAATGCTTAATTTTTCGATTTCCTTCGTCTCTGCAGCAGCCTTTGTAGTTTCTGCATCTGCTTTTTCAGCGGCTGTGGTTTCTGCAGCAGCAGCGGTCGTGTCTGCAGCAGTTGTCTCTGCCGGTTTGGAACTACATCCAGCTAAAAGTCCTGCACACATTGCGCCTGCCAGTAAAAGAGAAACTGTTTTTTTCATTTAAAAATCCTCCTCATCCTAAATGGTGAATCTATCTGAAAAGTCCTTTTAAAACCAGACTTTACAGCCAGTTTTATGCGGTATTCCCAATTCGGATTCCCGCTGGAATCATAATGGTAACCGGTTGGTTCATCCGTGTTTTTTCAATTCGTCCAAACAGCATTTCCAAAGCATTTTCCCATACGTAATCGGGATACATCTCAATGCAGGTACTGCCTGGCCATTTACTTTCCATGGTCTGAATATCCTGATACATGACGACTGCTACGTCTTTTGGAATCTGAAGGTTTAATTCTTCAAATGCTTCCATTGCTCCCTCTGCCACTTCATCATTTCCTAAAATCACTGCTTTTGCCAGAGTCCCTGACCGGCTCGCTTCCAAAGCCAGTTCAAAACCGCTTTCCCTGCTGATCGTTCCTACATGGAACAGCGACGGCTGATACTGCCCCCGTTCTGACAAAATATCTTTTAAGCTCTGAAGTCTTTTGCCGCCAATCCTTCTGTGTTCCTGGGGATCTTCATAAATCCCGCCGATATAGCCAACGCTAGCATAGTGTTTTCTGTCCAGAAGATAGGAAACGATTTCCTCCAGTCCCCGCTGGTAATCCACCTGTACCTGGTCGTTTTCGTAATTTCTCTGTTCGGAGTTGACAAACACAATCGCGTAAGAAAGGCTGTGCAAAAAAGCAATTTCTTCCGGCTGGAATACTCCGAATGCAATGATTCCATCTACGGTCTGAGGCATTCCATAAACCAGACGGGTAAATTCCGTCTCATATTTATCATTCGCTGCCCGTACCAGTAGATCCAGGGAATGAAGCCTGACATTCGGTCTGTCTGGCCGGATAATCTGCCAGTCCGCCACGCCGATCACCAACTTTTTCTTTGCATTTGCCGCCCTTCTTTGTCTGGGCGGAACGTAGTTTAACTGACTGGCTGCCTGAAAAATCCGCAGCCGCACTTCCGGCGTCACAGAAATCGTCTCATCTTTATTTAAAATACGGGACACCGTTGTCTGGGATACTCCTGCCAGTTTTGCCACGTCTCTGATCGTCGCCATGGGCCGACCCCCTTTCTGCTTTCAACCACATTGTACCATTGTACGGGCATTGTTTCAACAATATTTACTAAAAATTTACTAAAAATTTTCCTGTTTTATTTGTTGCCTTTATTCATTGCATTTAATATGATCCAGCAGTTTCTGTGCCGCTTCTTTTGGAAAATCACTGGAAGCAGGATGCTCCAGCCACTCCTTTAATCTGTCATGGGCATTTTTACTCTGGGGAAGCATATAGCCGGATTCCCTGCTGATATCTTCCGCTGCCAAGCGGCTGGATTTTGCAAGGGCCAGTGCCAGACGGTATAGGCCGTCCGATTCTGTATCGGCTGCAATCTTTTCCGCCAGTTTTTCCTGCTCTGCCTTGCTTTTGATTAACTGATTGGCAAGGGCTGTCACTCTCTCGTCTTTTTTCTGCTGTGGCGGATATTGGACGGGCACCATACTGATGGCTTTGCTGGGACAGGCCTTTGCACAAGCCCCGCATCCGATGCATTTTTCCCTGTCAATAATGCTGTTCTCAGTGTCCGAAGCTCCTGTAGGGCAGACATATAGGCAGATACAGTCTTTGGTACATAATCTCAAATTACGGTATGCAAATTCTTTCATCTGGAAACCCTCCCCTCTATCTTTTCAAATTTCCAGTCCGGAACCTTGCAGACCGGACAAAGTTCAGGCGCTTCCTTTCCTATGTAAATAAATCCGCAGACTGTGCAGACCCACACATTGGTTCCCCTTAGAAAAGCGTCTCCCTCTTTTTCATAGCGTTTTATCAGCATATCGGCAATCCTGGTAACCTTTTCTCCCCAGGTACAGATTCGAAGGGTTCCCCTGTCAGACTTCTCTCTGGCAGCATCAGAAAGCCTGGGATACTGCTCTTCCAGATTTTTTGTTACAAGTTCTGCAAGCATCTTCCTATCAGCCTGTTCTGGCTTAGGTTCTAACTTGTAAAAATATTCCGACAGTTTTAAAAACTCTTCCATTTCCTCAAACTGGTACTGCTTTTCGCATCCCTTGGCCAGATTGGAACAAAGAATGGACAGTTCTCCAAACGACAGTTCCTGATACTCCGGATCCGTCAGGCGTTCCCCCTGCTGTACCGGCTCTTCTGTACGTTCTTTCCTGCTGTTTTCTTCCTGCTGCTCTGCAGCAAATGCAGACTTTGCGGCTTTGCACAACGGGCATACCCAGGAATCCGGCAACTGGTCAAAGCTCTGGTTCTCTTTTGCCTCGTCATAAATATAACCGCAGATTTGGCAGACAAACTTCATAAGCAATTCCCTCCCTATACATATTTTTATATAAAAAGGAATGCATAAAAATGAAAACTCATTTTCTGCATCCCTAATTTTCCGTTCTATCTAAATTTTCTTCTCGGTCATTAGTGGAAGGAGAAAAGTTCATCTAATGGCTTTACTGCTCCCAATACCGGATCGGACATCTCGCCCATCATTGCTGCATTAGATACCAGAACCATTGTCGTATCCTTGTAACCTGCCGCTTTGATTACGTCCGGCTCAAATTCAACCAGCAAATCTCCTGCTTTTACTTTTGCTCCCTGTGTAACTACGGCTTTAAAGCCTTTACCCTTCATCTCTACTGTGTCAATACCGATGTGAAGCAGAAGTTCCATGCCGTCCTCAGTCTCCATGCCTACTGCGTGGCCAGTAGGAAATACGGCTGCTACAGTTCCGTCTGCCGGAGCATACAATTTTCCATCTGCCGGAATGATGCCTACGCCAAGTCCCATCATTCCCTGGGAAAATACTGGATCCTCTACCTCTGCCAACGGAATTACTGTTCCAGCTAACGGACTGTAAATTGTCTTATCCTTGCAGGTAATCTTTCCTGATTCCTCTTTTTTTCCTTTTCCAAAAAAACTTCCAAAAAATCCCATCTTTCTACTCCTCTCCCCAGTATCTGCTGCTCTGATACTGTTTTTAAATAAGCTGTTTTGAACTCTTGTCTCTATTGTACAAATTGTCTGGGAAAAAGTCAAACCCCAGACCGTTTTATTTTTCCGCCATTTACCACATAGACTCCCAGACAGACTAAAATCAATCGGTTTCTTTGTGTTGGCTGGCATAATAGCGGCCTCTTTTGTCAATCTTCACAAGAGACTTCTCTCTTTTTCTGGTTCACAAAGCAAATCGCCATGCAGTTTGTTCCTACATGGGTTCCGATTACTCCGCTAATCGGATAGAGACGAGCGTTTTCCAGATGGTATTTTTCTACGGTTTCCTGCATAAATTCTTCGCCGATTTCCCGGCTGGACGTAAAACCGAAATAGACTGGGAAATCCGGATTAGCTCCCCGTTCCTCTAACTTCTCATGCAGCTTCTTTTTTCCTGCGTTTCTTCCTCTGACCTTTGCAATTGGCTTTAAAATCTTATCTTCCAGAATGATAACCGGCTTAATTCCAATTACATTGCCGATAACGGCCAGGGCAGCCGGAATTCTTCCGCCCTTTTTCAAGTAGGTTAAGGTGTCCAGCATCCCACACACGGTAATCTGATCCCGTATCTCTTCCAGTTTTTTTACAATCTCTTCTACTGGAATCTGCTGGGTTCTCAGCTTTACTGCATATTCCACCAACATACGCTGGGCCAGAATCGCCTGTCTGGAATCTACAATATAAACCCTGTCGTATTCGCTGATGTCCTTTGCAGTACGGGCTGCTCCGATGGTTCCGCTTAATCCGCTGGAAAGGGTAATAACCAGCACGTCATCTCCTGCTTTTTTTGCAGCTTCAAAATACTCCAGATAAGCCTGGGGAGACGGCTGGCTGGTCTTGGGAAGCTGTTCTGCTTTTTCCAGTCTTTCATAAAATGTAAGGAAATCCTGTTCCGTTTTCTGAGGGCATTCCCCGTCTTCAAACTGAATCCGCAAAGGCACAATCTGGATTCCCATCTCTTCTGCTTCTTTTGTCGTAATATCAGATGCGGAATCTGTAATAATCTGAATCATAATCTTCTCCTTTGTATCTCATGCCAGTCTGATGGCATACTATCTCTTTAATTTACCCTGATTTTGATACAAATTCAATGTACAAGTTTCCCTTTTTGTCCACTTTAATAAAAAGTTTATACTTCCTGTCTTGCAAACTTTTCCTTCATAGGATAAGCTAAATACGCATCGTTTTCTATATAAAGGAGATTTTACAATCATGGGGAATTTCAAAAAATGTTCTGCCAAGGACGCGCTGAAAGCCTCTTTGCTGGATTTACTGCAAAAGCGCTCTTTTGCTAAAATATCTGTTTATGATTTATGCAGCCACGCTTCTGTCAGCCGTTCTGCTTTTTATGCCAATTTTGAAGATAAATACGAACTGCTTGCCTGCTGCTTAAAAGAACGATCTGAAGAATTTGACTACTTTATGCAGAAGCGTTCTCCCCAGGAGGCCCTTTTAGTCCTTCTCGAATCCATTCAGAAGGAAAACCGTTTTTTTTACCATGTTTTTTCAGAAGGATTTAACGATAAAATGGGCAGTATTTTCTATCAGTTTTTCCGCCGGTATTTCATGGAATGGCTGAAAGAAGAAGAACGGCAGGGCGTCGTACTTCCCTGCCCTGCCGAACTGGTTTCTTCTTTTTATATTGGGGGCCTGACCCTGATGACTCTTCAGTGGATCAAAAGCAATTATAAGCTTCCCAGTAAAGAACTGGCTTCCTGCCAGTATCAGCTAATCCGCCAGATCTTAGACTAGTGTTTCCGTCCCAGCTCCCAAAAGGCCACTGCCGATGCAGCGGCTACATTGAGGGAATCGACTCCGTGGGCCATAGGAATCCGGACTGTATAATCGCTGTCCGCAATGACAGTATCGCATAGTCCCTCTCCCTCTGTTCCTAAAATTACCGCCAGCTTTTCTGCTTTTTGAAGAACCGGATCGGCAATGGATATGGAATCGTCTCTTAACGCCATCGCTGCCGTCACAAATCCCAGTCTTTTTAACTGAGAAAGTCCCTGGTTCGGCCATGGGCTTTCTTTTTCGTCAAAATAGGTCCAGGGAATCTGGAATACGGTTCCCATGCTGACTCTGCCGGCTCTCCGGTACAGCGGGTCGCTGCACCCAGGCGTCAGCAGCACTGCGTCCATATTTAAGGCGGCGGCTGACCGGAAAATGGCGCCTACATTGGTAGGATTCATCACATTTTCAAGCACAGCAATCCTGGACGCACCTTCGCACAGGCTTTTGACATCGTAAAGCCTGCGGCGGCGCATAGCGCACAACAGGCCGCGGGTCAGCTGAAAGCCCGTCAGCTTTGTCAGCACCTCAAATTCTGCTGTATATACCGGAACACCGCTGCATCTGGCAATTACACCTTTTGCCTCTCCTTCAATCTGTCTGGTTTCCACCAGAAGCGACACCGGCTCATATCCGGCATCTAACGCCCTCTCAATTACTTTTGGACTTTCTGCCAGAAAAAGTCCCAGATCCGGTTCATAGTAATGGCGAAGCTGTCCCTCAGAGAGACGGGCGTATAAATCCAGCTCCGGCGCGTCAAAATCCGTAATCTTTCTTATCTCTGCCATTGTGACTGCTGTTCCTCCTTATGCTTCCAAAACCAGCCGTTCTATTTTTTTCTTCTGACGTTCTATCTCTGCTCCATACTGTTTTTCCATAATGTCCAGCCGGTTCAGCACCCGTTCTATCTGCTTTTTGGTCTCCGTCACCTGAATCTGGGAATCGTTGATTTTATTCATTACCGCCCAGTCTGCAATAAAACCGTCAAAAAAGTAATCTGCGAACCCTAAAAATCCGTCTATGCTGACATGGAGATCCGCTGAAATTTCAATATCCACCAGTTCTGTTTTAAAACGACGCAGCTCTTCCTGAAGATTTTGCACTTGTCTCTGGGCATCGTCTAATTCGCTGTGCTTTGCCATATCGCTCCAAAGGCCGCCGCCAAATAAATCCCAGGTACTCCAGCTTTCTGCGCTGCTTAAACTAGAGAGAATTTTTCCGCTTGTTCGCAGCGCATCCCTGCCGGCGTATATGGCTTCTTTCACTTCTTTTTCCTGATTTTCCAGATACCCGATTTGTTCCTCTATCTGAAAGATTTCTTCTGCCGTCCTGCCTCCTGAAGCCTGAATCTTGCTGCGTTTGTCCCGAAGGGTTTTCTGGTATTCCTGTTCACAATTCCTCATTGGGGCAAGTTCTGCCTGGATCCGGCTGATTTCTTCTATGGTTTTATCCAGCTCTGCCTTTGCAGACTCCAGTTTTACCCTGGCCGAATAAGCTTCCGCTTTTTCCTTATCCAGCTTCTCTCCCTTTTTTCCAATCATGGCATAATATAGGGAAGACAGGCTGACGCCTTCTAACTGATCCACGTCCCTCTGCTCTCTGGCCGCTTTCTTTTTCCATTCTTCTTCCTTCTCCTGCAGCATCTTCTTCTGCCTGTTCACTTCTGCAAGCTTGGCCTCTAACCGCTTCTTTCTCGCTGCCTGTTCCTGAAGCTCCCGTAATTTCTCATCATAATCATTCATGCCGGCTGCCCCCTTTCTTTCTTGTACCATAACAGAGAGTATTCCGGCTGTCAACAAATTTTAACAGGCTGCAAAAAGGAGACCCTAAAAAAGGTCTCCCCAGTTACTATTTACAGCAGTCCCATCATAGCCGGAACGCCTAATGACAGCGCCGGAATGTATGTTACCGCCAATAAAATTAAAATTAAGACTCCAAAGTATGGAAGCAAGGTTTTGGTCACTTCCTCAATACTAATCTTACTAATGCCGCAGCCTACAAAGAGTACCGATCCAACCGGAGGTGTAATGTTGCCTAAGCACATATTAAAGATCAGCATTACACCAAACTGGATATTGGACATTCCAAGGCTTTCTGCAATCGGCAGGAAAATTGGAGTGAAAATCAAAATTGCAGGAGTAATATCCATAAACATACCTACAATCAGAAGAATCACATTCATCAGCAGGAAAATCACATATGGATTTTCTGATACAGACATAATCGCCGTACTGATTGCCGCCGGAATTCCGGAATACGCCATCACGAAAGACATTGCGGAAGAAGCAGAAATCAAAAACAGGATAATGCCGCTGGTGCACGCGCTGTTTACCAAAATCTTCATAAAAGATTTGGCTGTTATGCTCTTATAGCAAATCGATAAAATCAGGCAGTACAGCACACAGATGCCTGCACCCTCTGTTGCCGTAAAGATACCGCCTACAATACCGCCGATAACGATGACGATTAACAGAAGGCTTGGAAACGCTTCAAGCGTTACTTTTAATGCTTCTGAAGCCGGCATTCTTCCGGATACCGGATACTTGTGCTTCTTTGCATAAATAAACGCTACTACCATGGAACCCAGGCCCATCAGAATTCCTGGAATGTATCCAGCCATAAACAGGGTGGAAATGGATACGCCGCCTGCTACCGTGGAGTATACAATAAATGCGCTGGTCGGCGGAATCAACAGACCGGTAGGCGCAGACGCAATGTTGACTGCAGTTGCAAATGCCGGATCGTATCCTTCATCTTTTTCAATCGGGTAAATACAGCCGCCCATGGCAGACGCCGCTGCAACAGAAGAACCTGACAGAGCGCCGAACAGCATATTTCCCACAATATTGGCCTGTGCCAGGGAACCTGGAATCCAGCCTACAAAAATCTTTGCAAAGTTTACTAATCTTCTGGCAATACCGCCGTTATTCATAATATTTCCAGCCAGGATAAACAGCGGGATGGCAAGCAGGGAAAAGCTTTCTACGCCGCTGTTCATTTTCTGCATGGTAATAAAGGTAATCTGATCCCAGGACAGGGAAGAGATTGCCGCAACAATGGAAGAAATCACAATGCTGACGGAAATGGGGCAGCTTGCAAACAAAAGCAGTGCAAATACTGCAAACAGAATGACTGTGGTAACTCCTATACTCATTCTTCCTCTCCTCCTTCAATGGTAATTCCGGTAATGTCTTCATACAGGTTGATAACCTGCGCTACAATAATAAAGAGTCCGGATATGGGCGCCATAGCATATACCAGGCTTCTTGGAATTCCCAGAAGAGCAGAATATACTTTTTCTGCGCTCATAGCCAGCTTAAAACCGCCGATTGTAATGACAAACAGAGCGAATATGAGAATCAGAAGATCGACTGCAGTCATCAAAATCTTTTTTCCAACAGGGTTTAAACTGTCTCTTACTACAACCAGGCACATATGCTGTCTGGTAAAAAAGGCATAGGCAGCGCCGATAAATCCAGTCCAGATCAGGAAATACCGTACCAGTTCTTCCGTAAATGCCGCCGGACTGTTTAAGACGTATCTGGTAAATACCTGATACAGCACTAACAGGGTCATAACTGATAACAAAACGGTTGCAATGCCTGCCAGAAGCTTTGTCATAAATTTTTTCACTACTGATAAGATTTCTTTCATCAAAGCATTCCCCCTTATTCTACAGAATCAATGATGTCAAGCAGTTCCTGAACGCCCGGATACTCTTTGCAGTACTCGTCTACCATGCCGCTGGTAGCCTGACGGAACGCTTCTTTATCTACATCATTTACAAACTCTACATTCATATCTGTGCTGGCTTCGGAAATTGCTTCAGAAATCGCTGCTTCCCAGGAAACCTTGTGGCTTTCGGTAGATTCATAGGCTGCTTCCAGAATCACCTGCTGATCCTCCGGACTGATGTTCTTCCAGGTTTTTGCACTCATTACCAGAACGTCTGGAATCATGGCGTGTTCATCTGTAGAGAATACCTTGCAGATTTCTCCATGTTTTCCGGTTGTCAGAGCCGTCTCATTACTCTCGGCGCCGTCAATAATGCCAGTCTGCAGAGACGTATAAACATCGCCGTAAGACATGGTAACTGGAATTCCGCCCAGCGCCTTTAACATATCGGTCTGGGATTTCATATCCTGGACACGGATTTTTAATCCCTTTAAATCTTCTGGTGTCCGGATAGCCTTATCTTTCGTATAGAAGGAACGGGCGCCGGATGTATAGTAGGTTAAGGTCACAAACCCATCGTCTTCGGAAGACAGGAAGAAGTCTCTCATCTGTTTGGAATCCATCACATGGTAGAAATCTTCTGTATTATCGAAAATATAAGGAAGACCGAAGGTGTGGTAAGACTCGTTATAGGTTGCCAGTCCTGGTGCAGATACCTTTGTCATGGAAATAACGCCTGCCATCAACTGCTCCATATTTTCATTTTCTGATCCTAACTGGCCGTTGGGAAGGATTCTTACCTGAATCCGTCCCTCGGTTCCCTCATTGACTTTGTCCGCAAACTCTGTCATCGCAATGTGTACGGTATGGGTTTCACTCAGACCGTGAGCCAGCGTTAAAACCATAGGGTTTTCGGCAGTTGCTTCTGCACTGGTGGCTGCTCCGGTATTTGCGCATCCGCTAAGAACAGATGCGCTAAGGCATAATGCCATTGTAATTGCTGCAAACTTTCTCATAACTAGCTGCCCTTTCTTTACATTCCGATTAAATCAAACTGCTCAAACGATACCAGAACCTGATGGTTCTTTTTCGGATTTGGATACTTAATCTGTACCGATTTCAGTCTCTGGCTGTAATACCATCCGCAGTCTGCTTCTTCAAATTTTCTTCTGTGAAGGAAGTGGGGAATCTGTTCTCCGTCAACCGTTACCCAATACGGGGACTTTTCTCTGTGAACCATGTCAATGGCCATGGTTTCTACTGCTGTTTCATACATTCCTTCCTGCTCAAATGTTACGTAGGTACGCTCTCCTGCCGTCATGGTAATATGGGTTCTTAAATAGCCGCCCCGCTCATAATCCATGGTTCTGCCATCGTCTTCGTATAAATCAAACTGGCCGTCTTTGTCGGCTGCACACAGGATGCAGATTTCGGTTGCCTGTTCTGTCGCCAGGTTGGTCATGTGATTAACCGCCATCGGAATCACTGCGCCGCTTTTGATAAACAGCGGAATACTGCTGATAGTTACCGGAATTTCGATGGTCTGTCCGCCCTCATAAGCCTCTCTGGTATAGAAATCATAGAAGGTATCTCCCTTAGGAAGGTAAACCTTACGGGTCTTTGCTCCCTTTTCTACCACGTTTGCCACAAGCAGAGAATCTCCAAACATGAAGTCTACGCCTTCTTCATAGCAGTTTACATCATTCTGGAACGCGCTGCACATTGGCTCCATAATCGGAAGTCCCATGCGGTGAGCCCTGTCAGTTAAAGAATACAGATATGGGCTCAACTGGTAGCGGAATGCAATTGCTCTGCGAATGTCGTCTTTTAAGTCGCTGTACATCCACGGCTCTGTTACCGTATTGTCGGTATTGGTAGAATGGATGGAAAAACGGGGCTGGAAAATACCATTCTGAATCCAGCGGATAAATAATTCTCCCTCTGGAGCCGGACCATAAAATCCTCCGATGTCACAGCCCTGGCTGGCCACGCCGGACAGACCCATGCCTAAAATGGTCGCAATGTTGTATTTTAATGCATCCCAGCAGGTTAAATTGTCGCCTGCCCAGGTCTGCGCATAACGCTGGATGCCGCAGTGGCCGGAACGGCATACAATATAAGGTCTGGTGTTTTCGAAGGTTTCGTGGATTGCCTCATCGGTCACATGACACATAATGTTGGACATTACGGATTTTAACTGGCCGATGGTGCCGCCCTTTCCTTCAAAATCGCAGCGGCTGTCTTTGTCCACCAGGCTGTCATACTCGCAGTTGTCATTCCATACGGAATCGGTTCCATACTGCAGGACGTTTTCTTTTAATAGTTCTTTCCAATCCTCACGGACAGATTCTTTTGTAAAATCCACAAACACGCCTGGGCCGCCCCACCAGGTTCCCACTGCCGGATTTTCGCTGTCGCTTGCCTTTACAAACATCCCTTTTTCTTTCATTTCATCCAGCTTTGGATGGATTAATAAAATACCAGGCTTTACGTTAGGGGTTACAGTAATGCCCCGCTTCTTCATCTGCTGGAAGAATTCTTTGGGATCTTTAAAGCGTTTTTTATTCCAGGTAAACACGCAGCGTTTAATGCCTTTGTCTGTCTCTACAGTACAGTAACCGGAAGAAAGCTGGAATCCGTCAACCGGAATCTTCTCTTCCTTTGTGGTATCAATAAATTCCACAATAGCGTCATCACAGTCTGCATCCAATTCCGGATAGTACATGGAAGAGCCCAGATAACCCAGGGCAGTTCTTGGAAGAAGGGCAGACTTACCAGTCAGATCGGTATAGCGCTCAACTACCTGGCGGACTGTCGGACCTGCAATCAGGAATAAGTCAATGTCGCCTCCGTCTGCACGGTAGCGGCTGTGCATTTTCCAGTAATTGCTTTTTTCTCTTCCCATATCAAAATCGCACTCATAGGTATTGTGGTAAAAATATCCCACTGCTTTTTTGGTGTCTTTGCTTAATTTAATATAAAACGGGATGTGTTTATATAGGGAATCCGTCTCCTTTGGATTGTATCCCATCGCGTCTTTCGGACTCATTCCCATAAATTTCTGGGCCTTGTTAAACTCTCCGCTCTTTTCGCCAAAACCATAGAAGCAGTCGTTTGCCGTAATTTCGCTGGTATGAATCCGGCGGTGGTTGGAATCTTCCTGGTATGCCAAATCCACAATATCTGCATGAATCAGGGTATTGTCCTTGTCATACACGCAGATCCGGAACGGCGATTTTTCAATCACAACGGTTAATTCTTTTCCTTTAATAACCGCCTTTTCTTCTCCATCCTCTAAGCTGGCATCAGCAGCGGTCACCCGTTTCCGGTACTGTTTCAAGAAATCATCCATCCGGTCTTCCCAGGCCGTCATAACCAGGCTGTACGACTCTTCTGCAAAGTCCCCGTCAAATCCAGCCCGGATTCTTAAAATTGAATCGGTTAAAAATAACAGCCGGATTTCCACACAGTTGGTGGCAATGGAAAAATAGTTATCCTGTTTCTTTACAGCAAATGCTGTGGTGCAGACTCTCATTGCTCATGTTCCTCCTTATTTCGTTCCATCACATTGTTGTTCTATTATAGGAATCCCGGAATGACAAAACCAGACAATTTTTGCGCAAAAGAAACGTTTTTTTTACGTATCTTGCTTTTTTTCGGATATTCCGGTATAATCAACCTATTCATAAAATTGGAATGTTTGTACAAAACCAATTATCAGGAGGTACTACTATGCTGGATCAGGCAGGAATCCGTATGGCTCAGGGAGCTGAAATTGCGTGTGAACGGATTTCCGGGGTCAATGATAATATGTATCAGCCCCATTATCATAACTACTATGAACTTTATTATCTGGAAGAAGGCGGACGCTACCAACGTTCTGACAATGACCTCTATCTCCTTCAGCCTGGGGATTTTATTTTATTTTCCCCTTACTGTATGCACTATTCCTATGGAGACATGGATATGCGGTTTAGGCGGATTGTCCTATATTTTCAGCGGGAAGAAATTGACTCTCCTGAACTGATCCGGATTTTAGACGAAGGATGCGGTGTCTTCCGGCCAAATGCCAAAGAAGGACAGACCATTCACCGGGCGCTTCTGGAACTTCTAAAAGAACAGAGCGAAGAAAATCCTTTCACAAAAGAATGCCGTCACAGCCTTTTAAACTTCCTTTTGTATCATCTTGCGCGGGAAAAGAGGATGATGAATCCAGTAAAAGCAGAACAAAATAAACGAATTGCACAGATTATGGGGTATATCCATACCCATTATAACGAACCGATTACTTTAGAATCTCTTGCAGAACAATTTTACGTCAGTACCTTTTATTTGTGCCGGGAATTCCGTTCTTATACTCACAGTACCGTAATCCAGTATATCAACGTAACCCGGATTATGAACGCCCAGAGAATGTTAATGGAAACCGATAAAAACATTACCGAAGTCGGCCGGGAAACAGGATTTTCCAATCTTACCCACTTTAACAGAGTGTTCAAACAGGTAACCGGCATGACGCCTTCTGGATTCCGTAAATCCCATAAAAATATTGAAATTTATATTGGCGGACGCTGATAAGGTTCTTCTCTCTGCATACACTCTAACAGCATTTCTATCATTTCCCTGGGGTACAGTGGCAGGCGAACCGGAATCCGCAGCGTTTTTTCCAGATATTCCCTGCCGCCTGCCACTAAAAAAGCGTCTCTTACCGTCCTTAAGTTTTTCTCCAGATTGGAAATACTCTCTCCCCTTATGTCCGCAACCGGAATATAAATCTGCTGCCGGATGTGAACCAGCCGCCCTTCGTCTTCCCTGGCCATTTCCAGACAGGCAATCAGAATGCTGTAGCCTTTGTATCCTTTCAAAAGCGGAAAATTATTTAAAATCTCTTCCGCACTTCTCATAAAAACCCCTCCCTTGTTGAATTATTTACCTGTCAGTATACACCAGATTTTGCATTTTCGAAAAAAATAGACTTTTTTAGCCAAAAATAGTCTTTCTTGTTTCTAAAAAAAAACAATTTCATATTGACTTCTTTGGATTTGCCGCATATAATTATATCAAGAAATTTGGATTTGAGGTGAGAGCATGGCCACTTCTTATGAGGAACGGGCAAAAATCTTTAAGGCTCTAAGCGACGAGCGCAGGCTGCGTATTTTAGACCTTTTGCATGGCGGCGAAAAGTGTACTTGTACGTTGACGGATGAAGTAAATATGCCCCAGTCTTCCCTGTCCTACCACATGAAAATTTTATGTGAAGCAGGGATTGTGACTGGTCGTGAAGACGGAAAATGGACCCATTACCAGATCAGTAAACAGGGCAGTGAAAAGGCGCTGGCTCTATTAAAAGAGATTACTGCTGTTGATGAAACCAATTGCTGCTGTAATCAGTGCCCAAACACCTGAAAACTCTTCATGCGTGTGGCCAAGGCGGGTTTACCCGCTTTTTTCAAACATTTCAAATCGAAAATTCTTGATTTTATGAAAGAGAGGTTAGGATATGCAGACACTTAAAGGTGTCTGGGATTTCTTTCAAAATGAAATCCTTGGCATGAAATGGCTGAACCGGCTGATAGGAAATCTGATAGAATCGTGCGGCCTGTCTACAGAAACCCGGTTGGGAGGAAGCGTTCAGTTTTTTATTTATGATACTATAAAAATCATGCTGTTGCTGGGCTTTTTAATTTTGATTATTTCGTATATTCAAAGTTATTTTCCTCCCGAAAGAACGAAAAAAATATTAGGACGTTTCCAGGGAACCGGGGCAAATATCATCGCAGCCCTTTTGGGAACCGTTACGCCGTTTTGTTCTTGCTCTTCCATTCCGCTGTTTATCGGATTTACCAGTGCAGGACTGCCGCTGGGCGTTACCTTTTCCTTTCTGATTTCTTCTCCTATGGTAGACCTGGGATCTCTCATGCTTCTTATGAGCATATTTGGCTGGAAAATAGCAGTCGTCTATGTTCTGCTTGGACTTGTCATTGCCGTTGCAGGCGGTACGTTCATTGAATACCTGCACCTGGACAGTGAAGTAGAAGAATTCATACGAAAGGGAAAATCTATTGATATTTTGCAGGAAGAATTGCACTTTAAAGACAGGCTTACTTTCGCATGGGAACAGGTGGTATCGACTGCGAAAAAGGTTGCGCCTTATGTTTTAATCGGCGTTGGTATCGGGGCGCTGATTCATAACTGGATACCGGAAGAAATCATTGTCACGGTACTGGGAGACAACAACCCCTTTGGCGTCATTATGGCAACCATTGCCGGAATACCTATGTATGCAGATATTTTTGGAACAATTCCGATAGCGGAAGCATTACTGGCAAAGGGAGCGCTGCTGGGCGTGGTGCTGTCTTTTATGATGGGTGTTACCACATTGTCCCTGCCGTCTATGATTATGCTGCGGAAAGCCGTAAAGCCGAAACTTTTGTGGATTTTTATTGCGATCTGTACAATCGGAATTATACTGGTGGGTTATTTTTTTAATGCCCTTCAGCCGATACTTATTTGAAACGAAGCGATAAAAGCATTTGGAATCATTATGAAATTTTGAAAAAACGCTTTGAAAGCGAAAAATAAATGGAGGGATTTATTATGTCATTATTTAACAGAAAGAACAAAGAAACTAAGGCTCCTGCCTGCTCTAGCAACTCTGGATGCCCGACAACAGGCAGCATTTGCAGTGTTAAAGTTTTAGGTTCTGGGTGCAAAAGCTGTCATGCACTGCTAGAAGCCGCCCAGGAAGCAGTTCGTTCAATGGCGCTTACTATTGAAGTGGAATACGTTACCGACATGGAAAAAATCATGGAGTATGGGGTCATGAGTATGCCGGCCCTTGTCGTAAATGAACAGGTTGTTTCTATGGGAAAAGTATTGAAAGCAAGCGAAGTAGAAACGCTTTTGAAAAAATTTATTTAGAAAAAACGGAGCTGCTGCTCCAGTAGATTATCCATCTACTTTTGCAACAGCTCCCTCTGTTATTTTAACCGGTCTGTCCGATTAGTCGTCTAACTCTTCTTCTCCCACGATCTCGTCGTACTCTTCTTCATCCAGAAGCTCGTCAAATGCGTCTGCAACTACTTCGTACTCGTCATCGTCTTCGATGTTTTCCAGATTTGGAGTTCCGTCCTCTGTCTCGCTGTAGCGATACAAGAATACTTCTCCTTCTTCTGCTTCCTGGCCTTCCATTGGCAGCAGCGCAATATAGTCTCTATCTCCTGCCTGGAAAATGGTAAGAACGATACACTCTAATTCTGTGTCATCCTCCAATGTCAGGGTCACTGTCATCTCTTCCTGTTCTTCCATCTTGTTTAAATCTTCTGCCATGTCCTACACCTCTCTTTTCGTAAAATAAGTCTGCCGCACTATCCCGGCAAAACTGCACTTTCATAAGTGCTTACCGATAATTTATCAGACTATGGGCGAAAAAGCAAGAAGTTCAGCCTTACTTTCTCAAATTTCCCTTTTCTATGTGTTTTTTAAGGATCTGATCCGTTACCTCAAACAGCGCCTCGGATCCTGCTTTTGTCTGTCCCTGACGGCCGTAAACCTGGCTGGCGCTTACCTGATGGTTCTTCCAGTCTGTTCCATCGTTGCTGTCATTTAAAAGAAGGGGCTGGAGGTTGTCCATTGCCCGCGCAAATTTCGCTTCCGGAGTTTTCTGTTCCTCAAACTCTTCAAACAGCGCCATAAGCTCCTGCTTCTGATCCTCCGGCAGCATGGAATACAGCTTCTCCTTAGCGGCTTCTTCCCTGGCCTTCTGGGTCTTTTTGGCCTCTTCGTCATAGGCATAGGTGTCTCCTGCCTCAATCTCCACAATATCGTGAATCAGGCACATGACCATGACTTTGGTAATATCAATAGGTTCATTGGAATACTCTTTCAGCAGATAAGCCATAATCGCCATATGCCAGGCGTGTTCAGCGTCATTTTCATTTCGCCCATGACCGGATAAATGGGTCTGCCGGAAGATATTTTTTTCCTTATCAATTTCAAGCACAAACTCCAGTTGTTTTTTTAATCTGTCATTCATTGTTCCGCCTCGTTTTTCTTTTTCTCCCGTATCCGGTTATAAGCTTCCAGAACCCCGTTTCTTACTGCCATTTTTATCACCAGATAGCCTAAAAAGAAAAATAATGCCACCAGTCCAATCTGATATGTACCCTCTTTACTGGACAAACCAGTAAGGAGGGTATTTTTATGCGTTA
>CAJMQQ010000011.1 GCA_905215625.1 uncultured bacterium
CTGTATCGTCTCTGTTTTCCAATCTGTTCATAAGATCCGTTTGCACCCCTCTCTTTGTTTACCAGTAAGGATTCCAGTCCTTTGTCATTCTGGTCAATGCTTCCATATAAAAATAATCGCCCCAGATTACACACTCTCTAGCTCCAGCATCCCGATGGTATACGCCTTCGGTTAAAACGCCATTAGACTCTGGAATTTCTCTGGTTGTGTAGTGCTCGTCCAGACTTAAAATCACTTCATCTGCAATCTTTATATAGCGCTCTGTCTCTTCTTCTGAAACATATTCGCAAAGTTCCAGAAGGCCGCAAACAAAGATTGCAGCTGCAGAAGTATCGCGGATATCAGGGTTTTCATCGGTAAAGGTGAAATCCCAGTATGCAACCTTATCTTCTGGCAGATTCCGAATAAATACCTCTGCTGCCTCCTTTGCAATCTGGAGGAAACGAGGATTTTTCGTGTACCGGTAGGAAAGGGCATATCCATATACTGCCCATCCCTGTCCCCTCGCCCAGGTAGATTCATCGCGGAAACCCTGATGGGTCTTTCCGCATACTGCTTCTCCTGTTTCCGGATTCATCAGATAAGTATGATAGGAAGAATAATCCGGCCGGATCAGAGTTCCTGCTGCTGTCATGGCGTGATTTTCTGCAATCTTCCAGTTTTTTCCGCCTTCTTCGCTGCTCCAGTAAAGGAGGGGCAGGTTCAGCATGGTATCAATGATGATTTTCACGTCTGGATAACCAATTCCCATTTCTCCCCATGCCTGGATATATTTCCCCTTTTCATTGTACCGTTCGGTCAGCATATCTGCCGCACGCATAGCGATTTCTTTGGCCCGCTCGTCTCCAATCAGCTTCACATTTGCCACGCAGGAAAGGGTATATAAAAATCCCAGGTCATGGCTGATATGCTTTCTTAAACGAAGCCGTTCATCAAAGCTGTCCAGATAATCGTCTACGTGCTTGAGAAATTCCTTGTCCCCTGTATTTTCATAAGCCAGATAGCACATTCCCGGATAAAAAGAAGACGTCCAGAGTTCATTTTCCTCTCCATTATACACATTTTTTGTGCTGACGTGTGGGTAATGATCCGTAAATACATCTAAATTTTTTCTCGTTATATCAATGGCATACTGCAAAGCCTTTTTATACTGTTCTTCATGGGCTGGAATACCCCTTTTTTTACTACATTTTTCCATCATTTTTGTCTCTCTTTCTCCCATTATTCCTTTACTGCGCCTACCATAACGCCTTTCGTGAAATACTTCTGGAGGAATGGATATACGCACAAAATCGGAACGGTAGCTACCACAATCGTTGCATATTTAATAGTCATACCTACAGATTCCTGATCGGCTACGCCAACGCCTGCGGTCATGGAACCTACGTCATTCTGCATCAGGATTTCCCGTAAGATAACCTGTAACGGGTACATTTCTCTTTCCCTGATAATCGTAGAACCCCAGAACCATGCGTTCCAGATTCCAACTCCATAGTACAGTACCATAACAGCCAGAATTGCCTTGGACAATGGGAGAACAATCTGCAGCAGAATTCTTAAATGGCCCGCGCCGTCAATCTGGGCTGCTTCAATCAGACTTTCCGGAATACTTTCAAAAGAAGTTTTCAGGATAATCAGGTTATAGGTATTGATCATAAACGGAATGATCAGTCCCCATAAGGTATTGGTCAGATGCAGATCCTTTAATGTCAGATAAAATGGAATCATACCGCCGGAAAAGAACATAGTAAACAGAATCAGCATCGTAATGGTCTTTTTAAACATTACATTTTTTCTGGAAAGGAAATACGCGCCCAGAGAAGTCATAATAATGTCCAGGGTTACGCCCACGATTAAAATAAACATGGTATTGGCATAGCCGCGCAGAATCATTGGGTTCTGGAATACCTTTTTATAAGCATCCAGGCTGAATCCCAGCGGCTTGATCAGAAGTCCGATGTGCTGCATCAGCTGATTGCTGTCGCTGAATGATGCCACCACTACGTACCAGACTGGATACAGACAAATCAGCATAAATGCAGTCAGAATGATATAATTAATGACCGAAAAAATCCTTTCGCCTTTAGAACGTTTTACTTTCATCCTCTAACCTCCTACCACAAGCTGGTTTCGCTGTATTTTTTGCTCAATTTATTCGTAAATACCAACAATACGCAGTTAATAACTGAATTGAACAGACCGATGGCTGTCGAATAACTCCAGTTCATTTCCAGAAGACCGACACGATAAATATAGGATGAAATAATATCTGCGGTTTCAAATGTAGATGGGTTATATAATAAGATAGTCTTTTCATATCCCATACTCATCATAGAACCTGTTTTCAAAATTAACATAATGATAATGGTTGGCATAATCGCTGGGAATGTTACGTGAATCAGCTGCTGCCATTTTCCTGCACCGTCAATCGCTGCTGCTTCATACAACTGGCTGTCTACTCCGGACAGGGCGGATAAATAGATAATGGAACCCCAGCCTACTTCCTGCCAGATACTGGACGCTACATAAATGGTGCGGTATAAGTCCGGATTCTGCAGAAGCGGGGAACGTTCTCCTCCGAAAAATACAATGATATCATTGAACAATCCGCTGGTCATTGCAAAGTTGGTAATCATACCGGTAACAACAACCATAGAAATAAAGTGAGGCAGATAGGTAATGGTCTGTGCGATGCCTTTAAACTTTTTGTTTCTGACTTCATTTAATAACAGAGCCAGAATAATCGGCGCCGGAAAACCAAAAATCAATTCATAAAAGCTAAGAAGAACGGTGTTCTTAATCAGCCGCACAAAATAGGGGCTGGTAAAGAAACGAGTAAAGTTATCAAAGCCTACCCATGGACTGTCTGCGATTCCCAGGGCCGGTGTGTAGTCTTTAAACGCGATAATCGCTCCGTACATTGGTTTATAATGGAAAATTAAATAAAACAGCAGAACTGGAAGTACCAGAAGATATAAGGCTTTATTTCTTCTCCAGTCCGCTTTTACTCTCTGCAAAAATGTTTTCTGTTTCATAATTACCCCCATTTTGCGTATAAAAACAGAGGTGCTGCAATTTTCCCACTACAGCACCCCTTTTTCATGTGGTGTGCATTTTTTACCGGTTATTGTAACGCTCTAACGCTGCATTCTGGATTTCCAGCGCTCTTGGCAGGCCCATTTCCTCAATGGTCTTTACATATTCGTCAAAGTTATCCAGGCTTTCTGTTCCGAAGATAAACTTCAGTGTCATTTCATCACGATAGGTATTGATTTCATTCATGATGCTTGCAAATTCCTTACTCTCATCAGCAGTTGGCGTAATTGGAGGCAGTTTGTGCTTTAATGCATTGGTCTTGCCCCAAACGATTGGAGTCTGCTTCTGGCTTTCTAAGGTGTAGTACTGCTCCAGGTAACGAATGTCCTGTACGAATGGCCCGTTGTAGTTGCCTCTGATATAAGCAGATAAGGACTGTGCCGGACTCCATCCATCTGGATTGTTCAGAATCTGATCAGTATAGGTTGGGTAATCGCCTTCCATTGTATAGGATTCGCCTTCTACACCAAAGTTGAACAGCATATGTCCTTCTTCGCTGTATGCGAAGTCTAACAATCTGGCTGCCAGTTCTACGTTCTCGCAGCTTGTGGAAATAGCAACGCTTCCCTCGTTCGGATACAGATTGTCAATCTGTCCGTATTCTGGTGTTGCGCCCTTTTCCAGAGTCGGGAATGGAGCTGGTACTAACATATAGTCTGGATCCGTCTGCTGTGCTGCGGATACCCAGGTTCCCAGACGGCTTCCTGCCCATCCAATGGACGCGCCGCCCTGTCCGCTGGTCATCTTTGCACTTACCTGCTCTAATGCCAGAGTAGCAAGGTCTGGATCCAGAAGTCCTTCTTTATACCACTGGTTAAAGGTGGTTAAGTAATCTTTATATCCAGGCTCGGTTGCTCCAAAATGAACCTTTCCGTCATCTCCAATAAAGAAGTTTCTGCATGCACCGAATGCATATGCAAATGGGTCTTCGTTGGTCAGCGCTCCCATGGTGTACTCCCAGGTCAGCGGAGCAGTTGCGCCCTTTTCTTCTTTAAATGCAGTTAAAACGGTGTGCCATTCATCAATGGTGGTTGGAACTTCCAGTCCCAGTTCATTCAGCCAGTCTTCCCGAATCATCGGTCCAATGGTATGGCAGAGAGCTTCGTCGCCTCTGATAAATGGGAATACATAGTAGTGTCCTTCGTCCGTCTTAATCATTCTGTCTACTTCTGGATGCTCTTCCAGATACTTGGTCAGATTTGGACAGTATTTTTCAAAAATATCATTTAATGGAAGGATATTTCCATCCTTAATTGCTTTTTCCGGTCCGCCTGGATAGTCAGTCATCCATGGATACTCAACTAAATCCGGAAGTTCTCCGTCTGCCAGCATTAAGCTGAACTGTTCCTTACCCTGATTTGCCGGCGGGTGTAAGAAGTTAACCTTTATACCGGTCTGTTTCTGCCATTCTTTTGCAAATGGCGTATCTCCCAGGTTTGCAAAGTTTACAGATACGTTCTGATTCAGTTCACACCAGTAATCCAGTGTTTCATCTGTCTGAACCGGATAGGAAAAGTTTCCGTTCTCATCTGCCAGGGCGCTGGTCACTTCTTCTGTTCCGGCGCCGTCTGCTGCTCCCGCTTCTTTATCCTTACCGCCTCCGCAGCCGCTAAGTACGGTGGAGCAGGTTACTGCTGCCAGCACTGCAAGTGCAGCCGCTTTTCTTCTCTTCCTCATAAACAAATCCTCCATCATGTTTGTCCATCATTTTCTCTGTGTTCGTCGTGGCCACTGAACTTGTCTTCACTATATCATCCACCCTTGTAAAAATCTATGAACAAAATCCAGACTTGTACCGCCAAAACCGGATTCACAAAAAAAGCGGACAAATTTTTCAATGGATAAAACTGAAAATCAATTCACATTTCCTTGATTTTCGGCCATTTTCCCTGAAATTTGCCGCTTTTTTCATCATTTTTTCTTTTTCATCTGTCCTGGCGTTATGCCTGTGTTCTCTTTAAAAATCCGGATAAAGGTCCGGCTCTCCCGGTATCCCACCCGCTCGGCAGTCTCGGTTACGCTGTATCCTTCCTGCAAAAGACGCTCCGCTTCCTCTATCCGGACTGCATTAATGTATTTTAAAAGGCTCTTTCCGGTCTGGCGTTTAAATACGCTGGATATATAGGACGGCGTCCGCTCAAAATGGAACGCTGTCTGGGAAATATTTAAGTCCGGATCCTGATAGGATTCCTGTACATATTTCATAATTTCTTCACTCAGGTGGTTTTCATTTCCCCCTGTCATCTGCTGGCTTTCCTGACATAGCTGTTCAATCAGGTCAGAAAACTCTTTCTTAATGTCTTCTAGCGGTACATTCAGCCTGCCCTTTAACTTAATTTCATGAGTTTCAAAGAAGTTGCTCTGTCCGGCTGCGTCGGCGCCCTTCATAATCGTTCCCATCATATCGTACATCAGACACTTAAACATAGATGCAGAAATGCCTTTTGAACGATAGTTTTCTTCCATCACCTTGTTTAACAGGTTTTCCGCTGATAACGCATCTCCTGTCTTTAACGCATTGATGATCTTATTTTCTTCTTCCAATGGATAATGGTAGCGCTGGCTGGTATTTTTAATATCCGGATAAAAGATAATGGCTTCTTCCAGAAGTTTTACATACTCTTCTGCCTCTCCTGCTTCCAGCCATGACGAATGGACTCCTTCTCTTCCCTCGTGGATTCCGCCTGCCAGACAATACATCTGGAACCGGAACATATCTCTTATGGTCCGTTCTGCTTCCTGAAGACTTTCTCTTACAATATTCAGATAGATTTCGTCTTCTGATGGAAGGTTCACAATCATAGCCGCTCTGTCGCCCATATCAACAGTTTCTATATTAAAGTGTTCAGAAAGCAGTTCTCCTGCCACGTTGGTTACAATAAAGGACCGCAGGCTTTCTTCCAGTTCTTTTTCCTCTGATGCTCCTGAAAAGAACACAAGAACCAGATTATACGGCGACTTTAGAGATTCTGTATATTTCTGTGCCAGGGAATGATCAATATTTTCATACGGACAGCATAGCATCTGGAACAAAAACATCTGTTTTAATTTCTGCTGGATGTCCATATGTTCCTGGAAGAACTGCTTTGCCTGGTCTTCCAGCCACAAATACTCATCCTTTACTTCGATGTCATTACTCTTTTCTTCTCTCCGGAACAGCTCCATCAGCGCTTTAATCGGATTATAATTTTTATTGGTAAAATAATAGGAAATCAAAAAACCGGTCAGCGTACATAAAAACAATCCGATAAACGCGTTTCTCTGGATATTCTCCGCCCTGGAAAGGATTACCTTTTCCGGCATCAGGCAAAGATATTTCCAATTCATAATTTCAGAATCCAGTACTTTTCCAATTACTTTTTCCCCGTCTATCTGTAACTCCATTTCTGTATCTGCGGAAAGTCTGGTATAGGAAATAGCATCTGCCGGGATTTCTTCCTCCATTGTGTTAATAATCCGATTCTCTTCGTCCACAATGGCAAAGGAAATTCTCTCATCCCATTTTGCCGTCTTTACTTTCTCATCCAGCACCTCTGCTCCCATCCGGATTCCAATTGTGGCAGAATTTTCTCCTAAGTCAGAATTCATACTGGTCAGCGTACATAAAATTGACTTTTTCTCTCCTATCTGAATCGGAAGGATACTATAAAAATGAGAACCGGATAAATATTCCCGAAACTCCTGGTAGTTCATTTCACTATTTTCATAAGTAAGGTGATAGAACATTTCAAGAGACATACTTCCCATCATACTGACCACCGTATTGGTATTTTGGAAGTATACAAAGACGTCCTGGTAATCTCCCCCTGCAAAGCTGCTGTTCTTCAGATCCTGATACAATACATACAAATTATAACGATCTGCCGCACTCAGTTCTTTTACAGAAGACAGTTTCTGGACACTGGTATCAAAAGCCAGGCGGTTCAAAATTTCTACTACATGATTCATCTGATTGTCACATTCGTTTTTAATGATCTGCATCAGACTTTTGTTCAGGCTATCTGCCTGCTTTTGGTTTTCCCGATAAGACTGTACATAAATAAACATTCCAAACAACAGCGGAATGCACAAAATTGCCAGATATGAAATAAACAGCTTCGTATATACGTGCTTTCCTTTACGAAGACCTTTCCGAATTTCCATGCAAATCTCCCCATTTCCTTTCAGCATTCGTTTTAGTTTAACATAGATCAAGGGATTATTCCACAGGAATCGCAAAGGCCTTCTTTTTTTTCTTAGAACAGCCGTTCTTCCATATCCTGAAGCATCACATCCAGGGCCTGAATACCGCCTTCTGCGGTATACCACACATTTGGATGAGCCAGGTAAATAATATTGCCGTTTTTGTAAACATCCAGTTCCTTTATTAACTCATTTTCGATTGCTTCCTGTACAGCCGGATTTCCTTCCGTACTGCTGATAGCGGAATTTCTGTCCAGTACAAACATATACTCTGGATTCAGATTCACAATGGTCTCCCAGGAAGCCTCGTTTCCATGGGTACTGGTAATCTCTCCTGCGTCTGCGCCTAAATTGTAAAATCCCAGTTCATTTCCAATCAGGGAGCAGCGTCCGTCATTGCCCAGCACATTATAATTCGAGCCGGAATACATACCCACAATCGCATTTTTGCCTTCATACTGTTCTCTGACTGCCTGGATTCTGGAGTCAAATTCTTCCATTAAAGCATCTACTTTCTCTTCTTCTCCAAAAATAGAAGCAATGGTTCTGGCATTTTCCGCGGTACTTTCTACGACTCCTTTTTCCAGATCTGTAGACAGATAAACCACTGGGGCAATGGCCGAAAGGTCTTCATATACAGCACTTAAACGGCCGCCAATAAAAATAACGTCTGGTTCGCAGGCCGCTGTTTCCACCAGGTCTGCATTTTTTATGGTTCCCAGGTTTGCAATCCCATTGGAACCATCCGGCACATAGTCCAGCAGATAGTCAATGGTAGTCGTAGCGCTTCCCACTACTCTGTCCCCCAGTCCCAGCGCGTCGATAATATCCAGGGAAGCCATGTCTAAAATTGCAATTTTCTGGGGATCATAAGGAACTTCCAGTTCAATCTGCTCTCTTTCCCCATTATAAGACTGGATAATCACAGTCTCAGGAACCGCCTCTTCTGCCGCTGTCTGGGTTCCTGCTTCCATCTTTGTTTCTTCTGCGGCTGGCAAAGTCCCATCCGCAGCGCTGCTGCAGCCAGCCAAAACAGCCATCATTATACCAGTAAGTGCAATTGAAAATTGTTTCTTCATAAATAATACTCTCCTTTTCTTTCTAACTATTTAATAATAAACTGATAATGGTTTTCCGTTGATTTTCATAATCTCAAAATCCACCCGATAAATATCTGAAAGATTCTCCTTCGTAATTACTTCCTCAACGGTTCCAAATTTTGCTATTTTTCCATCTGCAAACGCACAGATGTAATCGGAATAAAACGCCGCATAATTGATTTCGTGGAGAACCATGACAATGGTTTTTCCCAGTTCATCACAAAGTTTCCTTACGGTCCGCATCAGGTTGGAGGCATGGTAAATATCCAGATTGTTAGTTGGTTCATCCAGCAAAATATAATCCGTATCCTGGGCAATTACCATGGCAATATAGGCTCGCTGCCTCTGCCCGCCGGAAAGTTCGTCGATAAACCGGTTTTCAAATTCCCCCAGTTCCATATAAGCAATCGCCTGATCCACCATTTCCTGATCTTCCCTGGTCAGCCGGCTTCCGGAATAAGGAAACCGTCCAAAAGACACCAGTTCCCGCACCGTCAGTTTCATCTGCACATTGTTGTGCTGTGTCAGAATCGCCAGTTTTCTAGCAAGTTCTTTGCTTTTCCACTTGGAAATGTCCCTGTCTTCAAATTGAACTTCGCCAGAATCTTTGGCAACCAGTCTGGAAATCATTCCCATTACAGTAGATTTCCCTGCTCCGTTTGGTCCAATAAGAGACAATACCTTTCCTTTCGGGATCTCAAAGCTGACCGAATCTACAACCGCTTTTCCATCATACTTTTTTATCAAATCCAGTACATTCATTTCTCAATATCCTTCTTTCTTAAACAGCAGCAGATAGAGGAAATAAATTCCTCCGCCGATGGTAATAAAGGTGCTGATTGGAACTGCAAAAGAAAAAATATGCTCCATCACCAGCTGTCCTCCAATAATTGCCAGCATTCCCATCAAGGCTGATCCCACTATCAGATGGATATGGCGGTAAGTTTTCAGCATCTGCCTTGCAAGGTTGGCAATAATAAGTCCCAGAAAAGACACAGGGCCGACCATTGCCGTCGCGATGGCAATACAAAGAACCACTCCAAGCAGCAGCCGGCGGATCGTTTGGTCATAATCCACTCCCAGATTCACTGCCTGATCCTTTCCCAAGGTAATCACGTCCAACAGCATCAGATCCTTCCTTAAGCATATTGCCAGGGATACCAGAAGAATCAGGGACAGCACAATGATTTCGGAATTAACATTATTGAAATCTGCTACCAGCGTCGTTAAAAGGGCGTCGTATTCATTTGGTTCCATAATCCGTACCAGAGTGGACTGGATACTTCCAAAAAAGGAAGACAGCACCGTTCCAATCAAAAGGACATAAAGGACATTATGGTTGGTCTTCTGAAACAGATACCAGTAAATAAAGGTTGCTGTCCCCGCCATAATCACCAGGTCAATGAGAAACGCCAAATTGGCATTGACGGCCAGCGCGTTTCCGGAACCAACGCAGAATACCACTGCCGTATGAATCAGGGAATACATAGAATTCATTCCCAAAAGACAAGGCGTTACAATCCGGTTATTAATAACCGACTGAAATACTATCGATGCGCCTCCAATGGCAAAAGCTGCTATCAGCATAACTGCCAGCGTCGGGATTCTCAGCTTCATAACAAAATGGAACAATTTCGGATTGTACATTTTGGAATCTATAAACAGATATGCCACAGCCGCCCCGGCCACAATAATTGTCAGCGCTGCCAGTTTTTTCATGTTTCCCCTATATCGCTTCGTCTCAGCCACAGCAGCTGCCCTCCTTTCCACGCACCAGCCGGATTGCCTTTCTGCCATTTTTCAGTTTATACAGCAAAAGGCCGATAAAAAGAATACTGCCTGCAATTCCAATAATCAGTTCTATTGGCAATTCATACGGCATAATCACCGACCTGGCAATCATATCTGCTCCCAGAACAAAAATGGCTCCTAAAAGCGCTGTATCTGCCAACGTTCCCCTTATCTTGTCGCCTCGGAACATGGCGACGATATTAGGAATTAAAAGGCCGATATAAGAAATGGATCCTACAACGGTTACCACGCTGGCGGTTATCATGGCCGCAATGGTCAGTCCCAGAAATAAAACCAGTTTATAATTGACTCCCAGGTTGTTGGAAAAATCTTCCCCCATTCCTGCAATGTTAAAGTGGTTGGCATAGAGGAATGCCACTGCCACCAAAGGCGCCGACAGATAAACCAGCTCATAATTGCCCTTTATAACCAAGGAAAAGGATCCTACCAGAAACGAGGACAGCTGCTGGGTTACCTCATATTTGTATGCCAGGAAATTGGTAACGCCTCCAATTACATTGCCAAACATGATTCCTACTAATGGGACCATAACCGCATCTTTCAGTTTGATTTTCTGGATGAACCATACAAAAACCCATGTTCCCGCAATGGCTGTTGAAAAAGAAAACAGGGTTTTCCCCCACATTCCCATATTAGGCATAAAAAGAAGAGATAAGAGAATCCCGAACTGGGCTGCTGAAATCGTAGCTCCAGTTGTCGGTGAAACAAATTTGTTCATGCAGAGCTGCTGCATAATCAATCCAGCAATGCTCATTCCCGCTCCAGTACAGAAAATTGCCAGAAGCCTCGGAATCCTGGATAACAGAAATACCTTTCGTTCCATAGTATCTCCGCCATTAAAAAGTTCTGACGCTGGAATATCAATCACGCCAATAAATAGAGAAATTCCCGAAAGCACCAGCAAAATTATGCTTAACACTGCAGTATCAAACCAGCTTTGACGATACAATCGTTCTAACATACCGTAATCATGTCCTTTCTTTCGTTCGTTTACATCGTCGTTAGTTTCCACTAACTCATGATGAAAAAGAAGGCCGCCTTACTTCTTAGACGGCTCGATTATATTACCATGTTAAACGCTTTCCCTCCACTCCAAGGGAACAGAAAAAAACTCCAATCGGCTACTATGTTTTTCTCTATTTGTTCATTTTTTCTCTATTTGTTCATTTTTTCTCTATTTGTTCATTTCCACTCTATCGGTTTAGCCGGCTGCGACGCCGGTATCCAGTCGGTGTTTCTCCCATCACTTTACGGAAGGCTGCGGCGAATTTGCTTCCATTTTCGTATCCATGTTCATTGGCAATCGTCAGAATCGATTTTTCTGTTTCTGCCAGTTCAAACGCTGCCTGCTGCATCTTCTGGGCGCGAATATACTCGTATACAGAAAGTCCGTATACGCCCCGAAATGCATTCTGCAGATGGCTTTTGGAAATCCCAAAGGTTTCTGCCAGTTCTGTTACCGTACATTCCCTGTCAGTCTGGTTTCTCAGATAAGCGGCTGCTTTCTCCGCAAACTCTACCTGGGTCTGGGACAGCGATACCGCAGATACCTTATTTTCTTCTGGATCAATTCCGCTGAGAACCAGCAGCAGCTCCAATATTTTAATCTTCAAAAATCCCTTTTTATATTGTTCCGGAATAGAGTACAATTCATCAAAAATATGTTCTACATACGGCTTTTTTCGGACTACAAAGCTGCCTTTCCCACCGCAGAGACGTTCTGCCACTAAAAGCGGTGAGACATTAACGTCCTTCAGAAAACAGGACACGCATTTGGGCGCAATACCAGTATGAATCCGTATAGTAATTCCATGATAATGGCACTGTGGAAATTTCAATTCCAGTTCTTCCTCTTTCCGCACAGTTACAGATAAATCTCCTGGCTTCAAGTAAAAAAATCCGCCCTGAAAATGCTGTTCAATTCTACCTTGCTGGCAGTGCCGGATTTCTATTATTGTATCTTTTTCCGGCGTTTCCAGTTTTCTCCTGTCCATATGTACGGTATGGTATGCCAGTTCAATCCCAGGAAATACCTGGTGCAGGTGCATCTGTGCAGTTCCGGTTTTATTTTCATAAATATAGACGGTTTCCTCTTCTGAAAGAGTTTTCGTCGTTACCTTCATAAATTCTTCCTTCCTTTGTTCTGTTCAGTCCTCTGGTTATTCCATCTTGTTGATTAGTTTTGGCTAACTCGTAAATTTAAAAAATGGCGGCAATTTTGCCTCCGCAGTGTGTTATCATAACATACTTTTTCTCTTTTGTACATATTTGTACATATGCGCCATCTCTTCTGCATAAGTTGTAAAAAACATTTTCAGGGGTAAACCCATGAAGGAATACATCGAAGAGCGCGCAGTCGCCATTGCCAATTACATCATCGACCACAATGCCACCGTCCGGCAAACGGCGAAGAAATTTGGAATCAGCAAGTCGACGGTGCATAAAGACGTAACTGAACGCCTCTGCCATATCAATCCAGGACTGGCCGCACAGGCCAGAGTCGTATTAGATGTAAATAAATCCGAACGCCACATCCGGGGCGGACTGGCCACCCGCGAAAAATATCAGCACAGACTGGCAATCTGCAGCAAAGGCGATGAAGATTAACCAAAACTACTATGAAAAAATCTCTGTAAATAAGATTCCTCTATGATAATGAAGGGTGAGAAGCTGGAAATTTAGGCTTGTCACCCTTGTTTTATATATAACAGCTGCTAATATCTATGTCAAGAGCGGGTAAACTTGACATAGATTAAAGCTACGCTGAACGGTATTATCCCATTCAATACTGAAAGAAGAAAGAGGAAGCCCTTTCTCTGCTGAAAAAGTACAATCGGCTATTCAGGAAACCACAGCCGCATCGGATGATAACGAAGGAAATTTAAAATTACAAACGCATATACGAGATATTTTCTCATATATATTTACAAAAAATGTTTAAAGTGATATAATATGAACTATAGACATTGGAGGTGGTAGATATTATGTTATGCCAATTTACAGTTAAAAATTTTAAAAGCATTAAAGAAGAAATGACTTTTGATATGCAGGCTGCTGCTATATCAGAGCACGAAGATAGGATAATCAAAGATACGGATGGAGAATTATATTTACCAGTATCTGCTATTTATGGACCTAACGGTGGCGGTAAATCAAATGTGTTGGAAGCATTGCATATATTGGTAGCAAAAGTATTACGTCCCTTGTATGCAACTGATGATAGTAATGACCGCCCTTTTCAAATGAAAAAAATTTTGATAGAACCATTTGCTTTCGGAAAGAAAGAAAAAGAAGCTCCCACAGAGTTTGAACTTTTCTTTCGTACAAAAACTACGGAATATCGGTATATTCTGATAGTAAAGAAAGATATTGTTCTGTATGAGAGATTGGATCGTGTAAAATTTGATACTGGCAGAAAATCTGCTCTTTTTGAACGTTCTGAAGAAGGAATTGAATTAAAAGGAGCATTTGCAAGGCTGAAAATTAGTGATGAGCTTTCCGAAACATTAACACTGCTTTCTTATTTGGGAATTACCCATAAAAAGAATGAAGTGGTAAATGATATACTGAACTGGTTCGAATATGGAATTGATTTCTTGAATTATGGAAATCCAATTCAGGAACTTGGGATGGCAATTGCAACTTCCGAAGATGTAAAAACTCTCTTTTTGGAAATGATTCAGGAAATGGATTTGGATATTGCAAACTTCAGGGTTGAAGAAAAAGAGAATGAAAGGATTGAGGTTTATACCAGGCACATTGTTGATGACTATGAATTTGAATTAAATTTATCTGAGGAATCCAGCGGTACCAAAAAATTATTTGGGCTTCTGCCATTTATTGCGGAGAGTCTTGTTTCTGGAACGACACTGGTTATTGATGAATTAGATGCTAAAATTCATCCGGTACTGTTACGACACATTATTATGCTGTTCAACGATATGAAAATCAATCAACATGGAGCACAATTAATTTTTACATCCCATGATTTGTCTACAATGAACAGCGAGGTGTTCCGAAGAGACGAAATTTGGTTTGTTGCGAAAGGCAATCGCCAAAATTCAAAATTGTATTCTTTGGTTGAGTTTAAAAACGAAAAGGGTGAGTCTGTTCGTAAGGATGCCAAATTCGATAAGCAGTATCTGGAAGGCAAGTATGGCGCTGACCCATACCTCAGAAAAATTATAGATTGGGGGAAGGTCAATGCCTAAGAAAGCTGGAATGGAGGCGTGGAAGAAAAAACGCCGAAAGGAACATCTGGAAAAGAAAGAATTCCGATACTATATCTTCTGTGAAGGTCAGCAGACAGAACCATCATACTTTGAAGGATTTAAGCGCTATATTGAAGACAATCCGATTTATCGTGATATGGTGCTGATAGAAATAGAACCATGTCAGGCTGAAACCATGCGTGTGATTGGAATGGCTGAGAAGTATGTAAAGAAAAACAAAATCGAGAAGGGACAGATTTGGTGTGTATACGATAAAGACAGTTTCCCGGCAAAAGACTTTAATGGTGTAGTGCAAAGGGCAGAATATTTAAATCAGCAAAATCCGGATGTGCAATATCATGCTGCATGGAGTAATGAATGCATTGAATTTTGGTTTCTTCTGCATTTTGCCTATTATACAGCGAATAATCACCGGACAGAGTATATTTCATTTTTGAATGATAAATTTCAGTCGCTTGGAATTGGAAAGTATCAGAAGAACATGAAAAATATCTTTGAGATTCTGATGGAAAAAGGTAACCCGAAGTTGGCCATTCGATATGCAAAACGTATCATTAAAGATGGACAAGGTAAAACGCCGACAGATATTGCTCCGGGAACGAAGGTTCATGAGTTGGTGGAGGAATTGGCGAAGTATTTGCCGGACAAGATACAAGATATGTTTGGATGAAAGGGGTAATATATTGAAAGACATTAAGGTTTATTTTTCGGATTTTTTTGAGGTGGATGAAGATGTTATTGATGAATATGGTGCCGTAAATATATCACTGATTAATGATTTGCCATTATTTATCGATCCATTTTTGCTATTTAATAGCGAAAACCCAGATTTTCAAGATATTCTTAAGGAAATGATTGATTATTTGCTGTTTTTACAAATGCAGTCTAAACAAATACCAAAATTAAATTCTGGAATGAAAAAAGCGTGGTTTTCTTTTTCAGAAGTAAAGCAAACATGGTTAGGATTTAGCTTGTCAGGAAATGCAGGATGTGGAATGGGAAATGATTTCGCTAATAACTTATTTGAAGGGCTGAATTCTATATTTGAAAATTTTGGAAAAGAAAAAATTACAAAAGGTCATCATATGGAGAAGCTCTGTTTAATAAGTCCACATATTGGCCGTGATAAAATTAGTGACTTTACAACAAATTTTGCAAAACAATATTTACTGGAATACACACAGAAATTTGCCAGAACATACTTAGAATCGAAGCAATGTAAGGAATTCATGGTAGGAAAAGTCTGTTTTAATTGAGAAACTACATCGTGGATGGCAAAGAAATATTACTTACCGTGTCATGGTGGAGATTATGTATTGTTGACACCGAAGGCTATGCTTACGAGAGATGACACATTTATTAATCGAACTGATATGATACGAAATTTGCAAGAAATTGCGCCTTCTATTTCAGATGATGCGTTACGATTTGAACTTGAAATATATTTTAGAGAGGTATTATCTAAAAAGAAAAAGGAGATGAGTCAAACTGAAAAAGATGACGCAGTAACTAGAATTATTAAACAGCATCCAGAACTCATCGATTATTATGTTAAGTATAAGGAAGATAAACAGGACGAGGCTACTTCTATCAGTAAAGAAAGAGTGAAAGAGGTAGAGTTGCTGTTTAACCATCAGATATCTCAGCTGATTACATTATTAAATGAAAAGAGTGAGTTTTATCACATTATTCCAGATGCGTATGAGGAGGCAAAGCAGAGAGCTGAGTTTTTGAAGCATGTAATAGAGGATCAAGATGGATATAAGTTATTTTATGCAAATGGAAAGCCGATTAAACGTGAATCTGATTTGCAGGTAATATACCGTTTGGTATGGTATGGTTCTCCGTTAGATGTAAACCGAGAAGTTAATAATGGTAGAGGTCCCGTTGATTATAAAATTTCTTTTGGAAAGAAAGATGCAGCATTGGTTGAATTTAAATTGGCATCAAATTCGAAATTGAAACAAAATTTAGCAAAACAGGTTGAAGTTTATAAATCTGCTTCTGAAACAAAGCGTGCTATTAAAGTGATATTGTATTTTTCAGAAAAAGAATATGAAAAATTATGTGCGATATTGAATGATTTGGGACTAGCAGAATGTGAAGATATCATCTTGATTGATGCCAGAGACGATAATAAAGAATCGACGTCTAATGTGAAGATTACAGATTGATAACTTGAAAGAAGTACAAAAGAAAAATATAGAGTGGGCTATATGGATTTCAAACTTCTCGGTAGAAATGTATGGAATAGCTCAAACATTAAGCTTGGTTTGTATGGCTGTATGTTTGAGCTTGGCCTTCAGTTATCTTTTTAATCTTTTAGAATGGGAGGTCAAAGAACACAGTATGATAAGTATGAATAAAAAAAGAAAATATAAGAATTTTGCGGTATATTTTAAAAGAGTAGCAGCTATTTTTCAGCACAGACTGGCAATCTGCAGCAAGGGCGATGAAGATTAATTGCAGGAAAGGTTTCTATAGTAATGCAGGGCATTCAGCGCAGGGAGTGTGTGAAGAAAAGTCTGTAAATTCAGATCTTCTATGATAATGATTGAGGCGGAAGGCTCGTTCCAGAGCTTTCAGCCCTCGTTTTATATACAACAGCACTATCAGTGTATGTCAAGAGCAGGCAGGATTTTCTGCCTGTCTTGTTGGAACTTTCTAGCTTATTCCGGCAGCCGTCCCTCATACATGATACTCAGTTCTCCATAAACCTGTCCCCAGTTGCGGATCGGCATCGTCCATTTTTTCGTAGCCTCAAAGGTGGACAGATATAGAGCTTTGAGCAATGCTGTATCGCTTGGAAATACACTCCTCTGGCGGTTCAGCTTCCGGTAAGTGGCATTCAGACTCTCAATAGCATTGGTGGTATAAATGACCTTGCGTACCTCAGCGGAGAACTTGAAGATCGGAGAAATAGCGTCCCAGTTCTGCTTCCAGCTTTTCATCGAGTTCGGATACTTCTCACTCCATTTTTCTGTGACACGCCCTAAGGCTTCCAACGCTCTTTCTTCTGTAGGAGCCTGATAAATAGCCTTTAAATCTGTTGCAAATGGCTTACGGTCTTTGTCTGCCACATATTTCAGGGTATTACGTACCTGATGGACGATGCAGCGCTGATACTCTGTCTTTGGAAAAGCTGCTGAAATAGCTTCCTTGATACCACTAAGTCCATCGGCACAAATGATCAGGATATCCTTTACCCCTCTATTTTTCAGTCCGTTTAAGACAGACAGCCAGTATTTTGAGCTTTCATTTTCTCCTACCTGAATCGTCAGGACTTCTTTCAAACCATCCTGGTTGATGCCTAAGATCACATAAGCTGCCAGTTTCCGAATGACTCCGTTATCCCGGACGGAATAGTGGATCGCGTCGATGTAGAGGACTGGATAAACCTCTGCAAGCGGTCTGTTCTGCCAGTCTTCAATCTGAGGCATGATTTTATCTGTCACATCAGAAATAAAGCCTTCAGAAACCTCAAAACCATAGATATCCTCTAAGGTATCTGATATCTGGCGGGTTGTCATTCCTTTTGTATACATAGAAATGATCTTCTGATCAATGTCAGAAATGTCCTTTTGACGCTTTTTAACCACCTGAGGTTCAAAGGTTGATTTGCGGTCTTGCGGTACCTGGATCTCCATGCTGCCGTAGCTGCTGTTGACCCGCTTAGTTTTATAGCCATTGCGATAATCATCGCTGTCAGAACGCTCAGATTTAGAGTATCCTAAATGCTCATCCATTTCAGCCTCCATCATTTCCTTGATAGTGCCTCTAAGCAGGTCTTTGAGCGCATCCTGGATGTCCTGAGCGGATTCGATGTCATACTCCTGCAGGAGCATCTGGATGACGTTTTTCCTTCCTTCTGTCATTTGTACTTTGTGTACCGGTTTCTTTTCTCTTGCCATAATAAAAGGCCTCCTACTACAATACAAATAAGGTTAGTTATGTAATAATTATTAGGAGTGACTAATCCATGAATGCAGTAGGTATTGATGTTTCGAAAGGCAGGAGTATGGTTGCGATTCTTCGTCCATATGGGGAGGTCGTTTTGCCCCCATTTGAAGTTAATCATACGGCGAGTGATATCAATTCACTCATTGATATAATTAAGTCCGTAGATGGAGAATCTCGCATTGTTATGGAACATACAGGACGTTATTATGAGCCACTAGCCCTCCAACTTTCTCAAGCGGGTCTTTTTGTCAGTGCAGTTAATCCTAAATTGATTAAAGATTATAACAGGAATTCTCTCCGAAAAGTTAAATCTGATAAAGCGGATGCTATAAAAATCGCCCGTTACGCGCTTGACAGTTGGTCAGAATTAAAACCGTATAGTTCTATAGATGAAATACGAAATCAACTAAAAACCATGAATCGTCAGTTTATTTTTTACATGAAACACAAAACAGCCATGAAAAACAATCTCATTGGCATTCTTGACCAGACATATACAGGCGTAAATTCCTACTTTGATAGTTCTGCTCGTGCTGATGGTAGTCAAAAATGGGTTGATTTTGCTACTACCTATTGGCACGTGGACTGTGTTCGCAGAATGTCCCTGAATGCATTTGCTGACCATTATCAAAAATGGTGTAAACGCAAGAAGTATAACTTCAGTAGATCCAAAGCGGAAGAAATCTATCTGGCGGCCAAGGAACTTGTTCCTGTATTGCCGAAGAATGATTTAACTAAACTTACCATCAAGCAAGCAGTAGAACAACTGAATACTGCTTCCAGAACTGTAGAAGAACTTCGAACTTTGATGAATGAAATAGCTGCTAAACTTCCAGAATATCCTATTGTTATGGCAATGAAAGGTGTTGGTCCATCTCTTGGTCCCCAGCTAATGGCTGAGATTGGAGATGTCACACGATTTACTCACAAAACTGCCATCACTGCATTTGCAGGTGTCGATCCCGGTGTAAATCAATCTGGTAGCTACGAGCAAAGAAGCGTTCATGCATCTAAACGTGGTTCTGCTGAACTTCGAAAAACCCTCTTTCAGGTCATGGATTGCCTAATTAAGACCCATCCGCAAGATGATCCTGTATATTTGTTTATGGACAAAAAACGCTCAGAGGGGAAAAAGTACTATGTTTACATGACAGCAGGTGCAAACAAGTTTCTTCGCATCTATTATGGCCGGGTCAAAGAATACCTAACTTGTCTATAATCTCTGTTAAAAAGTCATGTTAAAAGACCAACACACAAAGTGCTGGTCTAGTTTTTGTGTCACTATATATCTTTTAATATTTTCTAAAAAATCCATTGACTTTTTATTTGCAGGCTATGATTGATTATTTTATCATAGAATACCTTTAAAATCCTTATTTACAGAAAATTTTGGATCTGTTGACAAACGAAAGAAAAATGGCTTTCTGTATGGTATACTTATTATACCAATTGCAGGAGGTCATTTTTTATGATGGGAAAACAAAGCGAACAAATCCAGATGGTAATCCTTGACATAGATTCTATGATTCCAGATACTCATCTTCTGAGACGGATTAAAAACTGTGTAAATTTTGATTTTATATACGAAAAGGCAGCTCCCTATTATTCTCCTGTTGGCAGAAAATCGATTGATCCCGTTGTTCTGATAAAAATGCTGCTGATTGGTTATCTTTATGGGATCAAGTCAGAACGGAGACTTGAGGAGGAAGTATCTCTTAATCTTGCTTACCGCTGGTTTTGTGGAATTGATTTGATGCATAAAGTACCAGATCATTCCACATTCAGCCAGAATAGAAGAAGACGTTTTCAGGAGGCCGGCATATTCCGGGAAATTTTTAATGAGATCGTACTGAAATGTATCGAATTTGGGATCGTATCGGGCGAAACCGGTGTTGCGGATGGTTCATTTCTTCCGTCCAATGTATCCTGGGACAGCCGCTATGAGGCAGTTGAAACGGTTCAGCAATCCACTGTAAAATATATGGAAGAACTGGAAGCAGAGCTTTCATCCATGCCTGGATATAAAGAACCGGAACATGTAAAAAGAGAGAAAGAGTTTTTAAAAAGCCGAACCGATCCAGAGTGTGGCTATATCCATCAGGCCCGTAAAAAGGGGCTGGGGTATCTGACGGAGATGACAGTGGATACCAGTCATGGAATTATTACCGGTGTGGATTGTTATCCTGCTAACCGGAGGGAAAGTGATATTATCCTGGAACATTTAAAAGGACAGCCTTGTAACTATCAGGAAATTGGATTAGATGGCGGATATGATATAGGAGCGGTACACAGAGGGCTGGAGTTATTAGGGATTCAAGGTTATACAGCTATCCGTGAATATCAGAACAATGCAATGAAAAAAGGATTCTGTTATGAGGAAGAAACCGATCGTTTTGTATGTAGACAGGGAGAATATTTAGCATTTCAGAAATTAATTTATAAAAAGTCAACACAGAACTATTATCGTTTATATAGCCGTTCAAAGAAACAATGTAAAAACTGCCCTCATTTTTCATCTTGTGCCACAGATCTCGGTACAGTCAGGATCAATGCAAGTGCTTATTATCCCTCATTTTATCGAAACAGCAAGAAAGTAGGGACCAGTAATTATCTGAGGGTCATGCGCCTTAGAAAGATATGGGCAGAAGGGACATTTGCAGTTTTAAAACGAGAACATAAATTAAATAAAATCCAGAAAAGAGGCCTTCAGAAAGCAATCGAAGAATGCCTCTTATCAGCAACGGCATTAAATCTAAAAAGGTTGGTAAAAGCGGTTTAGATAACCGAATTTACCAGCCTTTTTATAGCTTTTTATAGCATTTCAAAAAATATGCGGAAATAAACACTGAAAAAGTGAGTTTGTCAACAGGTCCAATTTTTCATAGACTCGCGCAGGAGATACGTTGAATGCCCTGATTTTGGTATTTGGTTTTACCAGTCTTTAACAGAACCGTCAAAAGCCCTTTTTGCTTCATTGCTGCCCCGTTCATTGGCTGGATAAAGAATCGCAGCTTCTTCTGACAATTCCACTCCAATACCTGGCGCGTCCGGAATCAGAAGGCAGCCGTCTTTTACTTGTAATGGCTGCTTTACCATTGCATCCTCTGTCCCATTCAGGCAGAATCCCGGAAGTTCCTGGATTCCCAGATTTGGAATCGACGCGCAAATCTGCAGGCAGGCCGCAGTGGATACCGGTCCTAACGGATTATGCGGAATTACCAGCACGTCATTGGCTTCTGCCAATGCACAGATTTTTTTACTGGTCGTAATACCGCCTACGGCGCAGACATCAGGGCGGATATACTGGCAGGCATGACGGCTCATCAGCATTTGGAATTCTTTTAAATTAATAAAGCGTTCTCCAGTAGCAATTGGAACACCTATTTTCCCTGCGACTTCCGCCATAGAATCAATATTGTCCGGTGTAATCGGATCCTCTAATACCATAGGGCGATATTTTTCTACCTCTCTTCCAAAAGCAATGGCCTCCGGCATCGTCATACCGCGATGCGCTTCCAGAACAAAATCAAAATCTGCGCCAACGGCTTCCCTGCATACACGCACCTTTTCCACTTCACGCTCTATTCTTCCAGAGAAAAATTCATCTCTCCCTTCCATTGTGCTTTTGATTGGTCCATTGACAAAAATCTTTGCAGCAGTAAATCCTTTTTCTTTTAACTTTGCATATCCCTTTGCCAAAGATTCCAAATCTTCCTCTTTCGTCATAACGGAAGCGTATACCCGGATTTTATCTCTTGTTTTTCCACCTAACAATTCATATACCGGCACACCCAACGCCTTTCCCTTAATATCCCAAAGCGCAATATCAATTGCAGAAATAGCGCTCATAATTACAGATCCACGAAAATAGACCGAACGATAAAAATTCTGGTTAATGTCTTCTATTTTAAAGGGATCCTTGCCAATTAGATATGAAGAAAATTTATGAATGGCAGCGGCAGTCGCATCCAGGTATCCCCAGTTTCCTGCTTCCCCCAGACCTGTAATTCCTTCATCTGTGTAAATATGAACGAAAAGATAATGCTTTGCATAAAGCAGTTTTACATCTGTAATTTTCATGGTAATTCCTCCTGGTCCTTTCAAAATGATGCTTTAAAAAAATGTCGGTAAAAAAACTCTCTATGAAGTTCCAGCGCTCTCTCCCATCCCTCCGTCCGGTTCACTGTAAAACCGTGAATGGCTTCTGGAATCCGCTTCATCGTTACCGTCGCTCCTGCTTCAGCCAGTCTCTGTGCAAACTGTTCCGTTTCATTTTTCAGACTGTCCTTTCCTGCTGATATGACCAGACAATCCGGGAAACTTCTTAATTGTGCCAAAGAGGCTTTGACAGGGGAACATAGGGGATTTTCTGCCTCTTTTTTTGTGCAATAAAAACTTTGGTAGAGCGCTTCCCTCTCAGCTCGGTCTACTGCTTTTTCATCATACCGCTGTGTATCATTTAGACGATCTAAAGGATTTACCGTATGATCCGCCGGAAAGTATTCCATTAAAAGAGCACAGGAATCCAACTTATGAAACTGTGAATTCAAAATGTGAATCGCTGCCACCAGATTTCCACCGGCGCTATGCCCTGCCATAGCAATGCGTCTGGAGTCTACTCCCAGTTCTTCTGCATACGTAAATGCATACACAGCTGCGCCATAGCATTCATCTACAGCAGACGGAAACGGTTCCTCCGGTGCCAGACAATAATCTACATCCCACACCATACACTGCAGATTTTCCGCAAGATAAGAACAATAACGGCGATCCCGGTCTGAGCGGCCTTTCATAAATCCTCCCCCATGGAAATTAATAATCAGTGGACACGGAGAAGATATTTGTATGTCTGGCTTCAGCTCATATATATGAACCTGTTTTCCATTTTCCAGCATAAAATAGCGTTCCTCCTGTTTAACCGAAAAGCCCTCTAATTCCTCTGGACTTACAGGCCCAAATTGATCCCTCATCCGGATCTGTTCTGCCATTCGGATCATTTCCTTTTTTGACGGTATTTCCGATATTAGATTCATTGCTGCAGGACTCCTCTCTTCACTTTTTTCTATCTTTTAGAATGCTGGAAATACGGTCATTGTGTAAAAAATGTATACAACTGGAAGAATTAAGGTAATAACCGCTCCGCTTTTTACTAAAGAAGGCAAATCATAGCCGCCGTCTGCCATACACATAGGCACTGCTGGGGTTGCCATCGGAGTCAGAAATGCAGTTAAGCTTCCAGCATTTACTAAAATAATCAGGCCAATGGGGTTTGCCCCCAAAGATGCACAGGTCAGCAGACAAATTGGTACAAATACTGCTGATACAGCACGATTCAGCATAAACTGGGTCAGCAGGAATGGAATAATAAAGAATACTGCGCCTAAAACATAGCTATTGTGAGTACCGCCTACTGCATTTGCCAGGGCATTTCCGATCATGTCTCCGGCTCCTGTATTAGTAAGAGCTGTTCCCAAAGCCAACGCGCCAACAAACAGCATCAGCATATCCCAGGGAATATCGCGGAGAGCACTTTTCTGATCCACAACGCCAAACAGCACCATTAAAAGACTTCCTACCAGTGCAATAAACCACGTAGGCTGTCCCAGCTGTGCAGAAAAAATCAGCGCAATAATGGTCAGGAAGAAAATTACAATGCCAATTTTATCTACAACTGGAGATAATGCCTTCTGTGACTGCTGGTCTGCCTGCTGTTTTGCTTCTATTGGCAGAACAGGCTGTTTAGGACAGAATTTTGGACCAACAAATAACGCCCAGGCGATTACGACAAACAGGATTGGCCAGGCTCCCATCAAAAAGTATATGGGCTGAAAAGTCATTCCGTTGAAACCATAGGTTTCCATGAATCCGGTAAACTGTCCTGCCTGCTGAATAGCCGTAGGAAGCGGAAGGATCCCGCAGCAGGCAACGCATACTACCATGATTGGGAACATATACATAGAACGGCTGTTTCCTGTCTTGTCACACAAAGCTGCTAACAGTGGAGAAACGATTGCATAAACTACCATAGGGCTGGCAATAAAATTGGTCAGCAGCGCTGCCAGCAGCAGATAACCAAAAAATGCCATACGGAATGACCCCCGCGTCAGGCGCATAATACCATTGCACATATTATTTACCAGCGACGTTCTTCTAAATCCAGCAGCCACAACAAACATGGTTGCCATCAAAATCGTATTGTTATTAGAAAATCCTGACAGCGCGCCGCTGGCGTCTATACAGCCTGTTGCAAATAAAGCACACATCGAAAGCAAAGCAGTAAGCCACATTGGTATTTTGTTTAACATATAGCTGACTAGGGTAATCCCAAAGATTACCATACATAAAATCATTTGTGTTGTCATAATATGGATGTCCTTTCCAAAATAATATGATTACGTTCTTAATCAGCGTCACAGGCCTGTTTGCTTGCTGAATGTATGGTTAAAATGTATCAGAAATTTTGCGTACTGTCATTGCAAATGTTTGTGGCTTTCTGGAATCTCTGTGTAGAAATCCAGTCAAGTTAAACAACAAACTGCAGCTTTTACAGGAGAAAAAATCCAAACATTTCCCCTGTATCTTTTGTCTAAAAGAGCAATCAGATTTTGTGCATTTTCGCCAAACAGCAATCAACTCTCCTTTCTACCTATAGTAAATTTCATTGACAATCCAAATTTTTTCCAGTATTCTAAAAATAACCACGCTTTGTCTTTTTTATTTTTCAAAGAATCCCAACAGGGAAATTATTTGGATTTTAAAAAGATATAGAAATGGCAATTACTATTAAGAGAGGAACTTAATTATGGGGCAGGAACATTTTGAAATGCAGTGGCCAAGAGAAAATTTATTTTTATCTGGGTTTGTCCATGAAATTATGAATTACCGTTATCACTGGCATACTTCTGACTATGAATTAAATATTCTGCTGCATGGCAGCCAAGAATTTTGCAGAGGAAATCAAAGTTATTTACTGGAAGAAGACGATGTTCTTCTGGTATCTCCAGGTGTTGGTCATGCTTCTTATGCCCAACAAGCCAATACCCGCGCCCTGGTTCTCCATTTTTCTCCGTCTGCATTTAAACAGTTTGTTAAAAAGGGTTATACTTATCAGTTTCCTTCCTGCTGCTCCACAAAAGAAAACCGCCATGAATCCGCCTATGATCAGATTCGTTTTTATGCAGGCCAGATTTATGCCTGTGCACAAAAAGACACTCCCTACAGCCAGCTTGCGGCCAAGGGAAGTTTTGAGCTTCTTCTGTCTGCTCTATGCACCTTATTTTCTCCTGAAATAGTCCAGATTCCAGATCAGGAAGACCGCACGCATCAGGAAACCGTTCAGAGACTTATCAATTATATTGAGCAGCACTATCAGGAAAAAATTTCTCTGGAAGACCTGGCCCAATTTTCCCAATATAACCGCACTTATATCTCCACTTTATTTAAAAATACTGTCGGTGTGAATTTTTATGAATATCTTACCAGAGTCCGGTTCCAGCACGCCTTAATTGATTTGTCAGGAACAGAAAAAACGCTGACATCTATTGCATTAGACAATGGATTTTCCGATTTAAAATCCTTTAATGCACGCTTTAAAGAAACTCTTCACCGTTCGCCTGCTGCTTATCGGGCGCAGCTCTCTCCTGACCGGATTATGCCTGCTGACATACGCCGTTATATCTCTCCGGAAGACAAGCTGCTGCAGAAGAAATTGCAGGAATATTTAAAATTACCTAACTAAAAAGCGGCTGCCCCCATTTCTAAGGACAATGCCGCTTTCTCCTGTTTTATATTATTACATTGGAAAATCACTCTTATTGCTCTGTTTCCCTATACATGATACTCCATCGGATATGTCAGGTAGGAATGAGGTTCTAACTGATCGCAAGTTACATATCCGGCCGGTGCAGTAAGCAGAGTTGGAATCCGGTTTACAACAGTTGCGCAGGTATGCTCAACTGTTGCAGGCTTTACAACATGGAATTCGGTATCTGGTTCACCAGTCAGCCACCAGTCGCACATATCGCCGTCCTCCGGTCCATATACTTTACCGATGGTCTCTTCTTCAATGGTAATTCCCTGCATGGTTTCAATGGTTACTACTGCTGACATACCGATGCAGCGTCCTGCTTCGATTGTCAGACCCATTGTAGAACTATATACATCATGGTCTACTACATATGGAACGTGTTTCTGCTCAATGGACTTAATGGTGAGTCCCAGCTTGTTGCACAGCGCTTCGCTGGCATTCCATGCATAAGACGGTTCAAACTCAGCAGGATGAGCAATCTGTGCTTCAAACTCTTCTTTTGTCAGATTGCAGCCATGTGCCTTTGCCAATGCAAGTCCATAATCTTCTACATTATAGCTGTATGCTCCTTTAATCTTGGTCAGCTTATTACATCCGCTTGCTGCCATTGCAACCATATTGATCCAGAAAATATCCTGCATACCGGATCCAGTAATGGTACAGCCATATTCTTTTGCAAGTGCGTCCAGGCGATTAATCTGGGCTGCTGCCGTCGTCCATGGATAAATCGCTTCCTCGCAGGTCGTAATTACATTAATACCGCGAACCACACATTTTTCTACATGGTCATAGATATCACCAATAAAACTGAACAAGGTTACAATGGCAACATCTGCGCAGCACTCATCTAATACTTTATCTGCATCATCAGAAATCAGAATGCCTGTTTTTACGCCAAGTCCTGCATAATCACCTACGTCCATTCCAACAACCTCTGGATTGACATCAATGGCTCCGACAATCTGTGCGCCATGTTCATATAGGTAACGCAGTGTGTATTTTGCCATCTTACCACAACCATACTGAACAACTTTAATTTTCTCCATGAAGTAACCTCCTTTTCTCCCAATCCAGTCAAAGCTGGAATTTTGAATCAATGAGCTATGCCCATCTTGTTTATAGCTTTAGTTTAGACCCTCCTGCAGGATTAGAGTCAAGTAATTTCGTCATTTTTTTCACAGAGTTCTTTGACATAATTTTTCTGTCCTATTTAGGAAACGTAACTGGAATCTGAAGCCGCAAAAACATACTGCGCGGGTCATTGTCAAATACATGAAATCCTGTCATCACCTCACAGATATAATCCCCAGCAATGCTGCATTTATTCTGCATACAATATTCCCGAAGCATTTCAGCTCCCTGGATTTCATCGTCATAATTGTCCAGATAAACGCAGGCATACATTCCGCTGTCTACAATCTGAAACGACGCTTCCCGTCCCAAAGCGCTCCGTCCTGCAAATATAAAAATCTGATTTGCAATATATTCTCCTTCCATAAAATCCTTCTTTAAAATGGAAGTCCCGATATTATAGGAATGAATCTGAGGAAATCCTTCTTCCCCCAGACACTTTCTCAGCTCCATCAGCACTTCTTCATAACTATGGACGTCGCTGTTATAAAAATTATTGGAACATGGAATCCCCCAGATGTAACGCCGGTCAATGTATTCCAGAGACAACGTTCCCGTTGCCGGAGATTTCCGGTAGCGCTCTATCGACTGAATTGCCCGTTCCACCGCATCGTGGCGGGCCTTAATCTGACGCATCTGCTCGTGGAGCTGCTCATTTTTCTGAGCCAACAGCTCTTCAATTATCGTAATATCCTCTTTTTGAAGAGCCTGCTCAATTTCTGCAAGGCTCATCCCCAGTTCTTTCATATATACAATTACATCCAGCCGGGCATTTTGATTAATGTCGTAATAGCGGTACCCCGTCTCTGGATCCGTGTAACGGGGCTTCAGCAGTCCTCTTTCATCATACAGCCGCAGCGTTGGAATGGAAATACGGTTAATTTTCGCCATTTTTCCAATCGAAATTAATCCTTCCTTCATAAAATCCCTCCCCGAAACTCTCATCCCATATAAGAGTTTTTCTATAACATAAAGAGACCATTCAGAGTGTTCCCTCCTGGTCTCTTTTCATGTGCAAATCTAATTATAAAACATCGGAAAAATGCGGTCTTAACTTCTTAAATACTTTTAATCCCACCAACATCAATACAATGGTCACTCCCCAGAAATACAAAGTCAGCGTCGGCCGTTCCCAAAACCAGTTGCCTGTCAGCATACTGTCTCTGTAGCCTACTACAATGTAGTAAACCGGGTTGATTTTCAGCACCTGTTCCAGCCAGGACGGAGCGCTTGGAAACATTTCCACAGACCACATAATCGGAACCATCCACATTCCAAACTGAAGGCAGATACTGACAATCTGGGCCATATCTTTAAAAAATACGGTTACCGCACTGGTCAGATAAGAAATTGCCAGTGCCAGCATAGACGCTGCAAATGCATAGTAAATCACCTGAAGCCAGGTAAGCATTGGAGGATTTCCTCCTAACAGAAATACTCCATACATAATAATGACGAAAAATCCATGAACAAACAGGCTGGACATTACCTTTAATATCGGCAGAATTTCCACCTGAAAGACTACTTTTTTCACTAGATAATGGTATTCCTGAAGGCAGTTGGTTCCTGTATTCAATGCCTCGCTGAAGAAAAACCAGGGCGCAATGCCAGGCACCAGCCATTCAATATAAGAGGAATTCGGGATTGGCGGCGTACTCTTAAATCCGCTTGGACCGAAAATAAACCAGTAAATCAGGACCGTTACAATGGGCTGAATCAGCATCCAGACCACGCCGAAATACGACCCTACAAACCGTTTGCGGAAGTCTGCAATGGACAAATCCCAGACTACTTTCCTCTTTTTAAAAATCTCCTTTACAAGAGAAAGGACATAATTCATAATCCTGTTCCTTTCTTTCAGAACTTAAATGTATCTTTGAATCCGCCCCACTTCTGGTCTTTTTCAGAGATAATCAATTCCATTCCTTCTTCAATCGGCCATTCAATGCCGATTTCTTTGTCATTCCATGCAAGGCCGCCTTCATCGCCAGGATGATAGAAATCTGTACATTTATAGGCAAATTCTGCTTCGTCAGACAGCACTAAAAATCCATGTGCAAAGCCTTCCGGAATATAAAATTGCTTCTTATTCTCAGCAGACAGTTCTACTCCAAACCACTTTCCATAAGTCTTGGAATTGGTACGCAAATCAACTGCCACATCAAATACGCGTCCTCTAATTGCACGTACCAGCTTGCCCTGGGGGAACTGCTTCTGGTAGTGAAGTCCCCGCAATACGCCTTTTACAGACATAGACTGATTGTCCTGGACAAATACCATATCCAGTCCGGCTTCTTTAAAATCATTCTGATTATAAGTCTCTACAAAATAACCTCTTTCATCCTTAAAAACGGTCGGTTCAATTACATACAATCCTTCAATCGGGCAGGAAGTTACTTTAATTTTTCCCATGATTCTACTCTCCTTTTCTTATCACAAACAGCAGGGTGCGATGACCGCCTGCCACATTGTTGCCAGAAGAATCAGCGCAGATACTGTTAACACTCCCGTATGATACCACATATTTTCGATTCGTGCAATGACGGCGCGGGAATTAAACAGCATATAAAACAAAAACAGAATCGGCAGATAGTACCGTCCCTGAACTCCGGCGATGGTTACCATTCCAGGCTCCGTATAGGCAATATACATAGACGTCCACACTAAGAGCACTGCGCCCCCAAGCATAAGGAAAATCCAAATCTTCTGCTTGACAGACAAGCGCTCTGGCGCTGTTGTTTTCGTATCTGTCACGACTGTATAGACTGCCAGCGCCCCTGTCATCCAGGTAAGACTGCTGGCCGCCAGGTGTCCCTGTACAGAAAAGATGTCTTTTCCCAATACAAAATCCGGAAGGTAATGGAAGATATTGCGGAACAAAATCTGGGCGTATGCGATTGGATTTCCCAGTATATAAGACATCTGTCCCGCCTCGCTGGTATCTCCACCCCGCAGGTCTCCGGTCGCCTTTGGAGCCAGTAAAACCGGAAGAACAAATGTGGACAACAGACCGAATAATACCAGTACAAATCCCAGCCTCATGGCAATTTTCTGCTGTCTGTTCTGGAACTTGGACTCCGGCAGCAGAAGGCCAATCAAAATCATCGGCGCATACACTGCTTTGGCACTGCATCCTAAAACAAATGTAATCAGAATCAGCGCGTAGGACTTCCAGGAAATCTTCTCTTCCGGAGTCAGAATCTCTTTTAACAGGAGGGCCATGGACAAATAAATCCACGCCATTACCGCTGGATCATAGGAGTATACGCAGGCCATAAAAACAGAGGTCGGAAACAGTCCGATGACCGACATGATTACCTTTCCTACCGGGGTCTTTTTTATGGCAAAAAACATAACTGCAGCATAGACCAGCAGGTTTCCAAGCCTTCCAAGACGAATCATCATGCCGAATGGAAGTCCCAGTCCCTTGCACACTTTTAATACCAGCGCCTGTCCTGCATAAGCCGCAGCAGAGAGAGCCGGCGTTACAGAATCCGGATGAAGATTGCCGTTTTTGTAATCGCCTTCCTGGTTAAAATAGCGCTCGATTGCAGCTTGTTCTTCTCTGCTTCCAGGCTGATTTTCCGGCCAGTCATTTAAACTTGGAATCATTTTTGACCATACCGCAGGACTGACATTCATTCCCCACGGCATACTGGCAATCTCCATGGAACGCATAAAATGGGTTTCCTCATCATAACCGACTTTGCTTACCGGCAAAGCTGCAATCATCAGAATTCCCATAGATAAACAGACTGCCGCAAATCCCACTTCAATATGATTCCCAATCCATTTTCTGCACCGGAAGAAAAATACAGCCAGTCCGATTACTACCCAGAAAAATCCCATTCTTACAAAGTTGAGAGCCGCCCTGTTGTGGATTTCAAAACCAGTAATCACAAGAGGTTCTTCTGCCGCCTTTTCCCTGGATCCCGCTTCTCCTAACTGGGAATGCTCAACTACCAACTGGACATGATCGGTTTCCTTTTTAATATTCAGATAAGATTTCTCTAAGAGCCCGCTGTTCCGGTCTTCCAGAATCAAGTCCTGTTCCGGATCCGCTTCTCCATACTCATTGTAGTAGCACACATATGCCTTTGCATTGAGCAGGTGGTTATATTCATAGGAATATGCCAGCTTATCGATATACCACCCGCCTAATTCTACGGTCAGAATCCCTTTGTCTTCGGATAATTCCCAGCCTTTTTCTGTTTTTACAAAGCCTTCTGCCCTTACATTTCCCTCTGCAACCGGAATGATTCCGCGCTGCGCCCTGGGCAGCGACAGCACCTTCATATTGCAGGCATATTCACAGATAAGCCCTGCTGCCAGAACCAGAATAACAGAAAATAAACTTATCAAAATAGATTTCCTGTCAAAGGAAACGTTTCCCTGATTTCTTTTCTTTTGTTTTCCCATACTGGTCACCTATTTTCTTCCTTATCTCTGTCCTCTTTTCGTAAAAGTTCTTCTAATGCCATCTGCTGAACCAGCTCTTTGACTCTCGTCTCTAATTGTGAGATCCGGATCGTCATAGTAAACAGTTTTACCAGCAGCAAAAAAATCGTAAAGAGGAATAAGAAATTTGCTGTGGAATACACTCCAAACAGGCTGGCCAGACCGTCTGCTACCTTTGGAAAAATACTGAAAACTACCAGAAGCATAGCCAGCAAAATCCAGAAAATTGCATCCTCTATTTGTAATTTTGCCTGTCGGATTTTCCGCACAATCATTCCCATTGTAGCAACCGATACCAGTATTAAAAGAACCCGAAGCATGGTGGTCATCATATTCCATTCCCCCCTTTTTCTTCCCAATATCCAGGATTCATGGTACACCTCATTATCACAGAATCCGGCAGTTTCTGATAGTTTTTTCCCATCCGGTATCCCAGATATTTAAATCCGCTTTTTAATATAAGATCTGGTATCAGCCACACTTTTCCTTTTTTTAGTAAATAAACTGCTGTAGTCTTTACCAGCCGGATTCCTTCACTTTCCGAACGGATTCCCCCGAAAATTTCCGGATGATCTGCCTGAGAAACCGCCAAATCAAAGTTTCTCTTAAACTGCTGAATATAGGTGTAATTGTGGGAATGAATGACCTTTGCATCTGCCGCATAAGCGATGGCGTAGCCATCCTGTACCGCCTTTCCAGCAAAAATCATATCCTCATTAAATATAGTTTTCCGGATGAAACCGCCCTGTGCAAAATACAAATCCCGCCTATACGCACAGCATACATTGGAGGCAAAAAAAGTCTTGATTCCCAGTTCGTTTAAGTCTTCGGATGTTTTTATCCGGCTGATTTCCGGATAATTAAAGGAGCGGGTATACCGCTCTACAAATCCGCAGTCTTTTGCCGGAAGCTGTCTTGCATAGGCTTCTATTACCGTTTCTCCCTTTGGCCCTGTCTGATGGAAAGCCCGGACCAGATGTTCAATTAATGTCTTGTCTGCCGGTACTGCATCATCTGTCATACATACAGAAATATCGCCTTTTGCCATCTCCATTGCCTGATGTCTGGTTGCTCCATGATCAAATTCCTGCTTTGTAATATGGCGTACCACTACATCTAACTTATCCGGAATGGCTTCCCTCATTTCTTCCTCATTCCAATACTTTTTTTCGGTATTGATCAGAATGACCTGATGAACCGGATATGTCTGGACTGCCAGCATAGCCAGCAGATGTTTTAATTGTTTCTTTGGCTTATAAACCGGAATAATCACATCCACCAAAAGTTTTGTTTCTTCCATAATCGTTCCTTCTTTACTGACTGGATTCTGCCTTTCTGCGGCTCTTTTCTCTCCAGTAAATCCATAGGGTATTGGCTGTAAAACCTGCCATCAGCAATGTCATAAAACTCAAATACGCTGCAGAAGCTCCTGCAATTTCCATCTTTCTAACCAAAAAAGGAGCCAGAAAAACTGCGCATACTGCTACCGATGCATATACGACAAAAATCCGTTTTTGCTGCCGCATAATCACAAGGGCATAGTACATCAGGTTTCCAAATGCATAGAAACCGCCGCCTAATACGATGAGTACAAATGCCACATGATAGGGAATTAACCTGCCCTCATATCCTGCTCCCAAAAGCAGCTCCATAATAGAAAGAACCCACTTTCCAAGAAGCAGTGTCCCTCCGACTGCCAGGACTGTCAGCCCTGCTATTAATGCTCCAATCCGTCCCAGAAGATTCCGGAAATCCCGAAATTCTCCCTCTGTCCACAGCACCGTCAGCCTTGTCAAAAACGGACGAATGACAAAATTTGCCACCAGGTAAATAACGGATGTAGGCATGAAAATCAGATTAAAATATCCGCTGGCCGCATCATTTAGGTTGCCGTCAATAGCATATTTGGCCGCGGAAAAGATATAAAAATCCAGAAATACAGACAGAAACAGCAGGCCGGTCTGGGCAAACAGTTCCCGGCTTTTCCCACTGTGTTTTTCCCAGTCTACCCTCGAAAGCTTTCCTATTACTGATAGGTTAAACAGAATCACTCCTGCTATCTGGGCCGCTGCTGCAGCCCCGCAAGCCACCAGCAGACTCCTCTCCGGACTCATTTTATGAATAGACAGCAAAAGTCCTGTCAAAAATGCACATACTGATAAAATAGTTCGGAATGTATTGGACTTTCCAGTCAGGTATAAGTAGCCCTGACGCTGGAATTCCGACTCATATACATCTGCAAATCCGTCAATAATCTTGTACATGGCAAGCAAAAATACCGCCAGCGCTTTTTCTGCTGAATAATTTCCTGTGAAAACCGTCCAGACCAGGTATGCTGCCGAAATCACTACCGCAAATCCAGAAGTCAGCTTCCTGTGGCGCAGATAATCCCCAAAAGAATATTCCCCGCTTCCATCCGTAATCTGAAACGGACGGATTCCAAAATAGGCTACGGTAAACATCTGCTGGCCGAAGGTGCTGAATCCAAATGCAAAGATTCCGCCTGCCACATCTCCAGCAATCCTCATTACCAGAAAAGAAAGCAGAATACTTGCAAACGCATAGCAGAAACTGCCTGCAATGTTCCAGGTCATATTCTTTTTTTCTATGTTTTCTTCTGGCTCAAATAAAAAATCTGCCAACTTATCCAACATTTTATTCCTCATTTATTTCTTTCGGAAATTCTGAATCAACAAAATAGAAATCAACATCCGCATCATATATTTTGCCGCTACAACTGGTTTTAAATAGCTTTCTCCAGCCAGGCGTTCTGCTATTTTTACCGGTACTTCCGCTACTTTTGCCCCCTGCTTAATTAAAAAGGAGACGGTATCCGGCTCTGGCCCATAATTCAGACGGAGGGCAAATGCCTGAATCATTTGCCGGTTAAACATCCGCATACCGGAAGTAGGATCGCTGACCCTGATTCCCGTTGTCATTCGTATCGCTGCTGCAATCATCCGGCTTCCAATCATCCGCATTGAGAAACCTTTCGACGCGTCTATAAATCGGGATCCGATTACTATATCATATCCTTCGTCCATCTTTTCCCGCATTTTTTGGATATATTCCGGCCGGTGCTGTCCATCTCCATCGAACTGAATCGCATACTGGTATCCCTTTTCATAAGCATACTTCATCCCTGCCTGAAAACATCCGGCCAGTCCCAGATTCACTGGAAGATCCAACAGATGATAGCCTTTTTTTCTGCAGATTGCGGCAGTATTGTCCGTAGATCCATCATTTACCACAATGTAATCTAATCCAGGGAAATCCCGAATCAGCTCGTCCACTACAGCCTCAATATTCTTTTCTTCGTTATAAGACGGAATCACTAAAAGTATATCCTGCATTCCTGTCTATTCCTCCATAACCAGGATTTTAATGGCCTTTTGAGCCCGTACCCCATACCTTGCTGTCAGCCATTCTTTCTTTGGCTGCTCTCCTTTTTCCCAGGAAAGCAATGCTCTTGGCAGATCGATTCCAGCCGCATGGCTGAATGGATAACCGCCTCCAAACCTGGCATTCATTTCCAAAATATAGTATTGCCCATTTGCCTGAAACACATCCACATCCAGATTCCCTCTGTGGTGCAAAAGACTGCTGAGCTGCTGTCCAAGCTGTCTTAATTCTTCATTGTCAACCGTCTCTGCTGCATCCGTTTCCCCGGATCTCATTGCCGCTTTTCTCTTTGGAACGGTAACCTGGTAGCAGCCGTTTAAGTCATTGATAATGTCTAATCCGTATTCCTGTCCATTTAATTTTTCCTGGATCAGTACGCACATTTCCAGATCCTGTGACGACTCAAAACGCAGATAGCTGTCTCCGATTTCCCGAAAAATCTTTTTGTAAAAGACTTCCAGTTCTTCTTCATTATCTGCCTCATAAACGGATAAAGACCCCATTCCCCAACGAGGTTTTACCATAAGAGGATAGGACAAACGACCTTCTTTTACTGCCTGTTTTGCTTCCGTTAGCGTTATAAAACTTTTCGGTGCCGGCAAATGATGTTCCATCAAAAACTGATACGTTTTCCACTTGTCGTTGCAGACTGCAACGGTATCCGTATCTGATACAACTACGTCCACACCGATCTCTGCAAACTCCTTTCTATGGGCTGCAAGCACTGGCAAATCAATGTCAAACAGGGAAATCAGCATGGTAATATTATTTTTCCTGCAATATTCTAAAAGAAATGGAATATAATTTTTATCATAAATCAGCGGAGTTACCACCCATTGATCGGCAGATGAAAACGCCTGGCAGATCTGGCTGTTTGCCGCATGGATCTTTCCTTTGCCGGCAACTGCCTCTTTAAAATATTCTACCAGATACGTCCTTCTGCCAGCGCTGGTCAGCAGAATATTCGTTTCTTCTTTCATAGTTTCCTCTCTTCTAAAAAGCACCGCTTTGCGGCTAGTATAGCATAAAACCTATGGATTGGCTACGAAAGCTTCTTCTTATTTCTTCCCGGCTCCTTTTACTATGCCTAATAAATAACGGAAGCTTTCGACTTTAAACAACCAGGACAATCCTGCATAGACCAGGATTCCTGCCAGAATCTGGGTAATTAACAGCAGCCAGTTATTGTGAATGATAAATTGAATGCTGTATACAATTGTTCCCATGATGACTGATAGCAGCAACGCCGGAAATACGTCTTTCCACTGTTCTGTAAAGCTGTAATCCAGCAGTTTTTTATTGGGATACGCATTGATAATCGTGCCAATAAAATCCGTTGCCGCCTTTAGCCAGACCATGGCATAAATACCAAATGGAATACTGACCGCCAATACCAAAAGGCCCAATACTTTTTTCACAATTTCCAGCTTCAGGAAAATATCGCTTCTTCCCAGAGCATTAATGGCCTGCAGATTTGCAATGTGAATCGGCCACATGGCATAGGCCACGCACATAATCTGAAGGAATGGAACGCAAGGAAGCCATTCCTCTGTCAAAATAACGGAAATCAATGGGTTGGCTACTGCAATCAGACCTGCCATCATGGGAAAAACTACAAAAGCGCTGGTCACGATGGAACGGCGAACCATAGCTTTCATTCTCCCTTTATCTTCCTGGCTGGCAGAAAAAGCCGGCAGCATAACTGCCTGGATAGAGGCCGCAAGGTTATTAACAATCAGCTGCGGAAACTGGTTTCCTCTGTTATAATAACCGACTACATCTTTTTGGTAAATCTTTCCGATTACCATGGTGTATAAATTATTATAAACCGTATCAATCAGGGACGAACACATCAGTTTCCATCCATAAGAAAACAGGGATTCTATCCGTTTTATCGAAAACTTTCTCTCTGGTTTCCATCCTACCAGTACCCATAAGAATATCATTAATAGGAACTGGTTTCCCAACTGCTGAACAACCAAAGCCCAGGTTCCCAGACCCTTATAAGCGGCAATCACACCAGCTGTTCCGGACAGACAGGTAGCCAGTAAACTAGCAATACACATCTTCCTAAATTCCATTTTTCTGGAAACAATAGCCGTCTGAACCGACACGACTGCTCCAAAAAAAATCATAAACGCCAGCACCCTTAACATGGCTTTCAGCTCTGGATCGTGATAAAATCCGGCTACTGCAGGAGCACCTGCAAAAATCAGTGCATAAAGAACTGCGGCAACACCTAAACTCAGATAAAATACTGAAGAATAGTCCAGGTCATCTACCTGCTTTTTCTGTATCAGGGACGTCTGGAAACCAGTCTGAATAAATACATTTGCAATGGCAATAAACACCAGAAGAAGGGAAATCGTTCCATAACGTTCCGGCCCCAGAAGTCTTGCCAGAATCAAAGAAATCACAAGCTGGACAAGCTGGACGCCACCGTTTTCCAACGCCTTCCAGAACAGTCCGGACAACACTTTTCCTCTTAAATTTGTCGCATTCTCTGTCATTTATTACCTCTCAGCAAATACCAGATTTTTTGGAGTCCCTTATACAGCCATGGGCAGTACAACTCGATATTTAGGAAAAAGCGGGTACGGAAATCCAGTTCTTTATAGTAACGCCGGTATTCCCGGTTTTTAATCTGGCTGTATTCCTTTGTATTTAGAAGGGTAAGAAAATCCATCCGGCGAAAGGCGCTTTTAATTGCTGTATCATACTGATGACCGGTGTCTTCTGAAAAGGCACGGAACATCTTTTTCATTGCATTGTGGTGGCGGATCAGATTTTCTTTATAGTTGCCTCTTTCCATCTGGCTGGACCAGGAAACGCTGACGCCCTGCTGGTATACGGACATCTTCCGATCCATATAATAGACGGTTCCCTTACTTGCCATAAAGATATGAATCGGCACATCCCCTACGGGACAGTCATGGTACCACTGGGGCAGTTGCTTTGCCAGTTCCGTCGGAAACATTAAAGATGCTGTCGGATAATTTGCCCGTTTATCAATGACTTCTTCCGGCGTACACAGCTTGCTGTGCTTATAAGGGCGCACTTCTTTTGCCCTGAGCGCCTTATCGTCAGACTCTATTTTCGCGCTGTGAAAGCACATGGTACATCCTGGATGTGCCTCCATGTAATCGGCCTGCCGCTGCAGTTTGGTATCGTCAATCCAGTAGTCATCCCCTTCGCACATGGCGATGTATTTTCCTTCTGCCCTTGGGAAATTAAAGGCTCCGCTTATATTCGAAATTCCCTTCGAATACTGGTTTTCTGTCTGGTACATAGGCCGGATAATATCCGGATATTTCTCTGCATATTCTCGGATAATCTCGGCTGTCCTGTCCGTTGAGGCATCATCATGGATCACGATTTCAAATGGAAAATCCGTTTTCTGCATCAGAAAACTATCCAGCGCTCTGGCAATATATTTTTCATGGTTATAAGCAATGCAGCTGACGGTTACCAGCGGTTTCTGCTTCATAATCTGGTCACTCTCCTAAAATAATGGTACAAATTTCATCTACTGTTTCCAGAGACAAATCGGCATACATCGGCAGGGTCAATACCTGCTTGGATATGCGCTCTGCTACCGGCGTGTCATGTGGATTGAACTGATCTTTATAGCAGTCATAAGCATTAATACAAGGATAAAAATACTTTCTTGCAAAGATATTTTTCTCAGCCAGACGCCCATAAATTTCATCCCTGTTCCACTTGTAATTTTCAAATACCACCGGCATATAGGCGTAGTTATAGGTTACCCTTGGATTTACTTCTGACAGACGGATGCCTTTCACACCTTCCAGATGGCTGCGGTACCGCTCTGCTACTGCTTTCCGTTTGGCAATCTCTCGGTCCACGTATTTTAAGTTGCACAGCCCCATGGCCGCCTGAAATTCGTTCATTTTACCGTTTCCGCCTACATACTCTACCGACTCTTTTCCGGTAATTCCGAAGTTTTTCAGCTTGTAGAGGATGTCGGCCAGCCAGTCTTCCTGAAAGGTTACAACGCCGCCCTCAATGCTGTTGTAAACCTTAGTGGCATGAAGGCTGAACATAGATGCATCCCCAAAATTTCCGGAACCTTTGCCGTCTAATTTTTCCCCAAACGTATGAGCCGCGTCATAAATCACCTTTAAATGATGGCGTTTTGCAATATCTTCAATCTGCTCTACGTCACAGAAATTTCCATACACATGAACCGGCACAATGGCACAGGTTTTCTCTGTAATCAGGCTTTCCAATCTGGTTACATCCATCGTAAAATCTCTGTCATTAATATCGCAGAACACTGGCGTCAGGTTGTTTCTTACAATCGCATGGGTTGTGGATGCAAAACTGAACGGGGTTGTAATAACCTCTCCTTCTAACTGAAATGCCTGAAGAACCATCTCCAATGCAGTATGACCGTTCACAAACAATTCCAGGCCGTTTACACCCAAATATTTCTTTAACTCTGCTTTCAATTCTTCGTGATATTCTCCCATATTGGTAAGCCATGCGGTTTCCCAGATATGCTGGAGTTTTTCTACATATTCTTCCATCGGCGGCAGGGAAGCCCGCGTTACCAATATGGTTTCTGATTGATCTCTCATGTTTTTTGTCCCTTCTGTTTTTGACGGCTGTATAAGGCAAGACACATCCAATGGTAAATCCGGACCAGACGGCGGCGAAGCACCCAGACAGCCAAAGTATTCTTGGCTCCCTCCGGCTTTACATCGGCTAAAAGCCATCTGAATTCCGGACGGATGGCCAGCTTTTTCACTTCTTCCAGGCACTGCCTGCGGCTGTATCCGGAACGGTAATAGGTTAATCCCAAAAATCCGCAGATATGGAATACCATCCGGTTATTGATTTGGTTTTTCACACTATTAGAAGCACAACACCGTTTTAACAGCGCCTGCATAGCTTTCAGCAAAATAAAGCAGGTATCCACTCCATTGTCATAGAACCGGCTTATTAAACTGTCCTGAGCCTGATGCTGCCAGTAATAAAGAACCACTTCCGGCACAACGCAGACACGCCTGCTTCTGGTCAACATCCGGACAGAAAACCAGATATCTTCGTTAATCGACATGGCTTCGTCATAACGTACAACCCTGTCTGTCCGGTATAATTTATTGTTCTGATTATGGATGACCTGCAGATCAAACAGTGGAACCAGCAGTTGGTTTCCAAACTCTTCCAGTGTGCCGAACCACTTGTTTTTCCAGGTTCTTCTATCTCCTGGCGTTCCGTCTTCATAGACAAATTCCAGGCCGCCGACAGCAATATCTGCCCCGGTTTTTTTTACGCTTTCATATAAAATCCGGACAGCATCTTCTGCCATATAATCATCCGAATCCATGGTCATAAACCAGGTTCCTTTCATCTTGGAAAAGCCAAAATTGCGGGCACTGGAAACGCCTCCATTTTCTTTTGTAAACACCTGAACCCGCGGATCCCTAACCTCATATTCCCGGCAAATCGCCAGCGAATTATCCGTAGAACCATCGTCTATCAGCAGCAGTTCCAGGTTCCGATAACTCTGATTTATAATTGACTGAATGCTTCTGTCCAGATAGTTCTGCGCATTATAAACTGGAACAATAATTGAAATTAATTCTTCCACTGTACACCTCTGTTCTCTACCAATCCATTTTTAAAACCGATTTGCAAAACCAGATTTCCATTAAAATTATCTGGAAAAACACTTGGGCAAACAGCTTCTGCAAGGGACTGATGTGAAGGTATTTTTCGTAATAATACAAGGCGCTCTGATTGCGGAGTTTCTGCCTTCCTGCCACACTTTTAAAGCTTTTTGAAATCGAAGCCGAATGTTCGTGGCGATAAGTCTGGCATAAAATCAGCACCGTTCGGTAACCGGCATCCTTGAATCTATGAGCTAGTATCTCCTCTTCATTGTAGAGAAACACCTCTTCATCATATCCGCCGCAACCCAGCATTTTTACTGCGTCTACCATCAAAAGAGAGCCATGAACCGCGTCTACATAGACTGCTTTATGCCCCTGAAAATACGAATCTGGATAATCGATTCTGCCTTTCAAAATCCTGCCCAGTGTCCTCCGGCATATGGGGCCTGTTTTCATAAGACTGCCCAAAAATCCCGGCAATTTCCATCCATTTATCTGTTCTCCGAATACTGGATCGAGCATCCTTGGCGCTGCTGCTGCCACATCCGGACACCGGCATAATACAGCCGTCATATTCCGTACACAAGTATCGGTAAACACCGTATCCGGATTGGCAATCAGCACAAAATCCACCTCTAATTCTTCATATGAATATCTGATTCCAGCATTATTTCCTGCTCCATATCCTCCGTTTTTTTCTGTACGAATGAGAAAAATTTTATCAGATTCTCCTTTTAACTGCTGGAGTTCTTTCCAGGAATCATCGGTAGAAGCATTGTCTACTACTACCACATAATCCAGGCTGGGGTACTGACAGATCCGCCGGGCCTGAACCAGAACGGTCGGAGCGTCATTATAGTTTAATATGACACAGCTTGTCTTCATTTTGTTCTGCTCTCCACTGCTTTCATTCCATACTTCCGGCTGATATAACGGCGAACCGGAGGACAAAGAAACGTTGCATAATCCATCAGATGATAGGCCGCCATATACCATTCCTGTCCCTTCTCTTTTGGGAATCCGCGCCATGGCGTCTTCTCTAAATACCGCTCATATGCCAGGCGGTAATGATTCCAATTTCCGGCTTTCCATGGCCGTTCATCCCCCATAAAATGAACGATAGCGGGATGCTTTTTAGCCTTTTGGAACACCTCTTTTGGAACTATTTTGTAAGCTGGAGACTGGGAGACCAGGTCACTGTAATGGAAATACCGGTAATTGGTAAAGAAATTATAACGAGGAGACAAAGGCTTAATTTTTCCTTTCAGCGCTCCATTTAAAGTGTCCTGGTCGCAGGCAAACGTACTGCCTCCAAGCTTCTTATAAAACTCTAAAAGCTGAATCTCTGCCCTTTGTTCCCGCCATTTTTTCACATCTATTAAAAGGACTCCTGAGTTAAAATAAGCGTCTTCCGGCGCCAGACCAATCTGTTCTTTAATGGACGGATAAATGGTAGGTTCCATCACCGCTCCCATTACAGTTCTTCCAAGATCTGTGTTCCACAAACCTCTGAGAGAAGACAGAACCACCGTGTCGCAGTCTAAATATAACACCCGTTCCACAGTGTCTGGAAGTACAGTTCCTACAAACAGGCGGCCCATTGCGCTGATGTCAAATCCGCCGGTATCAATTTCATAAGGAAACCTCTCTTTCAAGTTTCCCATCTCAATCACTTCCAGGCGGCGGTCAAACTGGTCGGTAATGATTCTTAATTTTTCCTGATTTTCCAGAGACATCCCGACAGACAGCAGGTAAATCGTAATTTCCTGCTCCAGCTGGTTTCTGTCCAGCAGAGAATAAAGGGACGTCCCTAAGTGACGGGCATAGCCGTCATTGGACGCATATACAATATTCATGCAAGTTCTTCCTTTGCCTTCCTCATAGCGGACTCAATGACCTTGTCCATGTCATAATACTTGTATTCTCCCAGTCGGCCTCCAAATAAAACCTTGTCCTCGTTTGCTGCCAGCGCGGCATACTTCTGGTACAATGCCTGGTTTTTCTCGTCATTTACCGGATAATATGGTTCCATGCCCTCACTCCAGTCAACCGGATATTCTCTGGTAATTACCGTCTTTGGCTGGGTTCCAAATTCAAAATGCTTGTGCTCGATAATCCGGGTATATGGTGTCTCCCGATCCGTATAATTTACGACTGCCACACCCTGATGATTTTCCTCGTCCAGAACCTCTGTCTCAAACCTTAAGCTCCGGTATTCCAGCTTGCCGAACCGGTAGCCGTAATAGACGTCAATGGGGCCTGTGTATACGATCTTTTCGCCCAATGCGTCGTAATGCTCTTTGTGTTCCAGATAATCCGAACCCAGTTCCACATCACAGCCTTCTAACAGCTTATCAATGATCACATTGTAGCCGCCGATAGGAATTCCCTGGTATAAATCGTTAAAATAATTGTTGTCATAGGTATAACGGACAGGAAGGCGCTTAATAATAAACGCCGGCAGGTCCTTACAGTCACGTCCCCATTGTTTTTCTGTATAACCCTTGATTAATTTCTGGTAAATGTCCTGTCCCACCAGGCTGATGGCCTGCTCTTCCAAGTTTTCCGGTTCGCCGGTAATGCTGGCTCTCTGTTCTTCAATTTTCGCCTTTGCCTCTGCCGGAGTACACACGCCCCACATCTTACTGAAGGTGTTCATATTAAATGGCAGATTATACATCTCGCCTTTATAATTTGCCACCGGACTATTGGTATAGCGGTTAAACTCTGCCAGACTGTTGACAAATTCCCAGACTTTTTTGTTGCTGGTATGGAAAATGTGAGCGCCATATTTATGAACGTGTATTCCTTCTGCATCCTCACAATACACATTTCCTCCCACATGGTTCCGCTTTTCCACAATCAGGCACTTTTTCCCTTTCTGCTTTGCCAGATATGCAAACACTGCGGCGTACAGACCGCTTCCCACCAGGACATAATCGTATGCTTTCATAGGGTAAACTACCTCCATTTTACATATTTCATAATTGTCCTTTATTGTACTATATTTTCGAAGGAAAGTAAACGGTTCCCCAGAAAACTGACAGTTTTAGGGAGCTATAAAAAATTACCGAAAAAACCTGTCACTGGCAGCTTTTCCGGATACTTGGCAACCTAAAAAGGAAGCGGCAGCTATCACCATAACTACCGCTTCCTGCTGTTTGCACGCAGACAACTTTTACCACCGAATCGTTACTTTAAACAAATCCGCCTCTACTTCTATCTCCATCTTACCGCCTTGAAGCTCTACAAAACTTTTGGCAATGGCCAGACCCAGGCCGGATCCTTCTGTATTGCGGGAAACGTCTCCCCTGACAAACCGTTCTGTCAGCTCATTAGGAGAGACGTTCAGCTCAGCCGCAGAAATATTTTTCATAGTAATCACAACATGATTTTGGCCTGCACCGCATTCCTCTCCATAGTTTTCGGCGCATTCTGCCTGCATTTCAACGTATGCCCGCGTTCCAGGCAGCGCGTATTTCGTAATATTCACCAGAAGATTTTCAAATACCCGATAGGTCTTCTGGCTGTCCAGGTTCAAAATCACTTTTTCTTCCGGCAGATTCCAACGGAAATCAATTCCAGACGCCTCAATCCGGTCTCCTAATTCCAGACGCACCTGCTTTAACAGGCTGACAATATCTACTTCCACCAGATTCAGCGGGGTAATTCCGCTGTTAGCCTTGCTGACTTCAAACAAATCCTCAATCAGGGATTTTAACCTCAGGGATTTTCCTTCCAGCACCTCAATATAGCTGCGCCGTTCTTCCTCTGTAATGTCTTCTTGTTCTAACAAGTTTACATAAGTTATAATAGCGGTCAGCGGTGTTTTTAAATCATGGGACACATTGGTTATCAGCTCGGTTTTCATTCTCTGGCTTTTTACTTCTTCCTGAACCGCTTTTTTAAATCCGTTCTGAATCCGGAGAAGCTGGCTGTAAAACGGGGCAAATATCCCCAGATCTTCTTCTATTTTTACATCCAGATTTCCGTCTGCCATCTCATTAATTGCCGACAGCAATACCTGATATTTCTGATAGGCCTTTTCCCAGTACCGCTTTAAAATAACAAACAAAACAATGGAATAAACAATCAGCGCAAAGATTCCAAAAAACCACAGGCAGCAGATTACCGTTAAAATAACAAAATTTGCAATCACAATCTTCAGAATCATCTTATTGGAGCTTTCCTGCCAGTCTGTCTGAATAATGGAATCCAGGAATCTGACGCAGTATTTTTTTATCCAGCGGCAGCAGCCAAGAATCCATCTGCAGCACCATCCGGTTACGGTTCTTTCTTTAAAGTAGCGGACTGGTCCCAAGGTAAAAATGCTTCTCACGCACAGTGCTGACCAGAATACGATTCCAAATGTAACCGCCCAGTACAGTCCGTTTAAAATTCCCACAATCTCGGAACTTCCCTGATAGGCAAATATCTGAGCCAGAATGTTCATCAGTTCTCCATTCATGGCTGTTTCAATCATTCCACCGCCGCAGATAACGAGGAAAGCATCTGCAAACAGTATGGATCCCACAAGTGCCAGCGGCGCTCTGCTGACTTTTCCGGTTCCCAGACTGACAATGGGCAGAAGCGGCAGAAGCCATGCGGCAGCCACTAAAAATACTGCCAGTGCTGACCAAATCAGCAGGAAGATTCCATTTGCTGTTAAGTCATCCATATCAACCCCTGCCGGTTCTTCTGTCCCAAGGATCATTTCTTTCTCAATTACAAATTCATAGGTTCTGTTTTCAGGACCAGAAAAAGAAAGTCCCTCATATACATAATCTCTTCCGAACTGGGCTGCTAATGGATCTCCCCCTCCGTACACATTGGAGAATACGTACTGGTGCTCTTCTAATATCTGTACCGCCTCTTTATTGCCTGCTGCTCCCGCATAGGAACATCTTCCCATATTGTCAAAGGTAATTTTCACAACGGCATCATTTTCGTAATCAATATCCGGTGTTCCTTTTGACAGAACCTGCCCGTTTTTATCTATGACCCTGACGTTGTCCGGTCCTTTCAGTGTCTGTAATGCAGCGTCCCAGCCTGCACCCATCTCGTCAATATACCTCCGGACTTCTTCCAGATAAGCCGAATCCGGTTCATATTCTTCCCAGCCTGCTTCTTCGTTTTCTGAAGCCGAAGCCATATTTTCTGCGGCGCTTTCAGCTTCAGTCCGGCTTTCTAACAATCCTTCCAGCTCTGGTACAAAGACCTGGGATGGCTGAAGTTTTTTACCAGAATGGTTTTGGACCTCTTCCATCCACATTCCATATGCACCATTCTGGACCAGCGCTGCCACATTATTTACTCTCTCGTTGTTTAGAGAATCTATCTCATATGTCAGGTATCTGGCTTTCCAGTTTTCCGCCCGTTCCCATATATAAGGATATGCGCCGACCATCCCTGCCGCTGCCGCAATTACCAGCAGCCATGTTAAAAAAACTCCTAATCTATGCTTGTTTTTCAATTTTGTATCCAACTCCCCACACCACCTTTAAATATTTAGGCTCCTTTGGGTTAATCTCGATTTTTTCCCGAATGTTCCGGACATGAACCATGACCGTATCTGTATTTACTGCCCGTTCGTTCCACACTCTTTCATAAATCTCATCTGCCGAGAATACCCGTCCAGGATTCTTAATTAACAGTAATAGAATTTTAAATTCCATCGGCGTCAGACGTACAAGACTTCCATCTGCCAGGACTTCTACCGTCTCTTCGTTGACTTCCAGCCCTCCAATCCGATGAATCTTTGGGTTCTCCGGTTCTTTTTTCTCCAATCTGTCCATAAACCGTTTATAACGGCGGAGCTGGGAGCCAACTCTTGCAAGCAGTTCCATGGGAGTAAATGGCTTTGTAATATAGTCGTCAGCGCCCATATTCAGTCCCATAATTTTATCAACTTCTTCTGATTTGGCAGATAAGAAAATTACCGGAATGTCCCACTTTTCTCTCAGCCGCACCACCATGGTAATTCCATCCATTCTGGGCATCATCACATCTACAATCGCCAGATGAATTTCTTCTCGTTCCATAATTTCCAGTCCTTCTATGCCATCTGCCGCTTGGAATACAATATAATTCTGGCTTTTTAAAAAGATTTCTACTCCTTCTCGGATCTCTTTGTCGTCCTCTACCAATAAAATACGATTTGCTTCCATTCCTGCTATCCTTCCTCACTCGTTACTCCGTTTTTTGTATCCGGTATCTTGGAGTTAGTATAGCACGTCTGTCTCTTGCTGTGCAGGATTTTTTCCCGCTTTCTCCGAATCATATCAATGCAGGTATCCGTAAATATCATAGAAACAATAAATACCGTTATCACGAAAATCCCGCACGCCGTCCACCTCATCACTTCCTGAGCCATATTCCTGTTCCTCCCTTCTCCTGATGTGCTTTCAGTATATCCTGTATTTCTAAAGCCGGGCGGGCAGAAAAACGAAAGATTTTCTAAAGATTTGCCGGCAGCAGCTTTTCCGGAAGCCTGGCAGCAAAAAGGGACGCTGCAAAATGCAGCGCCCCCTAAGCAGACTCTGTTCACACTCATCTTCTACCAATTCTTACTTTAACATCTCCCCATATCTTCCTAAGAAGTTCTGGGTACGCTCATTATCAGAAGCAAATACCGTTTGTGGACTTCCTTCTTCAACAATTACGCCATCTGCCATAAAAATTACCCGGTCTGAAATATCCCTTGCAAATGCCATCTCGTGAGTAACGATTACCATGGCAATGTTTAAATCTGCCAGCGACCGGATTACTTTTAATACTTCTCCCGTAAGTTCCGGATCCAACGCCGATGTAGGCTCATCAAAGAACAAAATCTGTGGATTTAATGCCAATGCCCTGGCAATAGCCACCCGCTGGCATTGTCCGCCAGAAAGCTGACATGGATAAGCATCTGCCTTATCTTCCAGTCCCATTTTCCGGAGCAGTTCCCTTGCTTCGGACTCCACTTCCTTTTTGTCTCTCTTCTGGACATGAATTGGCGCATCTGTGATATTTTTTATTACAGAATAGTGAGGAAACAGATTAAAGTTCTGAAATACCAGACCATACAGACTTTGGATTTCTTTCAGTTCTTTCTTCGGCGCATAATGAATGTTTCCCTTTTCATCTGACCAGACTGTCCTGGTCTGCCGATATAAAATCTCTCCCCTGTCCATGGTTTCCAGCATAGCGGCGCACCTAAGCAGCGTAGATTTTCCCGAACCGGACGGCCCGATAATCGACACGATCTCGCCGTCTTCTACCGCCAGGGAAATATCTTTTAATACCGGCACATCTCCAAAGGATTTTTCGATGTGATTTATGGTTAAAATACTCATGTTCCCCTCCCTAAGCGTAGTAATCCAGCTTCTTTTCTACGTGTTCCATAACCACTGCCACTAGCAAATTAAATAAGTAATAAAAAATTCCGGCTGCCACAAACGGCATCATCGTTCCTTTCGCGGCCAGCGCCTTTGCCACACTAAACATCTCCATAACACTCAGGGTAAACGCCAGCGACGTATCTTTTACCAGAGTAATGACTTCATTGGTAACAGATGGTAAAATCCGTTTGATTACCTGAGGCAGAATAATCTTAAAAAAGGTCTGGCTGCGGCTGTATCCTAAAATCTTTGCAGCCTCATACTGGCCTGACGGCATGGACTGGATTCCACTCCGGTAAATCTCTGCAAAATAAGCGGCATAATTAATCACAAAGCCGATAAATACTGCCCACAGCCGGTATCCTCTGCCCATCTGGATTCCAAACAGGTAAAACGGGCCAAAATAAACCACCATAAGCTGAAGCATCAAGGGAGTGCCTCTCATAATTGATATGTACCCCTTTGTCAGATTCCGGACAATCGGGTTTTTTGACATTCTTCCGAAGGAAACAATCAGTCCCAATGGCAAAGAAAATACCAGGGTTACCACAAAAATCTGGATACTGACTCCCATTCCTCCGACTAACTGTTCAATTGTCTGACCGATGCTCATAATTCTGCTCCTATTATTTACTGATTGTAGTGACGTCCTTTCCGAACCATTTTTCAGAAATCGCCGTCAATGTGCCGTCTGCCGCCATCTCTTCCAATGCGCCCTGAACCTTATCCCGAAGTTCCGTGTTGCCTTTCTTAAATCCGATGGCATATACCTCAGAAGAAATGGATTCATCCAGCATCACAAAATCAGACTGTCTTTCCTGAATCATATAGCCTGCTACCGTTACGTCCATGGCAATCGCGTCAACTGCGCCCTGCTCCAAATCCATAAACGCGGTATTGTAATCCGGAGTTACCACGATTTCTTCAAAGGTATCTGCAAGTTCTGGGGCGTCGTCCAACGCTGCCTGTGCAGAAGAATCTACCTGGACTTCTACGACCTTTCCCGCCAGATCTGCCAGCGTCTTGATTCCGGAATCTGGTGCAACTACAAAAATCTGCTGATTATCCATATAAGGCTCAGACCAGGTGTAATTGTCTTCTCTGCCGTTCATGGTAAATCCGTTCCAGATACAGTCAATATTCCCTGTCTCTAATTCCATGTCTTTGGCATCCCAGGCAATCGGCTGAGGCTGGTAAGTAAGACCTAGACGTTTTGCTACTTCCTGGGCCAGTTCCAAATCAAAACCCGTATACTCCCCGTCATCCCCTAAAAATCCCATAGGAGGAAAATCCTGATCAAATCCAACTACCAGTGTGCCGCCTTCGGTTGGCGCTGCCTCTTTCGCTGTCTCGTTTTCTGTTTCTGTCTCTGTGGCAGTCGTGGCTGCTTCCGTTTCTGCTGCTTCCTCAGTTATCGGAGCTGCTCCTTCTGCTGCCGCTGAAGTCTCAATCGCTGGGGCATCGTTTGCTCCGCATCCTGCCAGAGAAAGTCCCATGGCTGCTGCCATTATCGCACCGATCATTCTTCTTTTCATAATTATTTCCTCCTCACTGTCCGGCTATTTCATTGACGTGCTACTATAGTAGCATACTAAAGTGTTGGTTGTAAAGAACTTTTTTTAAAAATTTTGCAGCCGCCCGGTTTTATCTGGACTGCTGCAAAAACTCTATACAATCATCCGGAACTGCTCCAGATTTTCAATTTCATAAACTGGCCGAATGTCTTCTCTTCCAGCCACTCTCTCCGGATTATACCAACAGGTGTCTACTCCTGCAATGATTCCGCCCCTGATGTCAGATGTCAGGGAATCTCCCAGCAAAATCATGGTTTCCTGATCCGCGTCTGGGATCCGTTTAAAACAGTAATCAAAATACTCTTTCTGAGGTTTCTGGCTTCCTGCATCCTCTGAGACAAAAATCCCGTCCATAAAGGAATCCAGCCCTGATAAAGCAAGGCGCTTATACTGCGTTGTTGAAGTTCCATTTGTGACAACGTAAAGGCCATAGCCTTTTTCTTTTAGATATCTGCACAATTCTTTCGCTCCGTCGATTAAAATGGCTGAACTGTCCAGACACGCCCGGTACATTTTCTCTGCTTCTTCTCCATTTACTGCTTTGCCAAGCTGTCCAAAAAACACCTCAAAACGCTGGTTGACCAGTTTTTCTTTGGTTACCTCGCCCCGTTCAAAAGCTGCCCAGGCTTCTTTATTGATTTCTTTATAGCGCGCTAGATATTCTTCTTTAGGCTGGAACCCGTAAAACTTTAGAACCTGGCTGATCCCCTGACGTTCGGACGCCCCAAAATCCAGAAGGGTTCCATCCACATCTAATAAAATATTACGATAAGTCTTCATAAATCACTTTGCCTTTACAAATAGTATGTGTTACTTTTCCAGTAAGTTCTGCCCCGATAAACGGACTGTTTGCCGCCTTTGAAGCAAATTCTTCTGTCCTTACTGTCCAAGTCTTTTCCGGATCAAAGATTACCAGATCCGCTGGTCTTCCTTCTTCCAGGCGGCCGCAGTCTAAATGATATAGGCGGGCCGGATTCAGGCTCATTTTTTCCATCAGCTGAACCATAGTAAGGCGGCCTTTTTTAACCAGGCTGGTAATGCCAAGAGCCAGGGAAGTCTCCAGGCCGGTAATGCCGCTGGGGGCTTCTGTCAGGGGACGGCTTTTTTCTTCTGCACTGTGCGGTGCATGATCCGTTGCAATCATGTCAATGGTTCCGTCTTTCAGTCCTTCAATTAAAGCGTCCCTATCTGCCTTTGTTCTAAGAGGCGGATTCATCTTCGCCAGAGTTCCATGCTCTAATACGGCTTCTTCTGTCAACGTAAAATGATGAGGCGTTACTTCTGCCCAGACATTGGCTCCCAAAGCTTTTGCCAGACGGACCATGGCAACAGAATTAGCGGAACTGATATGCTGGACGTCAATGGCCGCGCCTGTATCTTTGGCAATCATGCAGTCTCTTGCCACCATAGCATCCTCTGCCAGAGCTGGAGAACCATAAATTCCCAGCTTTTCTGATACTGCGCCATGATTGATTCCATTTTGCTTAATATATGCAGGATCTTCTTCGTGGAAACTTAATGGCATATCAAGAGCCGCTGCCTTTTCCATTGCAGCTCGGACCAGCGCTCCATCTCTCAGCGGAATACCGTCATCTGTAAATCCAACAGCTCCAGCTGCCTTTAATGCTTCCATATCCGTCAGTTCCTGTCCTTTAAATCCAACTGATACCGCCGCTGTACTCAAAACGTTGATTCCGGTCTTTTTTCCTTCTTCCAGCACATAGTTCAGCGTCTCCACATTATCGACAACGGGCTTTGTATTTGCCATTAAAACAACGGTGGTAAATCCGCCTTTTGCCGCTGCTGCCGCTCCGGTATGAATGTCTTCTTTGTATGTAAATCCAGGATCCCGGAAATGAACATGGACGTCTACAAGTCCCGGCGCAACCACCTTTCCTGCCGCGTCAATTACCTGGGCGCCGTCTGCAGATTCCCCGTTTTCCCCGCCCAGTACAATCTTTTTAATCTTATCGCCATCCAGCCAGATGTCGCCTTTTTCGTCAATTTTTCTGCCTGGGTCAACAATTCTTCCGCCTTTAATTACAATCATCTTGTTTCCTCCTGTCAATGTTTCTTTTTATTCATAAAAGGACTTGCAATTTTCCTGAAAAACCCCTGGGGAAGTTCAAAAATCAATACGATTCCCAGCACAATGGCCACTGCCATTTTAAGGGCCTGAAATCCGGTTACCAGCGCCTGATCCAGTTTTCCTGTCACAATATAGTAAGACGTCCAGTAAACGCCTGCGCCCGGAACCAGAGGAAAGATTCCAGGAATCAGAAACAAGGTCACTGGACACCGTTCCCATACAGCAAAGAAGCGGGAAAGGAGAATTACCCCCACAGTTGCAAAAAATGTGGCTTCCGCCGCAGACAGCACGCCTTCCAGGCTGCAATAAATCAGCCATCCGACGCCTCCAATCAGCCCACAGTAAGGGTAATAACTCCTTGGAACGGAAAATAACAGGGAAAATGCAATGGTTCCCACTGCCGCAGCAGCAATCTGGCTAATCACAGAATCGCACCTCCTGTCAACCGATTGTATACCGTAAACATAAGTCCTACCCCCAGCGCAATACAGAAAAATACCAGCAGCGCATCCAACATCCGCACAGATCCGGAAATGTAATCTCCGTCTGCAATATCGCGGATAGCATTGGTAAAGGGGACGCCGGGAACCAGTGGAATAATGGATCCAATAATCATATAGTTTAAATGTTCTCCAATCTGGAGATGGTACATGACCATGCACAAACAGGTTACCAGTGCGCCGCCTGCAATATTCCCTACAATCTTAGACAATTTTGGAACACTTATGTATAAAACAAATACATATAATATCAGCCCTGACAGAAAGGCCGCCGCGCTGTCTATCAGATTTCCTCCGAACAGATAGCAGAAACAGCCGCTTCCGATTCCGGACGCCAGAATCTGCATGGTTTTGCTTTTTCCCGGCATCTGCTCAATCTCCTTTAACGCCTGACGCACCTGTCCGATGGTATAGTTTCCTGCTTCAATCTCCCTGGAAAGCTGGTTTACCGCAGCTACTCTGTTTAAATGGGCGCTGCTTACCGGAATGTGCTGGACTTTTGCAAAATACTGTTCTCTTACATTTCCGGCAGTCATCAGGATTCCGTTGCTCAAAACAAAGGCATCTGCAAAATCCACTCCGTAATGACGGCAAATCCGGTCTATGGTTTCTTCCACTCGGAAGATTTCCGCGCCATTTTCCAGAAGAATGTGGCCGGCTTCCATGGCAGCTTCCAGCACTTCCCGCTCCCACTCGCCTTTTTCTTTTTCTTCTGTTTCTTTCTTCTTTCCTATTGGCTCTCTTCCAATTTCTTCAGACATTCCAGCACCTCGCCAAGATTTTCAATCTCAAAATCTGCCAGAGAACGATCAAAACCGAACCGGTCGTCGATTACTGCCGCAATCTTCATTCCAGCTCTGCTGGCCGCAGTAATACCGATTGTGGAATCCTCGACAACCAGACATTCTTCCGGCTTCACTCCCAGTTTTCCCGCTGTATAGAAGTAAATCTCCGGATCCGGTTTGCCTCTTTCAAACATATTGCCGCTGACAACCTGGTCAAAGTAATCCACGATTCCATTTTCCGTCAGCACCCGGATTACCAGAGGCAATTTCGTCGCAGATGCCACTGCCAGTCTATATCCATTTTCTTTTAAATAAGCAATCAAATCTTTTGCTTCTTTCCGGAATATGCTGCGGTAGTCAATGGTTTCATAAATGGTTCTCTTTTCCCGGTACTCTTCCCGGAGACTTTCCCAGTCCTGTCCGTTTGCCGCTGCATTCTGGACGATTGTCCAGGTATCTTTTGCTGTGCTGCCTACCACGCTAAATAAATCTTCTTTTGTAACTTCTGGATTCTTTGTCTGGACAAACTTCAGCAGATCCTCTAAATACAGCATTTCGCTGTCAATCAATACTCCGTCCATGTCAAAAATCACTGCTTTTATCTTGTTTCCCGTCATACGTTCCTCCGTACATCAAACCTGTCCTGTTTTGATTTTCATCATAGCATAACAAGACGGATTTATCCATTCATAAAATCCTACATCTGGCTGCCTGAACGTGAATAAAAGCTGACCAAATACAAGCCGCACAGACCTACCAGCGCATAAATAATTCTGGACAGCCAGCTCATATTTCCAAAAAGGAAGGATACCAGATTAAAATTAAAAAATCCGATAAGTCCCCAGTTGATTGCGCCTATAATACTGATGGTCAGCGCCGTATAATCTAATGCTTTATTACCCATATGATTTCCTCCATTTCTGGTGATGCTACGGATAATATGTGCCAAAAAACCATTTTTATACACCGGCTGCATCTAATTGTTTTAAGATTTCTGCTTCCCTGTCATCAAACAGCAGTCGTTTATTGTATTCATAATACCGGTCACACTGGTACTCCTGCAGAAATGAAACGCTATAATATCTGGAATTTAATTCGGTTACAAACATTACCATTTCCTGGCTGTCCCCAAATGCAGCTTCCATAAAATCAAATGCGTGTTCCAGCATCCCGCCGCTTTTTTGTACCAGTTCTTCATAACAATCGCTTTTTTCTCCAAACCAGAAGCGAAGCTGCTGCCAGATCTCTTCCTTGTCCTGCATTCCTGCCGCCTTTCTCTCCTGATTCCAGCTTTCCAGAACCGATAACACCTGGCGGTAACTCCGATCCTGTCTCGTATTTAAAAGCTCTGCTTTCTTTTTATCCCTATATTCGGTATCAAAATCTGCTGTAATCTGATCCAGGTCGCCAATCTCCGGAAATCTGCGAAGCTGTTTCATCAGAAGTTCCATCTCGTCTGATTGTTTCCGGCAGTCGGCAAACTGGCTGGAAAGTCTGGAAAGCAGCAGTCCCACCAGGCTGAACCGTTCGTCAAAGGATGCCTTTGCCGCCTGATTGCACACATTTTCCCGTATTACTCCATTTAAAATTTCTTCTACCTGATACTGGCTGCGGTACCGGTTATACAGTTCCAGGTAATTGGCAAAATCTTTTGCAATTTTAGGATATTGCAGGTATTGGCCGATGACTTCCCGATCCACATTTTTTCCTAATTTTTCATAAACTCCTATCAGCTCTGACAGATCTTCCCAGCCTCTTGGAGTTGCAAAAAATTTCCCATCTACCGTTGTCTCTATCTGACACAGGTTCTGGGGTTTAATGCTTAAATAGGACTGGATGGCCGGATGAATCATCTCCCTGGAAGCATATTCTTTCCATGCTTCATAATCCGGTTCTACATGAATTTTCTTAATCCGATCCAGGGTTACCACGTCAAATTCCCGCACTGATTTGTTATATTCTGGAGGATTGCCTGCTGCTGCAATTACCCAGCCGTCTGGTATTTTGTGGCTGCCAAAGGTTTTGCACTGCAAAAACTGAAGCATGGCCGGAGCCAGTGTCTCAGACACGCAGTTAATCTCATCAATAAATAAAATTCCTTCTAAAAGTCCTGTTTCCTCCATTTTGTTGTAAACAGAAGCGACTATTTCGCTCATGGTATATTCGGTTGCCGTGTATTCTCTGCCGCCAAACTGCCTTTTTTCAATAAACGGCAGTCCCACCGCGCTCTGCCTCGTGTGATGGGTAATGGTATAAGATACCAGCCCAATCCCACATTCCCTTGCCGCCTGCTCCATAATCTGGGTTTTTCCAACGCCTGGCGGCCCGATAAGCAGAACCGGTCTCTGTCTGATAGACGGGATGGCATACTCCCCCATCTCGTCCTTCATCAGGTAGGCCTCTATGGTGTCTTTAATTTCCTGTTTTGCCCGTTTGATATTCATGGGTCGTTCCTCCTGGCTCTTCTGCAATTAACTCTTCCGGCGACAAAATCAGCTTCATAGCCCAGGCCGGAACTGAAATATCGCTGTAATTTTCCTCTATAAAAACAAATGCCGTATCGTAATAAGGGCTTTCTATGGGATAAATGCCTTTTCCATCTGTAAAATAAATCAGTCCTCTCAGCTTGTGAAACTGCCCGGCCGCAGTAAGAGCCTGAATGTATTCAAAAACCGGCCGGAAATCGGTTCCTCCATGTCCCTGGATGGTAAAATGATCCATATAGTCTTTCATTTCTTCCTGACTGGTAATCACCGCATCGGACTGGATTTTATCATCACACTGAATGATGTGGATATTGATTTTCCGGAAATACGTCTCCGACTCTGCCAGAATGGTATAAGTTTCCTCTAAAAAACGGCGGACCAGATCCCCGGAGCAGGACATGGACGTATCAATAGCAATGGCAAAATCCTCAATACGCCGGATTTCTTTCGTCTCCAGCGGCTCTAACAGCGGCATATTTCCGTAAAGACTCAGTCCATAGGTATAAAATCCGTAATCAAAGGAATCTGCATCTACCTGCATTTCCTCTTTCAGGACTGAAAACCGGCGCAAAAACTGTTTGTAATCATACCGCTCCCTGTTTTCTGCCTGAACCTGTTCCAGAAGACTTTGATTGTCCTCAGAAGCATCCTTAGAACCTGTTTCCATGGCTGTCTGCAGCTTTTCCCGATTGTCTTTCCAGCGGTTCTGCCTGGATGCGGCAGCTTTTGGCGGCTGTTCCCTCTTCCACAGACCGTGATTATCTGCTGTAAATTCTGCCGCCAGCCTGTTTATCTCCCGTTCCGACAGGCTCATCTCTGTCAGCGCATGGTAAATCCCCTCTGCTGTCAACACCGCCAGACCTCTGTTTTTCAGTCTCAGGTAAAATTCCCGCCGAACCGGGGACGGATGGACATAGACGCATTTTTGATAGAGGTTGTCAATAATGGACTCCATTGCCACGTCGCAGGACAGATTCCACAAAATCTCCCGTCCTTCCTTACCGGCTTTGGAAAGCATCTGATTGTCCAGATGACCAAACAGACAGTGAAGCACCAGATGCAGGTATGCCCGGTTGACAAATACCCGTCCTTTCCGGAATAGTCCAGTCAGATATTCCGGCTGGTAATAAATCAGAAATCCATCTGTGGCAATGCCATATCCCGAAAGTCCCCAGTCCGCTTCAAATCCCAGGCTGCTGAGGGACAAATCCAGAAACCGCATATTCAGGTACAGTTCATTACGGGATCTGGCCAAAATTTCCGTACACAATTCTGCCAGATTTAATTCTGTAAGCTGCCGTTCTCTCGTCGGATCTATCATGTTTTGTTTGCAAATGCCTCCCGCTCTTTTCTCAGTTCTTCATATAGCTGGTACAAGGTCCATTGGCTGTTCTGTTCCGTAACAATTGCCTTTAACTCAATCTTGGGAACGCCGGCCTTTCTAAGCTGGAACAGAAGCTGATCCAGACGTCTTTCCGTAAACTGATGAAGCACCAGCATTTGTTCTTCAATGGCGCCATCCATTTGTTCTCCTGCTTCATCCGGCTTTCCTTGCTGTTCCATTCCCAAAAGACTTCCTATGGTTTCTCCTGTCTGTTCATTTGTTACGTTTTTAATCCGAATCCCCATCCGGACCAGCACGCTTTTCATCAGTGCCGGTTTTGGCGCGTTGCCTGGATTATAATATAACACGACTTCCTTCATGGTCATTCTCCCTTCTCTTATAATTCAAACTTCCGTTTCTTATTTTTAGGCAGAGTTTCTATCTCCTTCTGCTCTTGATTTTTATAAAATTTCTCCTGGCGCACATTCATCAGCACCGTAACTGCTTCCGTCTGTCCCAGTTTAGAGGCCGCCTCTGTCATAGCCGTAATCGTTTGTCCATCTATGATGGCATCTTCTGCAATCTGGCCAAGAAGCTTCATATCCTGAACCTGCAAAAAGGCTTTCATAGCAGATGCCGGATGTTCTTTTAAATAGGTTTTGTACTGTTTTTTTGACGATTCGCTTAGGCTAAAAGGATACCAAAGTCTATACCATGCAAGTTCCGCAGCGGTTTCCGGCTGTTCCTCTACGCACACGTAAGGAAACAGGGCGTCGTATTCCGGCATCTGCATCTGGGTCTGCCGGAAACAGTACCGGTACCGGTGGCCGCACCCATGGGTCTCCAATACCAGAATCCTGGCAGGAGTATTTTCCACAGACTCTTCAAAAAATTCCGGAATCAGCAGTTTTGCAGTAATTGTCCCTGATTCATCCCGCATGGTCAGCCGAAGCATCTGACTGAGTTCTGCAAGGATTTCCGGAAGGCAGGATTTCCTTTCTTCTTCCATACGTACATCCAGTTCTTCCACGCCCCTGCAGCCTGTAAAAAGTCCGGCTCCCAAATCTCTTATGGAAGACCAGAATGTCAGCTTTCTCAACTTCTCACAGTTATAAAACCCATATTTTCCAATTCGTACCAGGGTTTTGGGTAAAGCTACCGACTCTACTTTTTCTCCGCAGATCACTGGCATCCCTTCCTGTTTTGTGCCTGGTCTGGGTTCGTTTCTCATCATGGCTGAAAACGCATAATCTGCCAGTTCCAGCACCGGAACACGTTCTGTGTGTTCCCCATCTGTCCAGACCTGTTCCGGTATCTCAACCTGTCCGTCCTCTCCTAAAACCCGCAGAATCCGGGCGCCTTCTGTCTCACCAATCCTGCATATTTCCCATATCAATTCCATTGTATCGTGTACTCCTTCAACGGATGGCAAAATCAATTTTTTTGCATTTCTCATTTATTATATCATCATTATATCCCTGTCTACAAGTTTTTAAAAAGCACAAAAGCCGGAAGTCCTCGTAAAATAAGGCTTCCGGCAAAAATAAAAAAAGCGCGAGACGGGATTCGAACCCGCGGCCCCCACCTTGGCAAGGTGGTGCT
>CAJMQQ010000012.1 GCA_905215625.1 uncultured bacterium
TGCTATGAATGATGCGGGAATTGCATCTGGCCAGGCGTTTTTACACTCTGAATTAGAAAAGAGAGACACCCTGATCCGGACTCCGCTTACCAGTTTTACTTATGCCAGGGATATTCCTGTCAGAGTAGGCGGTGGATGGGCAGAATTTGTATCTGCCATGCAGGTAGGATATGGCATTTCCGGCGGTTCTGGAGAGGGTATTTTCCATTCTGGCGGCGCAAACGGAATTCCTATGGTGCAGGCAGATTTTTCCAAAGGATTGTATAAAGCACATATGATTGCAGCAGGAACCCGTGTCATGTGGATTGATGTGCAGCGTGGAAATATGACTGGACGCAATATCGATAGTCTGCTTCGAGATGGTTTGCGCATGACTTATGATAAACATCTGGAGGAAAATACGTACACAGGGTTTGCGAAGTACGCAACAACAGGTCTGGTAAATAATCCAGACGTGTTAGTTATGGAAGCATCTTCTAATGGTGCATCTGACGGACCAAGTACAAAGTTTAAGGACAAGACCCCAGATCAGGTACTATCAGACATTAATGATGTGATTCTTACGGTATGGGAACAGGCAGAATACGATAGGGATGCCCTTCCGAATCATATCATTATGCCATATGAGCAGTATAATTGGATGGCTACTACCAGGGTTAGCGATTTGGCAGAAAAGACGATTTTAACCTTCCTGTTAGAAAATAATGTAGCGAAACATAATGGAGTCGACTTATTCATTGGTGCAACCCAGTGGTGTAAGGGAGCAGGAGAAGGAAAGAAAGACAGGTTGGTTGCTTACTGTAATAAGGAGAGGTTCCTGGCCATGGATGAGCTTGCTCCGCTGACTCGCGCAATGACCGGTTCGAATACGACTGATTTATGCTATGACACCGCATATGCAGGAAACCTGTCAGAGGTAGAAGTATTCTACGACCAGACCATGGTTTATATGGATGGAATTTAAGGAGGTGCAGGATGTTTATCATTTCAAAGAAAAACTTTAAAGTAAGGCGGGCAGACGGCTCGCCTTACCTGATCCGAAAAGACTTCATCGGAGAAATACCGGAAGACGTGGCAAACAGTACGCTGATTCAGAGTGCGATTCAAAGTGGTTCAATTGCAACGCCTTCCGGACACAAAGACAAGGAATTGAGAAAGGCCGATGAAACCGCGAAAGAGGCCTTCTGTGAGTCAGACATTCGTCCGGACGCTGTAGTTAGAACCAAGGCGAAAAAATAGGGGAGGGATTGATATGCAGCCTCCAAAGAATCGCTTTCAAATTGCCCAAAATACTGCCGCAAATATACCAGAAGAGAGAAGTGTGGAAAACTATACCCTTGAACTTTTTCAAGAGGATTTCCCACAGTTCTTTTATGGCTCTGATACTCCGGAGGATATGTGGAGGGTGTTTATAGCCCAAGTAAATGACAGTGTGCTCCCATCGCGTTGGGGGAGTATGTGGAGATATGCGGCCGGATTATATGTTGCTCACTTTGCATCTATATATCTGAGAACTTATAATCCAGAGGCAATGAATGGTTTGCAGCCGGCAGCGGCTTCCCAACCCATCGGGACTGTAAAAACAGCGGCAATGGGAGACACCTCTATTAGCTACGACAACAGCTCCATTACTGCTGGAACGGAAAAGTGGGGGGCATGGAATGCAACGCAATATGGACAACAGCTTGTAACGATGGCCAGGTTAGTCGGGATGGGAGGTATGTATGTTATTTAGTAATCCTGTTTTCTCTGAATGGTATACTGACACCATGGATATTTATCGAGTCACATCAGTTCGGAAAGGAAATGTCACGGTACAAGAAAGAAAAAAAGTAAATAATTCCCCTATTCCTTGCCGGATGTACAGCCCGAAAAAAGATGGCCCCGTCATGTCGGAAACAGTATCGAGGGAACGGGCATCCGAAAAGCTAGCTTGCGATTTGCGAGTAGACGTAAGGGCTGGTGATGAACTCCTGATTGTCAGGGGCGGCGCATTGAGGTATCGCAATCAACCTGAACGTTACTTTGCGGGGAGTCCAGTGAGCTATTATGATCCAGTAGGTGGGGCGCTTACTGGATTACAGCACAAAGAAATAGGTCTCCTAAAGGATAACTTGATAGGAGAGTGATAGATGTGTCAAGTTTCGGGAGCCAGATGCGTAAACGATTGGACGAACTGCGAAAAGCTGGTCAGGATGTTCCGAAGATCATGGCTGAGGTGGCAGAAGGAGCTACAATAGAGGCAGTCAGGGTAGCGACTGAAAATACCCCGCCAAATGGAGGGGCAGCTATATCCGGAACAAATACCAGAAGTGGAGATATGGCCCAGCATTGGGCGACAGACAGTCAAACAACTCCGGTTATGACTGGAAGTTCTGTAACAACCTCTCTGGCTAACAATATGCAGTACGCCAGTTACGTAAATGACGGACATCGGATGGATAAACACTTTGTCCCTGGTCTGCTTGTAGATGGGGGGCTATTACAGGAAGATCCGGATGGAACAGGGGGGATTACCGTAGGAACCAAAACCACATATGTAAAAGGCCTTTACATGAAGGAGAAGGCAATTGGACGGTATCGCACTGTAGTACGTGTCGAATTGGATAAGCGGGTAAGGGAGGCGTTTCGGTGAAGTTTACCTTGGAAAATGTTATCAATAGCTTGGCTGGTGTTTTGACGGCGCAATATCCTTATCCAGTATATGAAAATCCAAACCAGCAGGGAACAGACTTTCCTTGCTTTTTTATTTTCTTCATGCCGTCAAAGGTGGAAGCTCATCTGGATGAGAGATTCCTGCGGGATTTAGGCATTGATATTGTATTTGTACAACAAAGAAATCTTGTTAACGGAAATACAGAAATTCATAAAATCGCTCAATACCTGGATGAATCTCTGGAAATGCTCCCTTACGCTGACGGCAGCGGCAAAATTTCTTGCATCCGGACGTATGAACGAGAATGGCAGACAGAAGATGGGGAACTGCATTACAAATTCCATATTCGCCAGAGAGTAAGCGTGCCAAGAAATGATGTGACAATGCAGAGAATGGAGGAAAACAGTGCCAAAGTTAAAAAATAACAGAAAAGAAGAAAAGACGGTCATAAGGTATCCAACGGAGCGACTGTTGAAAAGTAAGCATCTTGCAGGATACCAGCAGGATTTTGCCAGGGTAATCCTGATAGAACCCGAATACAGCATAGAGGAAGCAAAAGCAGCATTAGAGAGGGTGCTAAAATAATAAAGAAAGCGAGGAACTAGCATGGCAGGAGGAACTTGGACAAGCCAGAACAAAGTTCAGCCTGGGGTTTATATTAACACAAAATCTCAGGGAAATATCAGTCCCAATATCGGGGAAAAAGGCATTGTGGCAATTGCAGAGCCGCTTTCCTGGGGACAGACAGGAGTCATCCAGGAAATTATCCCTGGAGAGGATTTAAGACCTTATATCGGTTATGATGCAACGAATGAAAAGGCTCTGTTTCTTCGGGAAATGATGAAAGGCAGCGATACCACTCCAGGGCCTACAAAAATACTTCTGTACAGGCCCGCGGGGACAGAAGGAGTAAAAGCTAAGGCGTCTATCGGAAGTGCAAATGTGACGGCACGTTATGAGGGTATTAGAGGAAACGACATTACTATTGTCGTGGAATCTGATCCAAATGTAGAGGAAAGTTATATCGTAAGCACTGTATTGGACGGAAGAGTAGTAGACGAACAGAAAGGAAAGACATTCCAGGATTTGACAGATAATGAGTGGGTAATATTTCCAGAATCAGGAGCACTCGAAGAAAATGCAGGTGTAACATTATCAACCGGAGCAGATCCGAATGTTTCTTCGTCAGATTATGCTGACTTTTTACAGGCTCTGGAACCGTATCGGTTTGACATTGTGGTTTATGATGGCAATGACAAAGCGACAGTTTCTGCTATTGCTGCATTTGTAAAAAGAATTTCCAATAATGTAGGGTTAAAATGTCAGGCCGTTATGGCAAATGCCCAGAAAGAAAACAGCGAGTGGGTTATATCGGTAAACAACGGTGTAAAGCTGGCAGATGGAACGATTCTCACTGCTGAACAGGCAACCTGGTGGCTGGGAGGTGCAGAAGCAGGGGTACCCTATAATAAATCTCTGACATACTCCCAGTACCCTAATGCAATTGAAGCAGTGCCGAAGTTTACGGATACCCAGGTGGATGAGGCAATCAAGGTTGGAGAGGTGGTATTTATTGATACATTCGGAAAGGTAAAGGTGTGTACCGATATCAACACGTTCACGTCTATTACGGTCGATAAAGGCTCCGAGTATTGCAAGAACCGAGTAATGCGAACATTGAATCAGTTTTGCAATGATGTGTATAAACATTTCAGTATGTATTACATAGGCAAAACAGATAACAATGAAGCAGGCCGGAATCTGCTGAAAGGTTGGATTGTTGGCTATTTGAACGATATGCAGGCCAATAACGGAATCCAGAATTTTGCCGCAGAAGATGTGGACGTGCTTCCAGGAAATGCAGTGGACGCTGTACTGGTTAATGTGAATATCCAGCCAGTAGACAGTATCGAAAAAATATTCATGTCTGTAATGGTATCGGTAAATGCCAGAGCAGAGTAAGGAGGTAGGGCATGTCATTTTTACTTGAAAGAGATGCGCTGAATGGAAAATCAGGAAGTGGGTTTATGACCATCGATGGAGAAAACCATGAAATGTTTGGTCTGAAAAAGTTTAATTCAAATGCGGAGTTCCAGGAAAGTGATTTTAAAGTGGTGGGGACTAGGCTGGTTCAAAAGAAAACAACAGGGGTAACCCTTACAGGTTCTATGACAATTTACTATGGAACACCGTATTTTCTGCGAATGCTGCAGGATTATTTAAAGACTGGAAAACTACCATACTTTACGGTTCAGATTACCAATGACGACCCATCTACCAGTGTAGGAACCCAAACGGTAGTGTTTTACAATGTAAAGCTTCAGAAGCTGCCGGTAGCGAAACTGGATGCGGATGCAGATTTTCTGGATATGGAAGTGAATTTTTCTTATACAAACATTGAAGTTTTAAACTGGTTCAAGGATCCAGAACAATTAGGAGGCTGATTTTATGGGAGATATTAAAGCATTTTTACTTCCACCAGTTATGGAGGAAACAAAAGAAGTAGTGATTACGAAAAGAGCAGTAGATGAAAGTGGAAAACCGGTTCCGTTTGTAATTCGTGTGATTGATCAAGAAACCAATAACCGGCTGGTTAAACAGGCAACTAGAAAAAGTAAGATGAATGGTCAGCTGGTTCGGGAGCTTGATGACGACAAATATGGAAAATTATTGGTAAACACATGTGTAGTAAGCCCGAATTTTAAGGATTCAGAACTGTGTGCATACTACAAAACGGCAGACCCCTTGGATGTGCCAGGCCGTATGCTGACAGTCGGGGAATATAACAGGCTGGTTCGAGAAATCAAGAAAATTAATGACCTGGTATTAGATGAGGAAGAATTAAACGAGCTAAATGAAGAAGCAAAAAACTAGTAGCGGAAGATACCATGACTGTGCGACTCATGCAAAGAATGTTGTGCGATCATGGCATCTTCCCAAGTGAAGTTATGAATCTGAGAATAAATGAGCGTCTTTTAATGGCAGCGCTTTTGGAAAAAGAGCATAAAGAGGTAAAAGAACAAACAGAAAGGAGATGATGGAAAATGGGAATTATTAATGAAACTCTTACATTAACAGACCAGTTTTCTGCTTCCTTTCATACATTTATCCATTTAGGAGAGCAGGCGCTCTCCGGCTTAACTTCTGTTAATGACGGCTTAACCGATTTGGCAGCACAGTCTGTCAGGGAATCAGAAAAAACCAGGCAGTCTATTAATGGCGTTACTCAGAGTATCAATCAAATGTCGGATGCACTCCAGTATATTTCCATACAGGGGATGAACGAGATCAATCAGACAATTCAACAGATTGGAGCAAGCCAGCGAAGGCATACAGAAGAAACAAAGCGGACAACTAGTGCGGCGGGAAATCTCCTGAAGACGTTCCGGCAGATAGCCGTGGCAACTGGGGCAGTCAGTCTTGTGAAATCTTTTTTAGGAGTCGCGGACCAACAGACGCAAACGAATGCAAGACTAAAACTGATGAATGACGGTTTGCAGTCTGTCGCCGATTTGCAGGATATGATATATGCGTCTGCCCAGCGCACCAGAACGGAATACGCCGCAACAGCCCAGGTAGTAGCAGGACTTGGACAACGTGCAGGAGATGCGTTTTCATCCAGTACAGAAATCATCCAGTTTGCAGAAAATCTGAATAAGCAGTTTAAGATTGCAGGAGCGTCACAGCAAGAAATTTCTTCGGCATCCCTACAGTTAACACAGGCTCTTGGATCCGGTGTGCTGCGTGGCGAAGAATTAAATGCAATTTTCGAGGCGGCTCCTAACATTATTCAGACTATTGCGGATTATCTGGGAGAGCCAATAGGAAACATTCGGCAGATGGCTGCAGATGGACAGATTACTGCGGAGGTTGTAAAAAATGCCATGCTGCAGGCAACAGATGAAATAAATGAACAGTTTGAAAATATGCCAATGACCTTATCGGAAGCTTTTATCGTAGGGAAAAACGCTATCCAAAAAAGCTTGCAGGATAGTTTTTCTGGGTGGAGTGAGTTTTTAAATTCTGATGAAGGCCAAAAGGCTATTATGCAGGTAATTACGTTATTTACGGTTCTGGCGCAAGTTGGCGTCGGGGCATTATCAGCATTGGGTCAGGGCGCTTTATGGGTATCTGACAATCTTGATTTTATTTTGCCTATATTGGCGGCGATAGGTGTAGCTTTGGTTATTCTAAATAGCCAGGCGATTTTGACTGGTTTGGCTAATGTAAAAAGCGCTCTGGCATCGGCTGCAGCATGGGCAGTAGCCCATCGGCCGTTGCTTCTACTGGTTGCGGCTCTCTCAATAGCCATGATAGTGGCGCAGCAGTTCGGGTTTGGAATGCAGGAGGTTGGAAGTCTAGTTGGTAGCGCATTAGGTTTCATCTATGCTGTCGGCTACAACATTTTTGCATCTTTGTGGAATGTAATTGCAACGTTTGCAGAATTTTTCGCGAATGTCTGGAACGATCCTCTTGGAGCAACAGCGCATTTATTTTTCGATGTGTTTGATATTATTCTGGGGATTGTTGAAACGACAGCAGGGGCAATCGATGCGCTCTTAGGCACTGATATGGCTGGTGCAGTATCCGGATTTCGAAGCAAAATGGCAGGATGGGTTGATGACACATTCGGAGAAAATGCGATTCAGATTAAACGGATGTCCAATCTTGATGTAGCAGCAACAACGGAACAGTTCGGAAATTACGGGGCTAATCTGGGAGCAAAATTGGATAATATTGATTTCAGTCTTGAATCTCTGACAGAAAATCTTGGTGGGTTAAATGGTTTTGACGCATCATCCATCCCGACCGCAGGCAATCTGGGAGATATTGGAAAGGTTGGAAAAGTCGGTAAGATTGAAGACGATGTAAAGCTATCCGATGAAGATGTAAAGCTTTACCGTGATTTGGCAGAACGCAGATACATGAATCAGATAGAGTTAAAAACTCTGGCTCCAAACATCAATGTATCCATTCCAGAATCAGCAGCTAAGAATCTGACAGCGCAGGATATAGCAGATAAATTAAAAGTATTGCTGGTAGAACAGATGAGCGCCCAGACAGCAGTGTCCCATGGATAGGAGGCGGCAGAGTTGAAGAATACATGCTCCATTTATCTGGTATTCGGACGGAAATTAAAGATTCCCGTAAATCCGGAGGAGATTGAAATTAATATTCCCAGTGACCACAAAGAGTATGATGTATTGGGAATCGGTATGGTAGTGGTTCCCAGGAAGCCAGGTCTTAAAGTGGTTTCCTGGGAATCTTTCTTTCCGTCGGAACGGTCAGAGCCATATGTAAATAGCGGGGCAAAAAGTCCCAAAATATATGCGGATGCGATTGGAAAGGCTATGAAAGAAAAGCAGGTAGGCCGCCTTATTATAAGCAGATCGGAACTGTATGATACGAATATGCGGTGCGTTATCAGCAATTTTACAACCAATGATAAGGGTGGTGAGCCAGGCGATATCTATTATTCCATCGAGATCAAGGAATACCGTGATTATGCGCCTAAAACTATCGTGATTACATCAAAAGAAGGTTCAGGTGAAGCTGTGCAGACTGAGACAGAAGAGCAACGGCCTGTGGAATCTCCAGTACTTCGGGTCGGCGCTTCGGTAATTGTTAATGGAAAGTACTGGTATGACAGTTACGGCAGCAAGCCGTTTGGTACAGCAAATAATTTAAACACTACAGTAACTCGGATTGTAGAGGGAAACCCATATCCGGTTCATGTAGGACATTACGGCTGGCTTACGGCAGACCATTTGCAGATAGTGGGGTAGCGAATGGAAAACATTTCAGTAAGAGTACAAAGTCAGCTGGCGGATGCGACGGTAATAACTGAGTATGCGGACATTTTAAGTGATGCGGAGTGGGTAACAAATCGGATGGACTCCCCTGGGAAGTTTACCTTTGCCTGCATAGAAACCGAAGGTATTAAAATTCCAGAAGGTAGCCTAGTGGAACTCACAGTGGACGGCGTTAAATTATTTAAGGGTTATGTGTTTTCAGCAGAAAGGAACAAAGATGGAAAAACTTCCTATACGGCTTATGATCAACTGCGGTATCTGAAAACAAACGCCAGTTATTGTTTTGAAGCTATGAGTCTGCCACAGATTATCCAGCAGATAGCGGCAGATTTTGGTTTATCAGTAGGAACATTGGAAGACACGGGATATACATTTCCATGTCTGTTAAAAGAAAACGAAACTTGTCTGGATATTATATTTGACGCATTGGCGCAGACAATTATGCAGACAGGAAAAATTTTTCTATTTTATGATGATGCGGGTTTGCTAACCCTTAAGGAAGCGAAAAATTTATTTCTCCAGACAGTGATTGGGGAAGGGAGTTTGGTCACAGATTATACGTATAAAAGGGATATTGATTCAGACACATATAACCGGATTAAACTCGTGCAAAAGAATGAACAAAGTGGCCGGACGGATGTTTACGTTCACGAGGATACAGAAACTATTAAAAAATGGGGGCTTCTTCAGTATTATGACGAGGTGGACGAAAATCTGAACGAAGCGCAGATAGACCAGATGTGTGCCCAATACTTGCAGTATTACAATCGAGTGGTACAGACACTGACACTAGAGGCATTGGGGATAGTTGGAATCCGCGCCGGCTCTATTATTCCAGTACAGATAAATGGAATTCACGATCTAAATGTAACCAGACTGCTACTGGCAGAAAAGGTTACTCATAGTTTTGAAGGAGATGACCATACCATGAGCATTGAGGTAAAATCATTCCAGCAATTAGGAGGGATGCGGATTGTCTGAATTAGCTGGTGTTCTACAACAATTAACACAAGAAGTGATAAAAGGAATGCGATTAACCGATATGGCGGTTGGGACTGTGGTATCTGTATCACCTTTGTCAGTACAAACAGACTCTTCTATGCCGCCTATTCCAGAAAAGGCATTGAGTTTGACAGATGCAGTGATAGCCAGAACCGCCAACGTCCAGGGAGGGGCCGGTGGAACGGTTACAATACACGAAGGATTAAAGATGGGTGATAAAGTTTTGATGCTGCGAGTTAAAAATGGTCAGAACTATATTATCCTATCTAAAATTAAAGGAGGCTGAAAAACATGGCTACATTACCAGATCGAGTTGATTTTCAGTCTGCTCTCCAACATGTAAATCAGCCAACTAACACGTTTGTGATTGACTGGGAGTCAAAGCAAATTACCGGAATGGATTCAGGACTTGCGGCGATGAGACAAGCGGTAGAGATTATCTTACAAAATGAACGTTTTTGCTGGCAGATTTACAACAGCAACTTTGGCTCAGAACTTCAAGATTTGCCAGGAGAAGAATATGACTATGTAAGAAGTGAAATTCCCAGAAGGATAGAAGATGCTTTTTCTATAGATAGCCGAATTTTATCGGTAGAAAACTACGTATTTAAGGAAGCGGCAAACGGAACGATGTTGGTGTCCTTTGATGTGATTACAGTTTTTGGGGTTATTTCAGAGGAGGTAAGGGTGTGATCGACTTTAGCAAATATACGAGGGAAAGAATCCAGGCTGATATGCTGTCGAGGGTATCAGACACGATTGATAAAAGGCAGGGTAGCATTATCCAGACTGCGGTGGGGCCTGCTGCCTGGTATTTGGAAGGAATGTATTTACTGTTAGAGCAGGTACAACAGAACGCATACGCAGGTACAGCAGTAGGAAGTTCTCTCGAATATATAGCGGAAGAACGCAACATTCATAGAAAAGAAGCGACTTCGGCTGCTAGAAAAGGGACTGTGGATGTTGAAATACCGAAAGGAACAAAATTCAAGACAATAAACGGTGGAAATTCCGTCATATTTGTCTCTGGGGATTTGATCGACAAGGAGGGCGGAAAATTTATTTATGAAATGGTTTGCGAAAAGCCAGGGATTATAGGAAATGCATACTCTGGGCCAATACTTCCGATTACAGTGGTTAATGGTTTGACGGAAGCCAGCATAGGAGAAATTATATTATCCGGAAGTGATGAGGAAGATGATGACTCCCTTCGAGCCAGGTATTTTGCCACATTCGATATTGCTGCTTTTGGGGGAAATATTGCATCTTATCGGACGGCAATTCTTGCAATAGCCGGCGTAGGAGCAGTGCAGATATATCCTGCTTGGAAAGGTGGAGGTACCGTTTTGTGTAGTATTTTAAACAGCCAGCTAAAGCCGGCGGACCAAGAATTAATTCGGCAAACACAAAATTATATATGCCCATCTGAGACTGGGGGGAATTTGCCGTCGCCAAATGGCTACGGTTTGGCTCCAATTGGTGCAGCTGTCACAATTACTACGCCTTCTGCCTTGAAATTGAACATTACGTGCAATATACAACTTGCGAAGGGGGCATCCACCAGTGAAGACATATACAAAGATCGGATTAAAGAAAAAATAGAAACTTATTTGGGTAGCGTGCGAAAAGCATGGGGCAATCCGATTAAAGGACAGAAAATCGAATATTCTGTGGCTGTTTATATATCACAAATATCTGTGGCAATTTTGGACATAGAAGAGATTGTAAATGTAACAGATATTACAATTAATGGTTCTTCCAAGGACTTGATTTTAATAGAAACAGCAGAGCTTCAGCAGATTCCAGAACTTGAGGAGGTAAAGGCAAATGTCAGTTGATTTGTTGAAAATACTTCCAAGTTATTTTCGCCCAGTAAGGGAGTTTCAAGAGATAATGAAAACACATGGGGCGGCACTGGATAATTTGGAAATGGATTTGTATCAATTGTATAGCAATTTATATATTCAGACGGCAGATGCGTCTACTCTTAAAATATATGAAGAATTGTTTGGAATTCAATATAAACCAGGAGAGCCGCTGGATTATAGACGACAAAGAATTTTGCAACTATATAATACGTTCCCGCCATTTTCAGAAGGATTTTTAAGAAGCCGGTTGGAGGAAATGTTTGGAAAAGAATATTCTCTCGATATTAATGAAGAACTTTGCAAGATCATTGTATTAGTAACATCCAGCAAATATGGCGCTGTCGACCTTTTGTATAGTTTGATTTGGGACATTGTTCCTGCACACATGGAAGTTATTGCAAATCATCAGGTAACGAATATAATTCACGGAAAACTATACGTTGCTGGTATTACGGAAAGCACATTGATTCAGACGATTTAAGGAGGATGAAATGGGAGCGTATAAAAAAGCAATTATCACTGACAAAGGGAAAGAGTTGATCGCACGGGCTGTTGCAGAAAAAGTCGCACTCCAATTTTCAAAGGCGGTAACGTCTAGTTACGCATATCCGGAAATGACGGATTTTAGTAAATTGACAGTTTTACAGGATGAAAGACAGATCGTAGTTCCTTCCAGCGCTCAGGTTACAGAATCTAAGCTAATTAGTATCAGGGTGTTATTTGGAAATGAAGATATTGTTGTAAAATATCTGATTCAAAACATAGGCCTGTATGTTACGGATGGAAAAGAGGAAGTCTTATTTTCTATTTCTCAGGCAATTACGGCAGACGAAATGCCGGAATACAATGGCGTAGCACCATCTTCATTTATCTACAATATACAGCTGGCAATTGATGAAGCAGAGCATATTACAATTTCTATTAATCCAGCAGGGGTTGCGACGAATCAGGAAATTATTGAACTGCAAGAATCTATCAACAAACTGCAACATACGATAACCGTTAATCTGCCAGTAGCTAATTGGTCAGCCGGTTCGCCGTATACACAATCCATAAGGGTAGAAGGAGTTACAGAGGACATGGTGCTGGATGGATGTCTCTACATCCCAAAAGGAACCACAGCCGAACAGGAGAAGGCACTTGTAAAAGCCGCAGCCTGTGTAAGCTATTTTGATACTGGGTCAGGAGATGTAACGGTAACGTGTATTGGGAAAAAGCCAAATGCAGATTTTACGCTAATGCTGAAAGGGGTGTAAATGTGGCGAGAGGATTATGGCATTTAAGAGGCGGAGGCGGCACAACCTCTGACGAATTAACTGCAACAAGAGATGATGTAATCGCTGGAAAGACGGCCGTGACAAGTGACAGTGACGATGAGGCGGTTGTGGGGACAATTCCAGATAAGGTATCAGATACGAAATCCGTTCATTCGTGGCAGGAACAAGAGAATAATTATTTTGTGGACATTCCTCAAGGGGCATATAGGCGCAAAGATCTAAACGGAGCCGGAGGACGGGTTTGGGTTGAGAAACAGAGGTTACTAAATGATCTGGGAATATCCTCAGATAAGATAGCTGTCGGAAAGAAACTTGCCGGACTCGTTGGAACTTATAAAGGTTTGGGTAATGCCACACAGCAACATGTTGTACAAGGAGTTACATTCTCTAGTGCAGCATTAAGCAATGCAGGTGGCAATATTCCAGGTAATGGAGGAGGAACTTACACACCTCAGCCGTGGCAGCAAGTACATCAGTGTGCCGGCTCGTACATGACTGGAAATGTTGTAATCAATCCTATTCCGAGTAATTACGTTAACATATCGGCAGGACAAGTGGTTTTTGAGAACGGGGTATTCGGACCCATGGTTAATCATGGTTGGTTTAAGGGACTGTGGAATAAGAGATTTGTAAAAGAAGATATTAGGGAAATGACTAGCTTATCTTATAAGCTAGCGTTGTCTGGATCAGTACTTAGTGCAGAGTACACATCTAATAGCGATATGTGTGGGATCGTGATAAAAGGCAGCATAAATCTCACACCATTCAAAAGACTCCAAGCGACCATGGTCCATATAAGCAATGTTCCGAATACCCCTATAACAGCATGTCTTGCCGTTGTTGATGCTTCAACTAAGGAAACCATTGTCGGGAAAGAAGGAGGCTCTCAAGAGTATGACTGGTGGGTAACGAAAACCGAAAAAACGTATACCTTAGATATTTCTAGTGTTAATAAACATGCGTTTATATTTGTTGGAACACACTACGACGGATATGCTAGTGGAAACTATCATATTAAGTCTATAAAACTATTACCTTAGAAAGGAGAACACGATGAATTCATTAGTAATTTATGATTCAAATGGCCGTATTTACTCGATTATTTACAGTGCTACAGAAGAAGATGTTCCGATTGGATTACGGTCAATGTGGGTAGTTATTCCCGATGGAACAATTCTTAGAAACATTGACGTAAGTAATCCGGATGAACCAAAACCAGTATTTGATACTTATCTCAATGTTAATCTTACTGACATTAGAAATGATATCGCAAGAGTCGATAACGAACTCAAGCAGATTGTTGGAGACCAGCCTGGACAGATTGGATTCTTAGAGAAAGCCATGGCATTCGCAGCTGTCACCTTTACGGATGAACAGGCGCTGCAGGTTCCGGATTTGTACCCAGAGTGGTCAGGAGCAGGCGTATCTTATACCGCAGGAGAGAGAGTCCGGTTTGGAGGAACGCTGTATAAGGTGTTGCAGAACCATACTTCCCAGGAAGAATGGACGCCAGATACCGCCCATTCTCTATTTGTCAAGATACTTATTCCGGATCCGGAGGTAATTCCAAACTGGGAACAGCCGGAGAGTACCAACGGATATGCCAAGGGAGATAAAGTAAGACACAAAGAAAAAGTGTGGGAGTCTCTGGTAGATAACAACGTCTGGGAGCCGGGAGTTGTTGGAACCGAGGGGCAGTGGAAAGAGGTAGAATGATTATGAAAGAAAAATCAATAAGTTATGTGATCAGCACCGTCGCTGGTGCTTTTTTTAGTTTCTTTGGGATTTTGGCGGTACCGTTGGCGCTGTTAGTTCCGTGTAATGTGATTGATTACTTTACGGGACTTATGGCATCAAAGATTCGTGGCGAGACGATCACCAGTGAAAAATCCTTTGCTGGTATTGTGAAAAAGGTCATGATGTATATCCTGATTTTTGTTGGATTTGGGATTGACTGCATGATTTCCTATGTGACAGCGACATTACATATCGACATGAAATTCCCGTTGCTGTTTGCGGCAATCGTAGCATCCTGGTTGGTAATCAACGAGCTGATAAGTATTACAGAGAATTGTGAAGCTACTGGGGTGACGATTCCGGTGCTGAGTCCGATTCTTAAGTTTGTAAAGAAAAAAATCGAAACTTCTATAGACGTACCAGAAGAGGAAGAAAATTAGTGTGCGACGTCGCACAGGGAGGTTTTGAAAATTGAAATGATCTTTTTCGTCCATAAAGGTGCCTGCGGTACGTACATAGAGAGCATTAGTAAATACCCAAAACAAAGGGAGTTTCTTCTTGACAAAAACTGTAAATTAAGAGTAATATCTAATCAAGAGGGGAGAATTAGCTTGGAGGTGTTACAAGTATGACAAGAGAAGAAAAAGAGGCATATGAATGTTATAAAGATCGTCTTTTAATGCCTATCTGCTTTAAGGAATTGCCACAGAAAGAATGTGATGCATATAATGAAGAACATCCGTTACCTAGTGAAGAAGAAATTTCAAAAATGTTAAAAGAAGCAGGGTATTAAATACCACCAGTCAAATAAAGGCACCCCCGCAAAAGGACAACAAAAAAACCGATTTTGCGCATCAATTGGATATATCTGTACATCTTGTAGATAACCGCATTTTCTAACTTTAAGGTGACCGGGGTTTCACACTAGAATGTGGTCTGTCTCTTTCTGCAATTTATGTCCTGGCTCATTGGACAGACATCAAAACACTGTCCACCATTCTAAACAGCTACTCTCATATCACTGATGAGATATGGGAAAAGCAGCGGTAAAAATTGACCAAGGCATCGCAAAGGCTGAGGTGCAAGAGGATGCAACTACCGACCAGCCAGAGCGCACCATGACCGCCTCCCAGGCCAGAAAACGCTGGAGCCGAACCAGTTGAGACGAAACGACCGACCCATCAGGGAATGCTATCCCTGGTGGGCCGGTTTTCGTCGTCTATGGGCAAACATATGGTCAAGGGGGGAGTCTGCAATTCAAACTTACTGTAACAATGCAGGTCTATTGCATATTATGGATGTATGTACTTTGGTACGCATAGTAGTTTCGGAAAATTTATTTTATGATTTCATTATATCCATCATAGTCACAAAAAACATACTAATAACTGGGCTTATTTCTGATAGAGATCGACCCATGTGTCTTTCAACTGCGATCCCGTCGGTTGGGGTTGGTAAACCAGCAGGATCTGATCCACAGATTGCTCGGAAAAAGACCATGGTTTTCCTTCTCTCCAAAAGAGATCATCCGGTACGGGTCGATGGTCGGGACGCTCATCTACCAAACGGGTTATCTGGCTTACACAAATCACAGAAACATTCAGCGTTTCAGCCAGCTTTTTCAACGATTGGGTCTTATGCAGAGGGGATTCTCCTGCCATAAGCTGAAGATAGTCCACAACGATCAGCCTGAGGCCGCAGATTCCGGAGCAGGTCTCATAGATCTTATCAATGGTCATAGGAATCTCATCGATGATCTGGACTTGATCGTCCAGATCAGGAAACCGTCGTTCCAGCGTCTCTTTTGCTGCCTCCAGAGAAAAAATGGCAACGCTTACACCGGGCTCTTTCCTGGCCATAGCTTGGGCAATCAGGACGGCAAGATGTGTTTTTCCTGTACCGGGACGTCCGGCGAGGGCAATAAACTGACTGCCGCCCATACTTTCTGTGATGGAGTCCAGTCCATTGGCTTCCAGGGAGGGATAGGAGACTGTAATTTTTTGTACCATACTCATGATCTCCTTAGTTTTTCTTTGATGTCATTATCCAGCCAGGAAAATACCTCTTCAATTTTTTCAAGGCAGGCTTCCAGGCCGATCCCGTCCTGGTTTTTGTGATCGATACCCTTCAAGCGATTCCACGTGCTTTTCGAGGTACTCCCGCTCACATTTTCTGGGTTGAAAAATGTGTTTGATAAGAGAGCCTTGTATTCTTGAGGATGGTTATAAATGTAAGGGCCTGCCAGCGCATAATTGGGTTTTTCATTTTCCATCGTGATGCCGCAGATCAGGTGTAGACTGACAGAATCTTTGGTTTCTTTTTTAACTCGAAGGGAAAATTCCAGATTATTCTCTTTATGGAGTGTACAGGTCATATATTGGTATGTACATTCAGTCCATGATAGGTTGTATTTTTGACAGAGTGTTTGGTAGATCTTATCCAGAATGTCTTCGTGCCACTCTGTAGAAGAAAAGCCCATTTTGCCCGGCTGGTGTTTGTCTTCTCCGGGATAGCCCCGGATATTATCCCGCAGCTGCTTCATGATTTCCAGCACATCAGTAGGAATAGGCTGATCTGTGTTCGTAAAACAATCATTCAGCCAAGGGAGGATATTCTCTTGGAAGGATAAGGTGAAGACCGGCAGTTCACCGTCTGCGCCGCCCAGGCTCCAAGCGCTTGGGGTGTGTCCGTCCGGGGTCAGATAGTAAATACAAGGCACCGCTTTTCCCTGCTTCTTCGCATAATCGTAGTAATCATGGAGTTGGCTCTTTTGATCCCTAGCCCAGATTTTGACCTCAATTGGAAGATAGTAGTTTGGTGTGGAAATGACCATGTCGATGCGCCGACCGTTGTTGGTAGGTACTTCCGTTTCTACTAAAATATCCTCCGCCTTCGTCTCGGATAAATCTTCATGCAGCCCCAGTGTAACTAAAAACTTTTGTAGAAAAGCGGTCCCCATGTCATGAAATTGGCTATTTGGATTGAGCAGTTCTGCAATCACACGGGTGTGGATCTCCTCGGATTTCCAGATCCCAGCTACTTGGAAAATATTGAATGTTTTCATCTTGCGTCCCTCCAAAAATCATCCGGCAGGATTTCCACCGTACAGGTATCCTCTGTTTTTGTGGGTTTCGGCGGCTGTGCCAGATAGGTTAGTTTGCAGATGATCTCGCTGTAAAAAGGTAGATTCCGGTTGGGAAAGAGGCCCACCAGTTCCGTATGGGTCAGCTGCAGCAGCTGAGCTACCGTATGGACCCCGCTGCGCCGCAGAGAATTGCGCGACGCCACTTCGATGTCCAGCTCCTCGATGGGCAAATCGCTCTCCGCCAGCATTGGAAAGACAGCGGCCAACTTGGCCTCCTCATTCATCTTATGGTTCCTCCTCTATCGTTTGATGATCGTCCGCTGACGTCAAGGGCACACAGTAGAGTTCCCAGCCCTCCCGCAGTGTTTGGGCCAGTTCCTGCCGCAGCCGCTGGGGCGTTCGAATCTCACAGCGCTCCAGATATTGCACCGCCCAGAATTTCAGTCCCTCCGGCTCAGCAGTGACAACGGCGTCAAAGGTGCCGTCTCCGTTATCGTGGAGCATGGTGTCCAGACCAAAGCGGTCTAAAATGTCGCTGAGCAGGCTGTTCTCACAGCGCAGGACAGCCTGAATGCTTTTTCCGGAGATCTGATAGACTCGCTCCCGCACATAGCGGGATAGATCCAGACCTTGGGGCAGCGGTTCCCGGGGCTCCTGTGTCAGGATTGGATTTTGAATGCGGTCCACCCGGTAGTGGCTCAGAGTATCGTACCCAGGGTAACGGCAGATGAGATAGTAATTCCCGTTGGCAAAGCACAAGCCGTATGGATGTACCTGGTAGGGACGCTCCCGGCGGGGGTGGAGCTTTTTGTCCATCCCATACTCCATATACTGAAAGGATACCTGCCGCCCGGCGGCGATAGCCTCCTCCAGTACTTCTACCGCCAGCAGCACCTCCCGGTTTATCCCCCGGTAGACTGTAGGCAGAGAGAGGGGACGGCAGGCGGCGCGCTGGAAGCAACTCAATCCCCGGAGCAGTTTCTCTTTCAAATCTTGATACTGGCGCTCACCCATCCCGGGAAAGGCAGCGGCGCAGTCCAGCAGCAGCCGAACCTCCGAGGGTTCCAGCCGCCGGGCGAGCAGGTAGTAGCCTGCCCCGCCGTCCTGGAACTCCGAGATGTCAAAGCCCGCCTGGCGCAGGGTCTCCAACCCCCGGTAGACCGTCCGTCGGTCACAGGTCAGGCCGTACTCCAGCCGGAGCAGGCGGCGCAGCTCCCCCATAGAGAGGAGATGGGCATGGTCGCTGTGCTCCTCCAAGAGCTGATAGAGCCGGATGGGAAGCAAATGTGCCGACAAAGAATCGCCTCCTTTCCTGTGTATGTGCCCATTATAGCACAGGGGCTGTACCAAAAAAAGTACAGCCGGTGGTGTATGCTGATTCAGGTACAGTTTGTATTCACAGAAGAAAGGTGGGATGGACATGGAGCGCGAAATGCTGACGAAAGAGGAATTGGTCGGACGGTTGGAATGGCTGTGGGCAGAACCTCCCTATTTTTCTACACATTTTCTGACGAAGGAGGATTTCACACCCTTTCTTCAGGCTGACCAGGTCTGGTGCTGGCAGGCCACAGAGATACCGGCAAAGGAAGTGCCGGATTGGCTGAGGCAGGATCTGAGCGAACTGCGGCAGAAAGAGGGGCGCGGGATCGGGCGCTCCCTGCTGTGTCTCTGGGCATCCACAGCGCATAACCTGGAGACATTGGAGTGGGCAATCGGGGCACTCGGTTTGGAATTGGAAGTAGGGGACCTGAACTTTGAGGTGTTGCTCCGGGAGGATCTGGAGGAAACCAAGCTGGGCTTGCTGCTTCTGGCCGTAATGAAAAACCGATCCACTCAAAAGGAGATGACGCACCATTCCTCTGTGGCGCTGCCTCTACCCCTGGGTTTAGACCAGAGCGGCCATGCGGTCGAGGGGGATTTGGGAAAACTCTGCCACCTGCTCGTTGCCGGGCGAACCAGCACAGGGATAGGGGACTATATCGACTCCTTACTACGGTCGCTGCTCCATCAGGACGGCGACCAGGAGATCCGAATGCTCCTGATTTCTTCTCCCGGCGGAAAGTTACTTCGGCATGCCGGTGATCCCCATTTGCTTCTTCCAACTATCACAGATACACGAGAGGCGGTTTATGCCTTGCAGAAGGCTGTGATGGAACTGGAGCAACGCCGTCGACTCTTTTCCATGGCTGGCGTGAAAGACATTCAGGCGTATAACGCTCTGGCTGATACCGCAACGATACCCGCCATCCTAGTGGTTCTTGAGGAACTGGCCGGTCTGATGAATACTGCGGCCAACGAGACGGAAGAAGTCATCTGTCAAATCGCCCAGCAGGGCCATACTGCAGGGATACACCTGATCCTGGCTACGAAGTGCCCTGACCCGGCGGTAATCACTGGGTTTATCAAACTCTATGTTCCCAGTCGAATCTCGTTTGCGGTGGATTCCGCCATGGAATCCCGCATTATAATCGATACCAGTGGGGCGGAGCATCTTGGAGAAGAAGAACTGCTCTATCGGCCTCTGGGAGTGGGTAAGCCCATCCGGCTCAAGATTGAGCAAAGACACTGTTCTAGTAGATGAGCACGATGATTATACCTACACCTGTCGATGTCCTCCATGTCCGCTATGAGAACAGTGTCCAGCAAACTGTTCATGCGTCGTCAGGCCGATTTCTCCCTTATTGTAGCCTCGGGAAGAACTTCCGTACAGGTTGGATTTCAATTCTTGGCTTAAATCTATCTTGGCATTGAAACTACCCCATACTTGGTTCGTCTCTTATTGTCGCAAGCATAGCGCAAATGTACATTTTGCGCGCTTGCAGGGGAAACCCCTGTCCCCGATGCCGCCTTCGGGCGGAACTTTTCGGCAAGGTTGCCGGAAGGTCGTCTGAGCTTAGATCGGGTTTGGTGAAATCATCAAATCCGATCTCATTTGAACATTTGGCAATTCCGGCGGCAGTTCATTGCGCTGAAAATCGGGTCCGGCAACCTTGCCGCACCCGATTTTCACCTGCATCAGGATGTCGTTTTTTCAATAAACTGTCTACATGATTGGGTACATTATAATCCGTACAAGGGTGTCCATGTTAGCACCCTGGAGGTCAAGAAATCCAGGGCAGGGAGCATCATGAGACACCCATTTTTCTTTTTTAATGCGGACACAGACTGTCCACATTATCTGTTAGGATGGGTGCGAGAACCGGGGATGGCCCTGGAGCAGTCTCCCGAGAGGAGGAGCAACATGAACACACAAACACACCGCACCTGCATCCGGATGAGCCAGGAGGAATACGACCTGCTGAAAGAGAAAAGCAGGGCTGCCGGGTTATCTGCCAACGCCTGGCTGATAAGAGAGCTGGAGCGAAACCGCCCCATGCTCTACCGGGAGGAGGAGACGAGAGCGACCATCGCCTTTGCGGATGAGGCTGGCCGGGACATCAACGCCGTGGCCAGGGCATTCAACAGTGGCTGCGGCACCGCCCAGCATCTGGACTTGGCCCTCCACCGCCTGGTCCAGGTGGTGGAACGGTTCTGGCAAGTGCGAAAGCTGGGGTACCCCTATGCGGTATAAACACAAGCCACGCCCACCTATGCGGGACAACAGCTGTTCTCTGTCCGTCCGCATGACGGAGGAACAGTACCAGCGGCTGTGCCGCTATCTGTCCATTACCAGATTGCCGGTCACAACTTATTTCCGAAAGCTGATCAAGGAGGCCACGATCCACGCCCGAATGCCCAGGCAGAAGATAGATCCGCACCCCGCCGTAAACCATATCTACTCCAACATCCGGCAGATCGCCCGCTGTCCAAGGGCCAGAGAACTTGCCCCGGAGCAGATTGCGCAGCTGGAGTTTCTGGCGGACAAGCTCTGTGAGGAGTGCTTTCTTCTCTCCACTCAACAATAACCCCCTGTAAGGCCACTGGAGGCCCCGTGTGGCCGCGCATCCCCCAGGAGGGGTAGGCAGGCCACTAGGGAGAAACTGGGCGCTTTCAGCCGAATCGTCAGGAGCGTCACTTTTATGTCACAGGAGCAGAAAATCGCCTTTGACAATAGTGTCAAAGGCGATCCGCGGGAGGAGCGGAATATACCACAGAGCCGGGAGACCGCTTTTGATGAAATCACCAAAAGCGCTGCCCAGGAAGGTTTGGCAAGGTTGCCCAACCTTCCCGACCAGAGATGGAGGAAACGAAAATGTCAGAAGAAGCGAAAGATGATGTTCAACAGGTAAAAGCGGAACGCCTTCAGCGCTCCCATGGGCGGCTTATCCGTGTGGTGTCTGTGTTCCCGCAGCAGGGCAGCGCCACCCCGGAGGACAAGCTGAAAGCCCTCATCGACCTGGACGCACAGCAGGGAAAGCTGTGCGCCTAAAGGGCTGGACATTCCCCAGGCTTTGGGGTATTGTGTAGACGCGATGCGCTGAATCGGTTTGACGAGAAAAAAGGAGGGCTGTATGAAACAGTCAAACCAGAATGAGATCACCGCCCTGTACTGCCGTCTCAGCCAGGATGACGGGGTGGACGGAGAATCCAACAGCATCCAGAACCAGCGGAACATCCTGGAGCGGTACGCACGGGAGCACCGCTTCCCCAACCCCCGCTTTTATGTGGATGACGGCTATTCCGGGGGCAGCTTCAACCGCCCCGGCTTCCAGCAGATGATGACGGATATGGAAAACGGGAAGATCCGCACCATCATCACCAAGGACCTGTCCCGGCTGGGACGCAACCAGCTCCACACGGGGCTTTACATCGAGGAGCGGTTTCCCATGTTCGGCGTCCGCTACATCGCCATCAACGACAATGTGGACACCGATCGGAGCGAGAGCACGGAGCTGATGCCCTTCAAGAATCTCTTTAACGAGTGGTTTATCCGGGACACCAGCCGGAAGATCCGGGCGGTACAGCGGGCCAAGGCAGAGCGCGGGGAGCGGCTAGGCACCAGAGCGCCCTACGGCTACCGCAAGGACGAGCAGGACCGCAAGAAGCTGGTGGTGGACGAGGAGGCCGCTGCCGTGGTGCGGCGTATCTTCGCCCTGTGTGCTGCCGGACAGGGACCCAGCCAGATCGCCCGGCTGCTAAAGCGGGAGCAGGTGCTATGCCCCACGACCTACGCTTACAAAACCTTTGGCGTTGCCCATAGCAGTCTGAATTTGAATGATCCCTATGGGTGGTCCGACAGTACGATTGCCAACATGCTGGAGAATGAGATTTACCTGGGCAACACCATCAATCTCCGGTACAGCACCCGTTCCTACAAGGACAAGCGGAAAGTGGAACATCCCAGAGAAAAGTGCATGGTGCTGGAGAATACCCACCCCGCCCTGGTGAGCCGGGAAGTCTGGGATATCGTCCAGCGGGTACGCCAGCACAAACGGCGACCTACCAAGATGGACGAGCAGAACAAGTATTCCGGGCTGGTGGTGTGCGCCGACTGCGGGAGTACCATGGTGCTCCACCGCGCCCATACCATGAGCCGGTCCTACAACCACTTCACCTGCCGGACTTACAAGAAGGACGGCACCCTCTGCACCGCCCACTATATTCGGGAGTGTGTGCTGGATGACGTGGTTCTGGAGGATCTGCGGCGGGTGACAGCAATGGCCAGGGAGCACACCCAGGAGTTTGCCGCATACATCGGCAGCAGGCAGTCTGCGGATATCCGCAAAGAGGCGCGCGGGTTGGAACGGGAACTGACTGCTATGAAGAAGCGGAGCAGGGAGCTGGACAGCATCTTCAAGCGGCTCTATGAGGACAGCGTCCTGGGGCGGATCACAGCGGAGCAGTTCCAGACGCTCTCCGGCAGCTACACCCAGGAGATGGAAGTGCTGAACAGGGCCATCCCGGAAAAGGAAACTGCCATCCAGAGGCTGCGGGAGCAGGTGTCCGGCACAGACCACTTTATCTCCCTGGCAAAGCGGTACACTGACATTCAGGAGCTGACACCGGAGCTGCTGCGACTGTTCATCCAAAAGATCGTGGTCCACGAAAAGGACGTGAAGTGGAGCAAGCACGCTCAGCAGACAGTGGAGATCCACTACAATGACATTGGTTATGTGGAACTCACTTCGCCTGAAGGTCAGTCCACCCCCAAGGGTGCGTAAGACAAAAAGAAGTCCCCGGCAGATACTGCCGTAGCAATATCTGCCGGGGGTTCAGACACCTTCAAAGTTACCCCTGTCAGGGGGCACCAAATGGCCGGTGGTATTTTTGTACCCAAAATCAGGGAGGTTTTACCGATGATTATCGTAAATTTTGATAAAAATGAACTTTGCAAAAAAGCCTATGGTCTCTGGCAGTACGATTATGGCCAGGTGCTGCGTATTCAGGGGCTAGACCTCCCAACCGCAGTGGAGATGCATTTCTCTCTCACGGAGGCCGGCGGCGAGGCTGTAACCAGGATTGGCATTACGAAGGACGGCGTGACAGATGTTGCCATTCCGGACAGTCTTCTGGAAGCGGACGGGACAAGCCAGGATTACCAAATATATGTGTTTGTGTATCTTGCCAACCCTGACAGTGGAGAAACTACCAGAAGGATTACTCTTGGGGTTAAGTCCAGGCCCAGACCAGAGGCATTTTACACGCCCGGGGAAGGAGAATTATTTGAGGAAGCTATCCAGGCAGTCAATGATGCTGCCAAGCGGGCAGAGGAAGCCGGAAAGGAGGCAACAGCAGCGGCTGGGGAAGCCAGGGAGTCAGCTTCCCTGGCTGGAAAGCATCTGGAGGATACACAGGCCCTGGCCGAACAGGTGGAAATTAATGCAGACGCAGTGGCACAGGGAACGGAGACGGCTAAGGAGTTATTGGCTCAGGCCCAGGAAGTGGCCAGTAATGCGGTTATATCAGCTCAGGCAGCCAAACAGGCAGAGACGGCTGCAAGGGAAGCCCAGACGGCTGCTGAGACTGCGGAGGACGCGGCCAGGCAGTATGCTGCTGACACTGAAGCAGACCGGCAGGAGGTAGCAGACGGCAAGCAGTCTGTTGCTCAGATGCAGAGTGATGTGGCAAGGATGCAGGCAGATGTGCAGGCGGACAGAGCGGCAGTGGAACAGGTGGCAGCTGGGTTTGGTACGACCGCAGAAAACGCCCTGGAAGCTGTTGGACAGGCACAAAATACCGCAGTATTGGCAGTGCAGACAGAGGGGCAGAAACAGGCCACGGCTGTACAGAAGACAGGCACACAGGCTGTTAGTGATGTTGAAACAGCTAAGACGGCGGCGCAAGCAGCGGTTACCGCCGAGGGAGATAGGCAAGTTGTCAGAGTGCAGGAAGCTGCTGCGGAGATTGTGGCCGACAGGGAACAGATCAACCAGAATCAGACTGACATAGCTGCCCTGACCGATAAAACCAATACTCTCGCTCCTGGTATTGTCTTAGATGCCAAAGGCGAGGCTATTGCAGTACATAATGCATCTGAGCAGCCTCTGGCAGGATTAACGGTGTACGGTAAGTCTACACAGGCGTCAGAACCAAGCATTGAGCATCCGCAAGAGGTTGTGAATGCGGGGGACGATGGAAGCATGGGGGTACAGATTGTTGGTGCTCAGTTAATTGATATTGATAAGATGCTGAATGAGTGTTTGAAGAAAAACGATGATGGAAGTTATACAATTACGAAAATCGATGAAAATAAAAGATTTTCAGCAAAATTTCCAATCTCTTTAAAGGCTGGAACAGCTATTCGGTTTGATGCAGATATTATTGCATATAATGGGACATACCATAATAAACTTCAAATTTCTACAGGTAGCAACACATTGACTATTGGAAATAGTGTTATATTGTCATCGGATATATCCGAATTGAAGATTTACCAGGATTCCAAAAATGCAATTGGAACCTACACAAAATTTAAAAACGTGATGATTAGTATTGGAGATAAGCAAATACCTTACGAACCCTACAAACCAGCTCAAACGCTCATTCTCAAAACCCCGAATGGCCTGCCAGGGATTCCTGTTGAGTCTGGCGGAAATTATACAGACAGCACAGGTCAGCAATGGATAACAGATGAAATTGATTTGGACAGAGGGGTCTATATTAGGCGAATCGAAAAAGTCGATCTAAAAAAGTTAAGTTATAAGTGTTACGGAAGATATAATAATCTCGAAGGCTATCGGTTTGATGCTCCAATTGACTTACAACCGGCGTGCGGAACACAAATTTTTGGAACCATGAGCAACATTGGAATATGTAAAAATGCGCATACTGAAATTGGAAATCATGTTTGGTGTTTCCATAGCTCTAACAATGCTAACGTTTGCCGAGTTGGTTTCGAGGATAGCTCTATTGATTCGGTCGATAAAATGCTAGAACGTCTCAATGCATTACCAGAAGCTTATGCAATATTCTGCCTGGAAAGCCCAATCACAATTCCTCTCACTCAGGAGGAAATCGCCGCTTACAAGGCGCTCCATACGTACAGCCCGAACACCGCAATAACAAATGATGCTGGTGCAGGAATGGCTGTAGAGTACGTAGCTGACACCAAGACCTACATCAAGTCAGTAGAGGATAAGATAACTGCTATTCAGGCAGCATTGATTAACCAAAATATTTCGGGGGGGGGTATAACGGTAGATGATGCAGCGGAATTACCATTGAAAGGATTAACGGTATATGGTAGGTCGGAGCAGTTAGTAACAACTGGGGCGCAGCTATTTGACGCAACGGACGTAGAAATGAAAGCGATTCTAAATATGGATGGAACAACATCCGCAAACAACAGCATACATACATCAGGATTTATCAAAGTGTTGCCTAATGAAACTTATTCTGTTAGCAGAACTCGACAAAATAGAGGAAAATTCTACGATATAAATAAGTGGGTTTTGACAACAGACAAGTTTGACTTCGAGTTGGCGAATGGCGGGGACAAATTCACGACTTCGGAAAAGACAGAATATGTAAGATTTTCGATTTATGAAACGGAGAATTTGGACAATGTTATGGTTAATGCTGGAGACACCTTGAAGCCTTACGAACCCTACACCGGCGGCAAACCCTCTCCGTCCCCTGAACATCCACAGGCAATTACAACCGCAGGGAATAAGGGGACGCTGGAAGTCAAGGTCACAGATTCCGGCGAGAAAAGTCAACGGCTTATCATTCAGACACCAGGCGGTTTGCCTGGAATTCCAGTTAGTAAGGACGGTAACTATACGGACGAGAACGGCCAACAATGGATTTGCGATGAGATTGATTTAGATAGAGGAGAAAGGGTGCGGAGAATAGATATATTCGAGCGAGTTACATTTATGATACACTCAAATTACGAAGTTGAAGGAAGTCAATTATTTAGAAGCGATATCAAAATAAACGATGACGAATTATCAGGAATTCAATTACCTTGTATGTGCAACAAAATGATGGAAGCTCCAATTGTCTTAATCGAAAATAAAACAGGATTTTATGCAGCCTATGGTAGAATTTTCGCCCGTATCAAAGATGTTTCGGATGCAGATGTATTTAATCGAATGATGGCCGATAATGTATTTTTGATACAACGACCTGATCCCATCATTACGCCACTCACTCAGGAGGAAATAGCCGCTTACCGTGCGCTCCATACTTACGCACCGAATACCACTATAACCAATGACGCGGGATGTGAAATGTCCCTAACATACACTGTAGACACACAGAAATATATAGACAAAAAAATAGCAACAGTAAGCGCCGCAATGATTGGAGGTTAATATGTACGAGATTGTTAAAAACGTAATTCAGGCCGGCAGATATGAACTGTCGGATATACTCAAAAAGATTGATGTAATCTGGCTGCAGGGAGATATTACGGATGAACAGAAAGCGGAGCTGGTGTCTCTGGCGCAGTCCAATGCAGACCCAGAAAACAGCTACGCATCCGTTCAGAAGCAGATTGATAACCTGTACGTCAATATGACAGAGATGGGTAAGGCCATTCTGGAACTTACCAGGCGAGTTACCACATTAGAGGGTGGCGAGGTTCCGGAGATTCCAGAAGAGGAATGGCCGGAGTGGAAAGCACCCATCGGTGCCCATGACGCTTATAATACCGGCGATAAGGTTACATATAAGGGTAAGCATTACATCTGTAAGATGGATGGCTGCGTATGGTCTCCGGAGGTATATCCGGATGGATGGGAAGCAGCAGAGTAAGGAGGTGATCCGCTATCTCTGGGCCGGACAGTATTCCGGCGCCCGAAAGGGTATCCAAAAACTGTGCGACGTCGCACATACAAAAAATATTAATTTAAGAAGGAGAAAAAATATGAGAGAACACGACGGAAGAAACTGTAACATTAATGACCAGGTACACGATACCCCTCCGGAGCACGACTGTGGCCACAACGTAATGGAAGGACCTGGAATTAATCCGGACGGCACTGTTAAGCCCAACCCATCTGAAAAGACCATCCGGAAGGATTTAGGCCGATTTGGCCCAGGGATGCGAGACGAAAAGCCAATCCCGAAGGCAGACGGCAAAGTTATCCGCAAAGATTCCACTGCTGGTGGACCTGGAGTAAACTAAATAAAAGAATAGCAATCCCCCTTCAAAAGGAAATACTTGAAGGGGGATATAAATCAAACATGAAGTTGTAATTTTAATGCTTCTTGTAATACCTGAGAAAAGTTTACGTTGTGTTCCAGGGCTAAGGCATTTAACCAGGCTGGAAGAGTAACAGTTCGGTTGACTGAACGATTCCTTTGTGCCATTCGAATAGACGGCATATAAACATCAATTAAAAGGGCACGTTCATTGTCGGAGAGCTTTACTTGCGGTAATGGAGTCGGGGAGGGAATTTCTTCTCCATCTTCTTCCAATCCATTGAGGACACATCCAAGTAATTCACGAGCGGATAGAAGTGCATCATCTTCGTTCATACCGCTGGTTGCGCAATCTAAATCGGGAAATGTAACAGCAATTTCTTGATCTGGTTCGTAAGTGAAAATTGCAGGGTAGAAATAACGTTCCACTTTTTTCATAAAAGACCTCCAATTATTTCAGAAGAGAGTGCCAGGGCTACCGGAACAGTAGCCCTGACTGTCTTTCGATGCTATCAAGCGTTTTACGGGGATGTCCTTGTCAGGATGTTTTAAAGTAACACGCCCCTTCTTGGTTGGATGTTTGAACTGGTGGTGACTTCCCACCACGTTCACTTCATACCATCCGTCAGCTTTCAGCATTTTCAAGACCTCTTTTGATGAATAGCTTTTCATAATGTACCTCCTGACAGTTATATAATAACACATATAATAATATTTGTCAACAGAAACAAATGTTTTTATGTGTGTTAAGATGGGAATAATGAAAGGAAAAAGTATATGGAAAACACCGTAAAAAAATTAATAAGCCAGGCCTGTGCTTGGACAGGCTACTTAGAAAAAAAGAGCGATAAGAAGTTAGATAGTTTTACAGCCAACGCCGGAAGTAACAACTACACCTGTTTTGCCAGGGATTACAAGGTGCATACTGGCGGTAACTACCAAGGGCAGCCTTGGTGCGCCATGTTTGTGTCGGAGGTATTTGTGCAGGCCTTCGGGTTGGATGCAGCTAGGAAGATGCTTGGCGGTTCTTTATACCATAATTGCCAGACTGGGGTAAACCAGTTCAGGAAGGCCGGCCGTTGGAGTCAGGAACCGGAGCCTGGTGCAGTAGTGTTTTTTACTAACGGCCAACGTGCCTATCATACCGGCATTGTGACAGAGGTCACAGCAAGTAGGATTAAGACGGTAGAAGGTAATACCTCCGGAGCATCCGGCGTTATCCCTAATGGCGGCGGTGTGTGCCAGAAATCCTATGCCAGAAACTACAGTAAGATTCTAGGTTACGGTATACCAGACTGGTCTCTGGCAAATAAGTCCGGCTGGCACCAGGAAGATGACGGATGGCGATATTACTTAGGCAACACCGGCGAGCCCATCCGCAATGACTGGCACCAGGAAGACAACGGAGACTGGTACTGGTTCGACGGTGCCGGCCGGATGATTTCCAATGCCTGGAAGACCGGAAAGGATGGCAGATGGTACTATCTGGGACAGGACGGAAAAATGATGAAAGACACCTGGGTGATTCTCGGACAGGAGTTATTCCGGCTGAATCCGGATGGCAGTATGTTTGAGGGAAGATTGACCTTACAGACGGATAACAGAGGGGCAATGGTTATTAGATAAGAAGTTAGACCCTCTCCCAGAGTTGCGAGTTATGAGAGAGGGTCGTGTTGCATTTCGTGTTGCATAGATTAGAAAAACGGTATTTTAGGGGGAATAATCATTCTGGTGTAAAATCAGAAATTCCTTATAAAATAAAGCTTCGCGTAAAAAGAAACGAAAATAGAAGATTTGGGTTATCTGGATTTGGCAGGTTCAAGTCCTGTTACCCGCAGTGTGAAATCCTTGATTTTTCAAGGATTTTTTTTGTTTGCGCGGTTTTATTTGCTGTTTGCCATATTACGAAAACATTCGTCAGGTAGAGAACTGTTTGATTAAGGTGTAAATTTGTTTAATTGCCGGGAAACAAAAAAACAAAAACCACTATTCAAAAACAATATAAGGTTTTGATTCACCGGAAAATTTCCTATAATAAACGCATGAACAAAAGCTGTTAGAAAAATGGTACGAGGAGGAAGTGCAGTGAGAAAAAAAGCGATTTACAAAACACTTTTAATGATGGCAGCAGTTGCATCTTTAACTGGCTGTGGCGGAGGAGAGAAGCAGCAGGATATAGAAAGTACGGTTGCACAGGCAGATAATTTGCCAGTGAACGAAAATGGAGAGCCGGATCCGCTGGGAATTTATAAGGAACCAATTAATATGAAGATTGCCCAGGTAGTGAATCCCTCTGATACATTTCCAGAAGGACAATCTGCAACCGATAATGCGTTTTTTGATTATTTCAAAGAAAATTTTAATATAGACGTTGAAGTGCTGTGGCAGTCTGGAAGTGGCGATGATTATAATGAAAAATTGAACCTGTCGATTTCCAGCGGGGAACTTCCTGATATTATCTCTGTAACGGCAGCTCAGTTAGATATGTTGATTAAGGCAGATATGATTGAAGATCTGACACCATATTACGAACAGTACGCCAGTGAAACAATGAAAAATGCAATTAACTCTACTGGTGGAAAATCCATGGAGGCAGTTACATTTGATGGGAAAATGATGGCACTTCCCAATGTAAAATCATTTAAGGATGGTTATGATTTGTTATGGATTCGCCAGGACTGGCTGGATGAACTGAACTTAGAGGTGCCAAAGACAATTAAAGAAATTAGAGAAGTGGCGAAGGCATTTATAGAGAATCAAATGGGCGGACCGGAAACCATAGGACTATTAGGCCCGTCTTCCAATAACCCTTTGTATGCTACATTCCAGCTGTCAACTGCCACGATGTGCGGACTAGATGGCATTTTCCAGGGAAAAGGCGCTCTGCCGGGATATTGGGTAAAGGATGAAAACAGCAATGTAGTATATGGTTCTCTGACTCAGGAGACAAAAGATACGTTACAGGTTCTTTCAGAAATGTACAAAGAAGGAACGTTAGATCCGGAACTGGGCACCAGAAAGGATGCAGATGAAGCGTGGAAGTCTGGCCAGGCTGGAATGTTCTTTGGACCATGGTGGGTAGGATACAATTTGACTGATGCGATTGCCTTAGATCCAGAGGCTGAGTGGCTGGCATATCCGTATCCGCTTACGGAAGAAGGAACCTGGAATCCTCATATGCCCAATCCGTCTGACAGCTACTATGTAGTTAGAAAGGGATATGAGCATCCGGAAGCATTGATTATGATTAATAACCAGATTTTGGTTCCTGAAGTCACATATGCCCTTGACAATATGGGTATTATGACCGGATATATTCCAGGGCGTTTGCTGATGAATTTTGCCAAACCCAAAGAGAGCGATGCACAGATCATAAATAAATATCTGGAAACTGGAACCGTGCCGGAATACGAGTTAGTAGAGCATCCGCGTATTGCCGGCGATATTGAAAGTGTTAAAGAAGTAAAAAAGGAACCTTATGATGATTTTGGTATTGAAACCTGGAATGTAAGCAAAGATGGTAATTTTGGACGTATCTATTCCACTTTAGTAGGTGTAGGAGCAATTGACAAAGGCTATGAAATCGGCTGTGAAGAGGGTTACAGCGTATTCTATGGACAGACAGATAGTATGCAGAAAAAGTGGTCCAATCTTAAGAAAATTGAAGATGAAACGTTCCTGAAAATCATTCTGGGAACCGTGCCGATTGACGAATTTGATACCTTTGTAGAAAATTGGTATGCTCAGGGCGGTACAGAGATTACGAAGGAAGTAGCGGAAGCGGTTAGTAAGTAAAAGCTTTTGTCTGGTTTAGCTCAAAGGAGTTTTTAGTATGAAAAAACGGCAGAATTCAATCAGCTACTGGATTATGGTTATGCCTGCGCTGGTATGGCTGGTTTTGGTAAATATTGTCCCAATGGGCGGAGTTGTAATGGCTTTCCAGGATTTTAATCCTGGAAAGGGACTCTTAGGTTCTCCATGGGTGGGCCTGGAAAATTTTAAATATATGCTGCAGCTGAAAGATGTACAGACGATTTTAATCAATACATTTACGATTGCATTGTTTAAAATTATTGGAAATCTGGTAGTGCCGGTTGTATTTGCACTTTTACTGAATGAAATCAGCCATGCTATGTTTAAAAAGGTTTCCCAGACATTGGTATACATCCCCCACTTTTTATCATGGGTTGCATTAAGCGGAATGCTGATTGAAATATTTGGACACAGCGGACCAATAAACTCTATTTTAACAAGCTTAGGATTTGACCGGTTATCCTTTTTTCAGAATGGAGAACTGTTCAGAGGGCTGGTAATTGGCAGCGATATATGGAAAGAGTTCGGATTTAAGACGGTAATCTATCTTGCAGCTCTTACAGGGGTGAGTCCCAGCCTTTACGAAGCAGCAGCGATTGATGGAGCAAACAGATGGCAGAGAATGCTTCATATTACGCTTCCAAGTATTAAGGGAACCATTGTTCTGATGATGGTACTCTCACTGGGAAATGTTCTGAATGCAGGGTTTGATCAGATTTATAATTTATATAATCCGGCTGTGTATTCGACGGCAGATATTATTGACACCTGGGTATATCGTGCTGGACTTGTAGACATGCAGTTTTCGCTTGCTTCTGCAGTAGGACTTTTGAAATCAGTAGTAGGATTTACTGCAATTTCCGTTTCCTATCTGATTGCAAATAAAGTAGCAGATTACAAGATATTCTAAGGAGATTATCATGATAGAAAGAAAAACATTATCTTCAAAAATATGTTATATAGCAATTATTGCAGTTATTTCACTGTTTTCTCTTTCTTGTCTGCTGCCATTGATATATACACTGGCATTGTCGTTGAGCAGTAAAGAGGCAGTGGCTGCAGGCCAGGTGAGATTTTGGCCGGTAGGTTTTACACTGGTTAACTACAAGGAAATCGTTAAGGATATCCAGTTTTTCCGTTCCTTTTTAACATCCATTATACGTGTAGTTTTGGCAACGGTAATCGCTTTAGGAGTCATGATTCCGGCAGCGTATGCCCTTGCAAAGTCTAAAAAGGAGTTTGCTCCCCGTAATGTAATCATGTGGATTTGTGTTTTTTGCATGATGTTTTCAGGAGGACTGATTCCGTGGTATATGACCATGAAAAACTACGGTCTGATAAATAGTGTATTTGGCCTTGCAGTTTGCGGCGGACTTCCTATTTACAATATGATTTTGATGATTAACTTTTTTGAATCAATTCCAAAAGAATTAGAGGAAGCGGCTATCGTAGACGGGGCAGGTCCATGGAGGATTCTGGGATATATTGTACTCCCTATTTCAAAACCTATTTTGGCAACGATCGCGTTGTTTACTATAGTGGGTCATTGGAATGAATTTTTCCAGGGTTATGTATTGTCTACAAAAATTGATTATTATCCTTTGCAGTCTTATATCAAACAAATGGTAGTGGCAATTGATTACAGTACCATTACAGAGGATCAGCTGGCCAATCTGGCAAATATTTCAAATACAGCCTTAAACTCTGCGAAGATATTTGTATCAATGCTGCCTATTTTAGCAATTTACCCATTCCTGCAAAAATATTTTGTTACGGGAATCATGCTGGGTGGAGTGAAAGAGTAGAAAGGAGAAGTATGGAAAACTTTTTAATGGTTGGAAATCTTCGCATCTTAGGAGAGACAGGAACGCGTCCTGTCTCTTATGCGATAAAAAGACTTTATCGGGATGTGAAGAAGGCATTAACCTCAGATGGAGAAAAGGAAAGCAGGATTTATTTTGACTGTAATAGCTGTCTGGAGGAAGAAGCCTGGGAAATCCAGGTAAAGGAAAATGAAATCCAGGTACATACCTCATCAGAACTGGGAGTCATTTATGCATTTCATTATATTAGCCGTCAGTTTTTGCACATTCAGCCTTTTTGGTTCTGGCTGGATCAAAAAATAGAAAAGAAAAAGCAGGTTTTAATTCCGGTAGGAATTTATCGCTCCGAACCGTTTGCGGTTAAGTATAGAGGGTGGTTTCTGAATGACGAGACATTTTTGGGAAGATGGAATCCCGATGATGATGAAGCATATGCGTGGGAAATGGCGTTTGAGGCACTGCTTCGCTGCGGAGGAAATCTGGTGATACCAGGAGATCTCCACAATTTTGACCGATATGCCGGATTAGCCTCGGATATGGGATTAAAAATTACCCATCACCATATGGAGCCATTAGGAGCAGAGATGTTTTCTTCGGTATATCCCGATTTACAGCCGTCTTATCAAAAGTACAGTGCATTATATGAAAAATTATGGCAGAAAGCGATTGATGAGAGAAAAGAACAGAAAGCAGTATGGGCGATTGGCTTCCGGGGACAAGGAGACTGCCCTTATTGGGAAAGCGATAAGGACAGTGCGGAAAAGAGTCTGAAGGAAAAAGGGGAATTTCTGAGCAGCGTATTGAAACGGCAGTACGATATGGTAAAACACACAATTCCGGATGCAGAGATCTGTACGAATTTGTATGGAGAAATGATGGAACTGTACCGGGAGGGAGTATTGGAACTGCCAGAAGATGTAATAAAAATCTGGGCAGATAATGGATATGGAAAAATGGTCACTCGAAGGCGGGGAAATCATAATCCGAGAACAAAGGCTCTTCCAGTGAATCCGGAAGAAAGTAAGGGAAGGCATGGTCTGTATTATCATATTTCTTTTTATGATCTGCAGGCTGCCAGTCATACTACGATGCCTCCGCTTCAGCCAGAGTATTATCAGAAAGAGTTGTCCGAAGCTTACGGCATAGGCCTGACAGATTATTGGCTGATTAATTCCTCAAATATCCGTCCCCATGCCCCGCTATTGGCCCTGGCTGCACAATTATGGCAGAATCCAGAACAGTCAGTTGAAAATTTTTATGAAGAATTTGTGGAACAGTATTACGTAAAAAACAGAGAAGCTGTCACAGCTTTGTATAAACAGTATGCAGAATTGCCTATCCATTTTGGAGAAAATGAGGATGAGGTAGCAGGAGAACAGTTTTATACTCACAGTGTTAAAACGTTAACTCATCAATGGCTTATGAATGAGGAAGAGGGGGCGAAGTATTTTCAATGGGCTAAGCCATCACATACCTTAGATGAACAGATTTGCTGGCTGTCAGAGAAGGTAGAGGGAAAAACCGAACAATATCAGAATTATGTAAGAAATTGTGAAGCAGCTTCTGAAGAAATAGATGGAACGTTAACTTTGCAGGCGAAGCTGCATTATCTGGGATGCCTGGGGACGCTGCATTTTTGCCGGGCCTGGGAGAAGAGAAAAGAGAATCATGGATTATCTGCATTTTATGAGTGCGGCCTTGCAGCAGAAGCTTTTTCAGAAGCTCATAAGGAACTGAGAGAATCGGAAAAAGGAATCTGGAAGGGATTTTATCAATACGAATGTTTTGCAGATTATAAGTTTACAGCACACTTGTTGCGGCGGCTTATGGGCAAGATTCGGGACCTGGGAGAGGGGCCGGAATACTACCGGTGGCAGCAGTGGCTTCAAAATCAAGAAACAGGAAAAGGGGAGATTATTGCAAATCTGGAAAACCATATGACAGAATCGGAATTTTTCCGGCGCTTAAAACAACTAAAAAAAGAGCAGGAAAAAGATGATTTAATTGTGTGGAACCGAGTATAATGTTGAATTATCAATTTGAATATGCTTAAATAAAAGAAAATACTGATATGCTGACAGGGAGGAAGGAAAACTGATGGGAAAAACGAGCAGAATACAGAAGATCTCTTTACGGGTACGGATTTTGGCGCTGTTTGTTATGACAATTCTGACTTCTTTTGTCAGCATATTTGTAATCTCAACTCAGATTATTAATAAAGTCACAAGGACGAGGATTGAAACTGCTTATGAAAATAATGTAGCGACACTAACAGAGACGATTGAAAATATTTTGGACAGCATGAAGCTTCTTTCCCAACAAATTGGCTTTGGCATTAATATTGCAGAAGATATTACGGAATTAAACGCGTTAAAGACAGAACAGTTTCGGAAAATACAGTTAAATCAAAGTATTATGGGAAAATTGAGACAACTGACATTTGCCAATGTGAATGTAGGGCTGGTTTTTTTTGAATATGGAGGAGAAGTAGCTGTCAGCAATTTTAACATTAACAAAGGCTTGAAACTGGATGATAAAGATTATCTGTGCAGAGCGAATGAATTGTACTTTTATGGGCCAAAAGAAAGCCTGGCAGGTTATAACAGCGGAGATGTACTCTGTCTAATCCGCAAGATTGATAAGCTGACACCGGAATCAGAAGATATTTATGTTGGAATTGAAACAAACTATGATACATTGGAAAAATTGTTTTCGCCAAAACATGGCGAGAGGATGTTGGCGTTTGTAAATGACAGGGGAGAAATATGCTGGTCGAATGTGCCGGAGTTGTGTCCGAAAGGGGTAATTTTTTCAGAATGTGTGAAAGATGAAAAAACGCTGGGCAGATACCGTTATTTCTTAAAACAGTCAGAAATGGGATTTTCCGTTGTGGAGTTCGTAGATATGGAACTGGAAAGAGAAAACTATGCAGGTGAATATTATCCGGTTTTCCTTTCTTTGTTTTTGTTTGTTGGTACAGTAATGTTTCTGGCCTTGGCAGTATGGAAAAGTATTTATTCTCCGCTGCGTCTTTTTGATGAGGAACTTACCCATCTTCTGGATAAGAAAAGGCCGTATGGGGAAGAGCACGTTATTACAACCGGAATGCAGGAGTATGACAGTCTTTTAAATCGGATAGAAGAAATGAGAAATCAGATTCAGGAGATGGTTCGGGATATTGTATACAGGGAAGAAGAGAGAAGCCGTATGAAGTTAGAACATCTTCGTTATCAAATTAATCCTCATTTTTTGATGAATACATTAAATACCATTCACTGGATGGCAATCATGAATGGACAGCAGGATATTGATAAGGCAGTACAGGCTTTGAACCGTCTGTTGTTTTATAACCTGGATAAAGATGGATACCATACAAATATTGAACGAGAACTTTCTGCTATGGGCGAATATCTCCTGCTGCAAAAAGTTAGGCTTTGCGATCTTACTTATACAATCCGAAAAGAACCAGAGCATAAGGAGTTTGACTATCCGATTCCTAAATTTATTTTGCAGCCGATTATTGAAAATGCAATTATCCATGGTTATCGGGATGATATGCATATTGAAGTAACGGTTCGTGACAGCAAAGATATGGTGGAAATCAGTATTTCGGATGATGGTCTGGGGATTAGTGAGGATCAGCTGAAACGGATTCGGGAATATGCAGACAATCATGCCAGACGTGCAGCGAATGAGGAAGAATATGTTGTGGGAATTGGATTGGAGTATGTTATTCAATCATTAGAGTCATTTTACCGGAAAGTAGGAAAACAGGGTACATTTGAAATTAATAATCGAACACCTGTGGGAACTATAGTGAAAATATGCGTGCCAAAGATTCAGAAGGAGAGCGGAAATGCTGAAGGTATTGGTTGTTGATGATGATAAACTGACGAGAAAAGGACTAATTGCTTCAATGCCATGGGATAAATATGAGATGAAGGTAGTAGGCGAAGCGTCTAATGGTATAGCAGCGCTGGAATTTTTATCTGAAAATCCGGTGGATTTGGTTCTTAGCGATTTGGAAATGCCCCTTATGTCCGGACTGGAGTTTATCCAGAAAGCACAGACCGAGTATCCCCATTTATACTTTGCCGTGCTGACGGTACACAGTGATTTTAGTTACATCCAGCAGGCGCTTAGACTGGGGGCAATTGATTATATTGCAAAAGTCCAGTTTGATCAGGAAAATTTTGATTCTATCCTAAATCGGCTGTCTCAACGGATTAAGAAGGAACTTGGGAGTAATGCAAGTCCATCTGTTAAAAGAAATAATATAGAAAATGACAAAATTTTTTGTTTGATTGAGGAATTTTCGGAGGAAGAAGACAGCGGAGAGAGATTTTTGATCTTAAATGAAATTCGAAAAAAAGAGGGTTTTCGAGAGGTGATATCCGGTATCTGGATTTGGAATTACCAGGATGAGGACTATACTTATCCGAAAAATTACTCAGGATGCTGCTTTATGGAGATACATGGAGTAAAAGGGATAAGTTACGAAGAGATAGACAGGGTTTTGATAAAATACAAAAGAGAAAAGTTTTTTTGGGAATATACTGGAAAAAAGGAACTTCAGAAAAGGGAATATCAGGACATACAGAAAAAAGAAGAACCCATTGATGAAGAGACTTTTCAGGAATTAAAAAAACGCTGGCTGTCATTTCAATGGATTACAGAAGAAAGTTTATTTGAAAAAATCTGCTTTGATTTAAAGAAGAGCAATATAACAGTTGCAAAGCTGTATCACATTATGCTTGCCATGGAAAATGCATGGAATCAGAATTATGGGATGGTAGCAGAAGAGCGGTATGAACTTCCTTCGGAATTTCATTCCTGGCAGGAAATTGAGCATTGGCTGGAAGAGTTGTATCACAAAACGGCTGGCATCTTTTCAAATACCCAGTATTCCAATGAGGTGGTTCAAGCTGTTATGAAAGCAAAACAGTATGTGGATGACCATTTTGACGAACATCTGGTAAGCAGTGATCTTGCTGCACAGTTCAATCTTAGCAGAAGTTATTTCAGCATCTGTTTTGGAAAGATTGTAGGAATTCCATTTAATGAATATCTGCGCAATGTACGGCTTGACAAAGCAAAAGAATACCTTTGGAAAACTTCAAAGAGTATTAGTGAAGTAGCCAATATAGTAGGGTATGAGGACGAGAAATATTTTAGTAAAGTTTTCAAAAAAATAGTAGGAATCAGTCCTGTGGAATACCGGAAGCAAAAGTGAATAGAGGAGAAGCAATGAATAAGAAAATCTTATATGGTGGGGATTACAATCCGGAACAGTGGCTTCATATGCCTGAAATTTTAGAAAAAGATATCGAGTATATGAAAGAAGCCGGAATTAATACGGTAACAATGGGAATGTTTTCATGGGCAGCATTAGAGCCAGAAGAAGGAAAATATGAATTTGGATGGTTGACAGAACGGATAGATCGGCTGTATCAGGAGGGGATTTTCACAATTTTAGGAACGCCATCTGGAGCAAGGCCAAAATGGCTGGCAGATAAATATCCGGAAGTGCTTCGGGTAAGAGAGGATCGTACAAGACATATTTTTGGAGAGAGGCATAACCATTGCTATACATCGCCGGTTTATCGGGAAAAAGTTAAAAACATAGACAAGGCTCTGGCAGAATGTTTGAAAGACCATCCGGGAGTCATTTTATGGCATCTATCGAATGAGTATGGGGGAGAATGTCACTGTCCATTATGTCAGAAAGCATTTCGTTTATGGCTGAAAGAACGGTATCGGGATATAGATGAACTAAACAGAAGATGGAATACGGCGTTTTGGAGTCATACCTACCAGTCATTTGAACAGATTGAAAGTCCTTCTTCTATTGGAGAGACTGGACTTCATGGCCTGGTGCTGGACTGGAAACGTTTTGTAACGGCGCAGACCGCAGATTTTGCTCAAATGGAGGCAGAAGCAATTCGCAGTGCTGGAGCAAAACAACCGGTTACGACCAATCTTATGTATGATTATCAGGGCTTAAATTATGACAAGCTGGCAGAGAAAATTGATGTGATTTCCTGGGATACTTATCCGGTATGGCATAAAAAAGAAGATATTGTAACGGCCAGAGATAATGGGATGCAGCATGATTATATGAGGTGTTTAAAAAAGAAGCCATTTCTTCTGATGGAGTCCTGTCCTTCTGCTACGAATTGGCAGAGTGTCAGCAAATTAAAGAAACCAGGTATGCTTACGGCAGCGTCAATTCAGGCGCTGGCTCATGGATCAGAAAGTGTCATGTTTTTTCAGATACGGCAGAGCAGGGGGGCTTCAGAAAAATTCCATGGTGCAGTGATTGATCATTATGGCGGCAATGATACCAGAGTGTTCAAGGAAGTAAAAGAGTTGGGTAAATCATTACAAAAACTGGGAGAAATTGTTGGGACGAATGTGAAATCAGAAATCGCCTGTATTTATGATGTTGAAAATCGCTGGGCGCTGGAAAATGCGCAGGGTCCTAGGAATGAGGGAATGCATTACCATGAAATTGTGATGAAATCTTATAATTCTTTAAAAAAACAGGGGTTGAATATTGATGTGATCAGTCAGGAACATTCCTTGGATGGATACCGTCTGGTAGTAGCCCCCATGCTCTATATGCTGAGAGATAATATGCAGAGTCGTTTGCGTTTATTTGTAGAAAAGGGCGGATGTGTCGTTTTGACAGGATGGTCCGGGATTGTAGACGAAAATGATTTATGTTATTTAGGTGGAACTCCAGGCGGATTAACGGATGTTTTTGGAGTGAGACGGACAGAAACCGACGGACTTTATGAATGGGAAAATAATTGTCTTGTGCCGGATAAAAAGTCGGGATTTACAAAATCACACGAGTGCAGGTATCTTTGCGATTTGCTAAAAGAAGAGGATGGGGCGCAGGTGCTGTATCGTTATGGAAAGGACTTTTATCAGGATACACCGGCTGTAGTAAAGAATATTTATGGAGACGGGATGACTTATTATATAGCGGCAGACGCAGAAGAAAGCTTTTTTGAAGAATTTTATGGAAATTTAAGAGAGGAGTTAAAACTTTCGGCAGTGGTATCTGGATGTTTGCCGCAAGGGGTAGAAGTCTGCTCCAGGGAATCAGAGAATGCAGCGTATATATTTGTGCAGAATTTTAAGGAAGAACCGACAGATATAAGCGGGATGGAACTGGAGGGAGAACTGCTGTATGGCTGCTTAAAGGATGGCTGGCTGGAAGGGTATGGAAGTTTAATTTTAAAAAAGCAGAGATAAGGATGAAACAGAGTATGGAAGAACAAACTTATAAAGAAAATTTATTAAATCAGATAGACCGGATCGTCAAACGGACTATGCAAATGGATTTGCCTTGGGAATGGCCTTGTGGTGTAGCTTATTATGGCATTGCAAAAGCATACGAAAAGACAAAAAAGGATGACTATATTAAGTTTTTAAAAGACCGAATTGCCGAATTTCAAACACTGGGTATTCCAAAACCATGGACAGTAAATGCGTGTGCAATGGGGCATTGCCTGATTACACTATATGAAGCGACAGGTGATGCTGTTTACTACGACTTAATTAAAAGTAAAGTGGAATATCTCAGAACAGAAGCGCTTCGTTTTGGGGAATATGTACTCCAGCATACGGTTTCTTCTAAAAATGATTTCCCGGAACAATGCTGGGCAGATACGCTGTTTATGGCAGCCTACTTTATGCTTCGTGCAGGCGTTATGGAAAAGGATGAAGAATTAATTAATGACGCACTAAATCAATATTGCTGGCATATTCGTTATTTGCAAAATAAAGATACCGGACTTTGGTATCACGGATATAATCATCTCTCAGATGATCATATGTCCGGCGTTTACTGGGGGAGAGCAAATGCGTGGGCGGCATATACGATGGCATGCGTTGGAAGAGTACTTCCGGAGGCGTATCTTTATCCGCAGTATATGGATATTTCGGGTTCTTTAGATGAGCAAATGACAGCGTTGAAAAACCTGCAGACAGAAAATGGATTGTGGAGAACGATTTTAGATGATTCGGAATCTTACGAGGAAGTTTCTGCTTCTTGTGGAATTGCGGCAGCCATGGCAATTAAGGGAAATCCATTTCATCGAAAATATATAGAAAAAGCGGCCGATGGGGTTCTGAATCAGATAAGTGCTTCGGGAAAAGTCCTGAATGTGTCTGCTGGGACTGCAGTAATGAGAGACAGAGAGGGATACCGCAGTATTTCAAAGGAATGGATTCAGGGATGGGGCCAGGGACTGGCATTGGCTTTTTTGGTCGAATTACTGTAAATTTTTATTATGGGGGAGACAGATGAATATGAAGACAGTACATTTAGTACTGTTTATGGGGCAGAGTAATATGGCTGGAAGAGGAGATGCCGAAGAAGCGCCGGGCGTTAGAGACGAGGCAGGCTATGAGTATCGGGCAGTCAGCGATACAGAATGTCTGCATCGAATAGAAGAACCATTTGGCGCTGCGGAAAATGATAGGACCGGGGTATATGAACCGGGGATGAAGACGGGTTCTATGGTGTCTGCATTCGTGAATGCATATTATGAAGCGGTAAAAGTTCCGGTGGTCGGAGTATCCTGTTCAAAAGGCGGCTCTTCCATTGCAGAATGGATGCCTGGAAGTGCTTATTATCAGGATGCTGTCAGAAGAACAAAGAGATGCAGTAAGTGGCTTGAATCGAATGGCTATCAGATAGAACACCGCTGCATGGTGTGGTGTCAAGGGTGTACAGATGGTGATCTGGGTACACCGCCTGGGACTTATAAGCGCCATACAGGTCAATTTATAGAAAAATTTTTAGAAGAATGCCAGATGGAAGTGTGTTTTTTGATTCAGATAGGAAACAGAAAAAATGATAAAAATTTATATGTGCCGATTCAGAACGCGCAGACAGAACTGGCAGAGGAGCAGGAGAATATTGTAATGGTAAGCCGGCAGTTTAAAAATTTTGCTCAAAAAGGCCTGATGAAAGATGAATACCATTATTGCCAGAAAGGATATAACCTGGTGGGGGAAGAGGCAGGAAGAAATGCAGGAATCTATGTGTTGAACGGCTCTTTTGCGTTACAAAAGTAAGAAAATGTCCATTATCTATTGACAAATCCGACAAGATATAGCAAACTACAATAAGTGGTTTTTAAAACTATATAATACAGAGGGATAAGACGGAGGATTTGTTATGGTAAGGATAGTGACAGACTCTTCTGTGCTGTATACAGAAGAAGAGGCAATAGAGGCAGGATTTGATGCAGTGCCCTTGTGCATCCACATAGGGGATTTGGAAGGCAGAGATCTGCAGATTGATATGGAAGATTTTTACAGGAGAATTGAAGCAGGGCAGATTCCCATGTCCTCCCAGCCGCCGGTTGGAGAAGTGGCAGATGTTTATGAAAAGTATCCGGATTCGGAGATTATTAATATTTCCATAGCAGACGGATTGTCTGGAACCTGGCAGGGGGCATGCTGTGCCAGAGACATGACCGGGCATCCGGAGAAAATTACAGTATTTAACAGCAGGACGTTGTGCGGTCCTCACCGCTATATGGCAGAACAGGCTCAGAAGATGGCGGAGGATGGAAAAGGAACCGGGGAAATTCTGGAATGGCTTGAAAAAGCGGCAAAGAAGACGGAGTCATTTTTGATTCCCCAGGATTTTTCTTTTTTGAAACGGGGAGGCAGACTGACTCCAATGGCAGCAGCCCTGGGGACGGTTCTCAGGTTAAAACCGGTCATGAAGCTGACAGAAGACGGAAGCCGCATTGACAAATTTTTTGTAAAACGTACCATGTCATCGGCAGTGGACGGCATTATGGAACATATGAAAAAGGCGGGAGTTGGTTCCAGGCATATTTTATATATTGCCCATGCCAGAGCGCTGGAAGATGCAAAAAAAATCCAGGAAATGATGGAAAAGGCTTTTGAAGGATTGGAAATCCATATATTGGAGTTGAGTCCTGTATTTGTGGCCCAGGGAGGACCGAAATGTGTGGCTATCCAGTATATTGAGCGTTTTTAACAGATATTTTTGAATTTTTCCTTGACCTTATGCTAACTATAAGCCTTATAATACGGCTGTAAGAAATAAAAAACAGCAGATTGAAGGGCTGAAGAGCAGTAAGGAGGATTTCTTATGATGACAATCAAGGAAGCGGAGCGGATTACTGGGATTACCAGTCAGAACATTCGCTATTATGAAAAACAGGGACTTTTAAATCCGGCCAGAAAGGCAGAAAATTCTTACAGAGAATACTCGGAGGAAGATATTCGGAGACTCCGTCAGATTAAACTGTTTCGCAAGCTGGGGATGCCGATAGGAGATATTAAGCGTCTTTTGGAAGGAACGGTATCTCTGGAGGATGCTATTGCGGCTCAGACCTGCAGGCTGCAGTCAGAAAAAGAAATGGTTTTGGCAGCTTTGAAGTTCTGCGGGAAGATTCAGGAAACCCAGCTTGCGGAAATGGATGAGGAACGATACCTGGAACAAATGAATGAAGAGGAGCAGAAGGGATCTGTGTTTGCCCGGTTTGCAGACGATTACCTTCGGGTAATGAAAGCCGAGATGGCCAGAGAATTTTCCTTTATGCCGGATTCCAGATGCGATACGCCTCGGGAATTTACAGAAGAACTGCTGAAATACGGAACAGAGAATGGCTGTCACATTGTGATGATAAAGGAAGGGATGTCTCCCAGAATGATGATAGACGGAGTAGAGTATTATGCCTATCGCACCTCGTCCCGTTTTGGAATAGTGGTTCACTGCAAAATGGCCCATGAGGAAGATTATATGCCGGAAGGAATGCCAGAAAGCAAATACCGGAAATACAGGGCAGTTTCGCTGGCTGTAATTCCGGTACTGATATTCCTGCTGCTTGGCTGCATTATATTTGCAGGCAGATCCTCTGCTGCGGAAACGTGGCTGATGGTGCTCGTAGCAGGAGTAATGCTGATAGCAGATGTCTGCTTTGTTTATTATTGCTATGGAAGAAACTTTCGATAATCAGGCGGGAGGGCTTTGTTAAATCCAGCCGCCGTCTAAGCCGATGACTTCTCCGGTCAGATAGGAGTTCTTATAACCCAGGTGGTAGACTAAGTCTGCCACTTCTTCGGCTTTTCCTAAGCGTCCTGCCGGAATTTCTTCTACCAGGGCGATAAATTCGGACTCCTCCATCCACTGATTCATTTCCGTATCAATAGCGCCGCAGGCGACAGCGTTGACCTGGATGTTGCTGGGAGCCAGTTCTTTTGCCAAAGCTTTTGTGAAGGCGTTGATGGCTCCCTTGGTGGCGGAATAGGCCACTTCGCAGGATGCGCCTACATTTCCCCAGACAGAGGAAATGTTGATGATTTTCCCTTGCTTTTTTGCCACCATGGCAGGGATTGCCAGCTTGCAGCAGTTAAAGACAGAGTTTAGATTGGTATGGATTACCCGATCCCAGTCCTGAACCGACATGTCCTGCAGCAGTCCGATGTAGGAAACCCCTGCATTGTTGACTAACACATCTAAGGATCCGAATTGCTTGCGGATTAGTTCGAACAATTCTTGGCAGTTTTCCATGTTTCCCATGTCCCCTACATAGGCAAGACAGGATACCTGGTAAGATTCAATTTCTTTTTTTGCCTGCATCAGGCGTTCTTCATTGTGAATACAGCTAATTGCTACATTATAACCCTTTTTTGCAAATTTGACAGCAATGGCCTTTCCGATTCCACGGGAAGCGCCGGTAACTAATACAGTTTTTTGTGCCATAATCATCACCTCTTTAGAGAGAGTATAGCACATTTTTATCCGCTTGTAACAGAATCGTAAGAAATTTTTTTGAGATATTGGGGAAAACTTGTGTTATACTGAATAAAAATGGCGATAATAGGGAAAGGAGTGCGTATAGTGCAGAAATATGATTTAGTAATTGTGGGTTCAGGGCCTGCCGGACTGGCAGCAGCAATCTATGCAGAGAGAGCCAGAATCAGTACCCTTGTAATAGAAAAAGGAATGGTCAGCGGAGGACAGGTGCTGACTACCTATGAGGTAGACAATTATCCGGGGCTTCCTGGAGTAGGCGGATATGATTTGGGAACGAAGTTCCGTGAACACGCCGACAACTTAGGGGCCCAGTTTGCAGAAGATGAAGTAATCCGGATTGAAGATGAAGGAAAAGTGAAGCGGATTGTATGCGAACATGAGACTTATGAGGCGAGAGCGGTGATTCTGGCAACTGGTGCCAGCCATAGAAAGCTTGCTGTACCAGGGGAAGAAGAGCTGGCTGGTATGGGCGTGTCTTACTGCGCTACTTGTGACGGCGCATTTTTCCGTAAAAAAGTAACGGCAGTAATTGGAGGAGGAGACGTGGCTCTGGAAGATGCCATATTCCTTTCCAGAATGTGCGAAAAAGTGTATCTGATTCACCGCAGAGATGAGTTCCGCGGCGCTAAGAGTATTCAGGAGCAGGTATTTTCCAGGGAAAATATCGAAGTTGTCTGGGACACTGTGGTCGATCGGATTGTAGGCGCGGATCGAGTAGAAGCTCTGGCTGTGAAGAATGTAAAGACTGGAGAGGAAAGAGAGATTCCGGTCAACGGCGTTTTTGTGGCAGTTGGAATTACTCCGGCCAGCCAGGCGTTTGAAGGACTGGTAGAAATGGATCATGGATACATTAAGGCGGGAGAGGACTGCTGTACATCCTGTCCAGGTATCTTTGCGGCAGGCGATGTACGGACCAAACCGCTGCGCCAGATTATTACTGCTGCAGCAGACGGGGCCAATGCGGTAACCAGCGTGGAACGATATTTGATGGAAGGTTAGGCGAAAGGAAAATACACATGAAAAACTGGAAAAAAGCAGTGTTAGTCTTTTCTTTTTGTCTTACTGGTGCCGGTGCAGTTCCGGCGTTTGCTTCTGTGAAAACAGATGCAGGACTTCTGGCGGCGCCCCAAGCGGTTGTCAGTGAAAAGAAGCCCCCGGTTGTGACTGCAACGGCTGGAGCTTATGAGAATGTGGCAGTTTCCCAGGTTACGGGATATGTGAACGTCCGCAGCGAGGCCAGTACAAAAGGCCAGATTGTGGGAAAGATTTATAACAACTGTGCGGCAACCATTCTGGAGACAGTGTCTGGGGAAGGCGGCGACTGGTACCGTATCCAGTCGGGGAATGTGACTGGATATATTAAGGCCCAGTATTTTGTAACTGGATCAGAGGCTGAAAAGCTGGCAAAAGAGGTAGGAGTGGAATATGCTACGATTAATACGGCGTCTCTCCGTCTGCGGGCAGAACCGAACCTGACCAGCGAAACCCTGACTCTTTTGAGCCAGGGCGCCCGTTATGAAGTGATGGGAGAAGAAAATAATTTTGCGAAACTGGCCATTGATACGGATCTGACCGGATATGTGTCTATGGATTATATCAAAACGACCGTAGAGTTTAAGCAGGCTGTTTCGTTGGAAGAAGAGGCGGCTCAGAAAGCAGAGGAAGAAAAGCGGAAGCAGGAGGCAGAGACTGCCATCAGCCAGTTGAATGCAGTGATAAGTGCGGAAGTCGGGAAAAGTCCGTCTTCCCAGCAGTCAGGGGGCAGTTCTTCTTCCAAGTCTGAAGCCAGCGGGGCTTCCACCGCTCCGGTTGGAGTTAATGGAACCATTGCGGCCAACCCGATGGGAAGCGAAAAAGACGCAGCGGCACAGGCTCCGGTTCTTCAAAACCAGGAAACTGCCAGTGCAACCGTTCCGGCAGGGCCTTCCGGTTCTGGAAGCAGCAATGCTGGCAATGTCCAGGCTCCTAGCGTGTCTTATGGACCAGGGGGAAATGCCTCTGATAAGGTAGTATCTGCGACCAGAACGGCAGTAGTGGCATATGCAAAACAGTTTTTGGGAAATCCATACGTATATGGAGGAACCAGTCTGACCGACGGCGCAGACTGCTCTGGTTTTACCATGAGTGTGTACAAGCATTTTGGCATTGACATTGGCCGTACTTCCAGAGACCAGGCGGCAAAGGGACGAGAGATTTCCCAATCAGAGATGCAGCCAGGCGATTTGCTGTTTTATGCCAGCGGGGATTATATTAACCACGTGGCGATGTACATAGGGGGAGGACAGGTTATCCATTCCAGCACTCCGGCGACTGGTATTACCCTTGCGCCGGTTAATTACCGGACACCCTGCAAAGTAGTGACATTTTTAGATTGAGTATAGAGATGATAAAAAGAACCCCAGACGGCGGATGCTTTCTGGGGTTTTGAAAATTCAGGCTGTAAAGCAGGAATCGAAATCTGGGCTGCCTGGATTTAGGCTTCCCATCTTCCGGAGGCGCCACAGGGGAGAACCAGGCCATTTTTTACAACTGGAAGACCGACTTCTTCGGCTTTTACATTTCCGCCAAAAGAGGGGACGATTTCCGTTCCAATCATATAAGAAAGAACGGAAGGTGCCAGTCCGGTAGTGTAAGAGTTGATTAAAAAGAACAGGGGTTTTTCGGATAAAAGCTGGGCGCAGAGCTTTACAAATGGGTGGATGGCTTCTTCGATTTTCCAGATTTCCCCTTTCGGACCTCTTCCGTAAGATGGCGGGTCCATGATAATGGCATCGTAATGATTGCCTCTGCGAATTTCCCGTTCTACAAATTTTACACAGTCGTCGACAATCCAGCGGATAGGAGCATTTTCCAGCCCGCTGGATTTTGCGTTTTCTTTGGCCCATCCTACCATGCCTTTTGATGCGTCTACATGGGTAACGGCTGCTCCTGCCGCTGCCGCAGCTAAGGTGGCGCCGCCGGTGTAGGCGAACAGGTTCAATACCTTAATGGGGCGGCCTGCTTTCCGGATCTTGTCTCCGAACCAGTCCCAGTTGGCGGCCTGCTCCGGGAACAGTCCGGTGTGCTTAAAACTGAAGGGCTTTAAATTAAATCTCAGGCTCCCATAGGAGATGCACCACTGCTGGGGCAGGTCGAAGAATTCCCACTCGCCTCCGCCTTTGCTGCTGCGGTGATAATGGCCATTAGGCCGTTTCCAGCCCCGATCCTTTTTCGGGGTGTCCCAGATGACCTGGGGATCTGGACGGATTAAAAGATAGTCTCCCCACCGTTCTAATTTTTCACCTTTGGAACAATCAATTACCTGATAGTCTTTCCAATTATCTGCAATCCACATAATGTAAATATCCTTTCTTAATCTCAATGCATGATACACTGATACTACTGTTTCATTATTATACATAACCCCATTGGGAAACGTCAAGCAAATGCAGGTGGAACAGGAAAAACCCGTTGTTCGGAGAAGAATTGTAATAGAAATGAAAGATTATAATGGTTGAATATTTAGAAAATTCTTGATACAATAAATGCAAATATGGCTGTGTACGAATATTTGGAGTGCGGAGTAAGAGAAGGAGTGGTTGGATTGAGGACAGGCAGAGGACTTGCGATATTAGGATTGACAGCAGCGCTGGTGATTGGCGGTACAGCAACGGTATATGGCGCCGGCTGGCAGCAGACATCAAATGGCGCGTGGGAATATTATAGCGATTCTGGGAACAGAGAGACCAATGTATGGCGCAAGGGAGCAGATGGTCTGTGGCGCTATATTGATGGCAGCGGATATATGGCTACAAATAGATGGGTGGATGAGACCTATTATGTAGATGGAAATGGTATTATGGTTTCCGGAAACTGGAAACAGATGGAGTCAGCTTCTAGCTACCATGACGGTACGGTCTGGTATTATTTTAATACGGACGGTAAACGGGTGGAAGAAACATGGAAGAAGATTAATAATAAGTGGTACTATTTTGACGAAGACGGCGTGATGCTGACAGGCTGGCTGTTAGATGATATGTATTATACGGATTCTAATGGAACGATGGTTACTGGCTGGCAGAGGCTGACACCGCCGGATGATGGGTATTACGATAACTACGAGGAATCACAGAATGCACCGGTAGATAACCAGAATGAAGATGGAAAATATTGGTATTATTTTGGTAATAATGGCAAAAAGGTAATTCCAGATGATATGAACGGTTCCGATTATCAGGAAAAGAAGATTAACGGCGCTTATTACTGCTTTGATGCCAATGGCCAGATGCAGACTGGCTGGTGCAACGTCAAAGGGGATTCTTCGATTGAGAGCTACAAGTATTACAATGAAAACGGACAGGCAGTAGTCAATACCTGGCTGTCTCTGGAAGCTCCGGAAGAATTCGACGAATATGGCGAAGTAGAGTGGTATTATTTTACCAGCAATGGTACTCCGAAAGTGGGACCGCCGGAAGGAGAAGCGACAGCCAAGGATCTGACTCGGATTAAGGGACTGACCTTCCTGTTTAATGAAAAAGGTAATCCAATTTACGGACTTCATAAAGTTGCCGCCAATAATGATCCGGATAACTATACGGCATATTTTTTCGGTACAGACAAGATGCGTTGCGCGATGCTGACCGGCAAACAGACCGTAGAGGAAGGAGATGGCTTTGAGTCAGAATACTTCTTCCTGGATTCTGGAAAAGGCTATACAGGAGTGAGAGACGGAAAACTTTATTATATGGGAAAACTTCAGGTTGCAGACAGCGGCATTAAATATATGCCGATTACGCTGACCACTGGGGGAACCACGAAGAATTATCTGGTTAACTCCACTGGGCGGACTGTAAAAAACACTACGGTTCGTGATGCGGAAGGAATCAAATATAAGACAGGAAGCAACGGTATCATCTTAAAAGTCAATGACGAAGATGTTGCTGGCGAGACCTTTAACAGTCCGGTAGAGCCTACCTGGTGGAACGAATAAAATGATAAATATAGAATAAACGGATTATGAAACCGTCTAACCTGCTGATGCCTGGATGGGCAGAGGCAGGCGGGCGGTTTTTCTATGGGGAGTACGGAAACATGAATGAACATAATATAAGAAAACAGGAAGCGGCTGGAGGAAATCTGGGGATTTTAAACTGGATAAAGCGGATACCAGGCGGTCTGCTTCTGGTTCCAATGATGATTACAGCAGTAATCCATACCTTTTGTCCGGATCTCGTGAAAATCGGAGGGGCAACGGAACTGTTATTTACTAATACTTGTACCATGTATGTGGTGGGACTGATGCTGTTCTTTTCCGGAACCCAGTGTATGCTGTCCCAGGTGAAAGAAATGGTAAAGATAGGAGGCCTACTGTGTGTTTTGAAAATCGGAATTATGGCAGTTGGATGCATCATGGTCCAGAAACTGTGCGGTTTGGATGGCTTTTGGGGAGTATCTCTTATCACCTTTGCAGCAGTCCTTGCCAGTACCAATCCGGGACTGTATATTGCCCTGACGTCAGATAATCCTACAGCGCTCAGCGTATTCAGTTTGTTGAATATTTTGGTAATGCCGGCAATTCCGGTTATGACTCTCAATCTGGCTTCCGGATACGCGATGGATTGGAATAGCGTTCTTTCTATATTAATACCATTTCTTATCGGGATGGTTCTGGGAAATCTGGATGATGAGATCCGGAAGATGTTTTCCAATGGCAGTACGTTGATTCTGCCATTCCTGGGATTCTGTCTTGGAGGAAGTATTAATCTGGTAGCTGCCGTAAAGGCAGGACTGGGCGGTCTGCTTTGTGCGGTTCTCTTTTATGGCCTTACCTGGATTCCGCTGTATATTGCAGAAAAGAAGCTTTTGAAGCGGGACGGCCTGGTAGCGACTGCCATGAGCTCTATTGCCAGTTTTACGGCAACGGTTCCCCAGGTTGCGGCTGCTGCCAATCCGGTATTTGAACCATATGTTGAGACAGCAGTAGCCCAGATTGCCCTGGCATCCCTGATTACCTGCCTGATTACTCCTGTACTGGTTAGAAAAGTTGTAGGAAAAACAGGAGAAAAGACTGCATAGAAAAAAGAAGAAATGCGAATCTCCCGAAAAGGGTCAGGCATGAAAGGTACTGGCTTCTGCGGGAGATTTGTATTTTAAGAGTTAGGGTCTGAAAAGTGATATTAACTGATGATTCCATTTATAGAATCTGTAGACTTATATGAAACAATAAAACAAATGTCCCCATTCTCAAAAACAATATTCTGTTCACTTTAGCTTAAAAATATGTATGATTATAGAAGGAAACCACGACTGCTTTTTCTGGGACGGGTGCCTGGAGGATGCGATTTTGTGGCTTTTGAAAGGGGAGGCATAACATGAACCGGATTGGAACTATTCATACGATTGTAACATCGGATTCTATCACTCTGTACTGGGATAAGAGGGTTTCAGAGAGTGTGGAATATAAGGTTTATTTAAATGGGGAACTTCACGGAAGTACAAATACAACCCATTATGAACTGGAAGGGCTGGAAGCGGAAACGGATTTCCGGATACATATCATAAAGCAGGATGAAAATGGACAGAAAGCAGCCGAAGAAGAACTGTGCATAAGCACTGGAAAACAAAAACGTCGCCGTGATATCACAGCTGCACCGTATTATGCCATAGGCGATGGAAAGACCATGAATACAAGAGCCATACAGAGGGCGATTGATGACTGCCAGGCAGACGAGGCAGTTTACGTACCGGACGGAGTGTTTTTGACAGGAGCACTGCGGCTTCACAGCAATATGGAGCTGTATTTGGAAGAAGGAGGGGTTCTTCAGGGGACAGATGCAGTGGAAGACTATCTTCCACGCATCCCCAGCAGGTTCGAAGGAATTGAGACAGAGTGCTACAGCAGTCTTCTGAATCTGGGGAATCTGGACCATGACGGAGAATTTAACTGCAGCCATGTGGTAATTCGGGGAAAGGGTACGATTGCCAGTGGAGGAAGAATACTTGCAGAGAGGATGATTGAGTCGGAACGAGAACGGCTGAAGGACTATCTGGATTCCCTGGGAGACAAGATTCGTGAATGCGAAAAACCGGAGACGATTCCTGGACGGGTTCGTCCGAGACTGATCAATATCAGCAGCAGTCAGGATATTGTTTTATCAGGAGTTACGTTTAAAAATGGAGCAAGCTGGAACGTACATATGATCTACTCGGATGGTATAGTAACCCACGGCTGCAAATTCTATTCGGAAAACGTCTGGAATGGGGATGGCTGGGATCCGGATTCATCCACGAACTGTACTATTTTTGGATGTACGTTTTATACCGGTGACGATTCAATAGCTGTTAAGTCGGGGAAAAATCCGGAAGGAAATCAGATTGGAAGACCAAGCAGGCATATTCGAATTTTTGATTGTGTAAGCGCCTTTGGCCATGGCATTACCATCGGCAGCGAGATGTCCGGCGGAATAGAGGATGTGGAGATCTGGGACTGTGATATGAGCCGGTCTTTTTTCGGAATTGAGATTAAAGGTACAAAAAAGCGGGGAGGATATGTCCGGGATGTGACGGTAAGGGACTGCACTGCAGCCAGAATCCAGTTTCACTCGGTAGGCTACAATGACGATGGAATCGCTGCTCCTTATCCTCCGGTCTTTGAAAACTGCAGATTTGATCATGTAAATGTGCGGGGAGAGTATCTGGACGATGAAAGAGAGTGGAGATGGTGCGAAGCGCTGGAATTGAGCGGCTTCGATGAGCCGGGCCATGAACTTAAAAATATTGTATTTTCAAATCTCCGGCTGGGAAGGCCTGGAAACAGGAAGAAGCAGACAATCTCTCTGGAATTATGCGAGAATATTACGTTTTGTAATCTGAGTAATGCAAAATAAAAAAGGAAACTGCTGCAAATTTTTTGTATACAAATTTTAAAAAAGTGCTTGCATTTTGGAAGAATCTATGATATCCTGAAAAAGCTGTGGCATGATAGCTGTGAAGCGCGAGGTTGCTGCCCGATATGAGGCAGGTTTTCCGTGGAGCGAATGTCAAGTTAGAAAACTGGCGACAAGTCACTGTACCAATTGAACATCTGCAACAGAAATGAAAGGCAGCATGAGTGTGAGTCCTAGGGAGGACACACACGGAAACGTGTACAGTCACCGCTTGTCGTACTTAGAAGTAAAAGTGCGAAAAGGAGGCGACTTTTTTTATGGCAAGTCAAGTAATGAGAATCACATTAAAGGCTTATGATCATCAGTTAGTTGATCAGTCTGCAGGAAAAATTATCGACACTGTAAAAAAGACAGGATCTAAGGTGAGCGGACCGGTGCCGCTGCCAACTAAGAAAGAGGTAGTTACTATCTTACGTGCAGTACACAAGTACAAAGATTCCAGAGAGCAGTTCGAGCAGAGAACCCACAAGAGACTGATTGATATCATCACTCCAAGCCAGAAAACTGTTGATGCATTATCCAGACTGGAGATGCCTGCTGGTGTCTACATTGACATCAAGATGAAAAACAAATAATTAAGGAAATATCCTGAAGGGTTTAGATAGATTCTGGACTGTTCTAGGATGAGCGCAGAAGCGCTCCGCTGTAGAAAAGAAACAGGAGGTAAGAAAATGAAGAAAGCGATTTTAGCAACAAAAGTCGGAATGACCCAGATCTTCGATGAAGACGGCGTGTTAATTCCGGTAACCGTTCTTCAGGCAGGTCCTTGCGTAGTAACCCAGGTTAAGACCGAAGAGAATGATGGTTACAAAGCAGTACAGGTTGGTTTTGTTGACAAGAGAGAGAAGTTAATCAACAAGCCGGTTAAGGGCCATTTTGATAAGGCTGGCGTATCCTACAAGAGATACGTAAGAGAGTTTAGATTAGACAACGCTGAAGAGTACTCTGTAAAAGATGAAATCAAAGCAGACGTATTCGCAGCAGGCGATAAGGTAGATGCAACCGCTATTTCCAAAGGTAAAGGTTTCCAGGGCGCAATCAAGAGACACGGCCAGCACAGAGGACCTATGGCTCACGGTTCTAAGTTCCATCGTCATCAGGGTTCCAATGGTTCTGCAACCACCCCAGGCCGCGTATTTAAGGGTAAGGGAATGCCAGGACACATGGGCAGCGTAAAGGTAACTGTTCAGAACCTTGAGATTGTTCGCGTAGACGCAGAGAACAACCTGATTCTGGTTAAGGGTTCTGTACCAGGACCAAAGAAGTCCTTAGTAACCGTTAAGGAAACCGTAAAGGCTTCCAAGTAAGCTTTTGCATAGGAAAGGAGGAACACACAAATGGCAAATGTAGCTGTTTACAATATGGAAGGTAAAGAAGTTGGCACCTTAGAGTTAAACGACGCTGTGTTTGGTGTAGAGGTAAATGAGCACCTGGTACACATGGCAGTAGTAAGCCAGCTTGCAAATAAACGTCAGGGCACCCAGAAAGCAAAAACCCGCTCCGAAGTTTCCGGTGGCGGCAGAAAGCCTTGGAGACAGAAAGGAACCGGTCATGCAAGACAGGGTTCAACCAGAGCACCACAGTGGACCGGCGGCGGCGTAGTATTCGCTCCAGTACCAAGAGATTATACCATCAGACTGAACAAGAAGGAAAAGAGAGCTGCATTAAAGTGCGCTTTAACCAGCAGAGTAAACGACAACAAGTTCGTTGTTGTAGACGAGTTAAAGTTTGATGCAATCAAGACCAAGAACTTCGTAAACGTTTTAAACAACTTAAAGGTAAACAAAGCTTTAGTTGTTCTGGATTCTAACGATCAGAATGTAGTTCTGTCTGCTAGAAACGTAGAGAACGTTAAGACCGCTCAGGTTAACAGCATTAACGTATTTGATATTCTTAAGTACAACACCGTTGTTGCTACCAAGGCAGCAGTTGCAGCAATCGAGGAGGTGTATGCATAATGGCAGATATTAGATATTATGATGTCATCCTCAAACCGGTTATTACCGAAAAGAGCATGAACGCTATGGCAGATAAGAAGTATACCTTCATGGTACACGCTGATGCCAACAAGACTATGATTAAAGAAGCTGTTGAGAAAATGTTCCCAGGAACCAAGGTTGAGAAGGTAAACACCATCAACATCGACGGCAAGGCAAAGAGAAGAGGTATGGTGGTTGGTAAGACTGCTCAGTCCAAGAAAGCAATCGTTAAGCTGACCGCTGACAGCAAGGACATCGAGATTTTCGAAGGTCTGTAAGAAACAGCAAATATACGATGAACACTATATCGTGATAAATTAGTTAAAGGAGTAAAATGTCATGGGAATTAAAAAGTATACAGCATATACACCTTCCAGAAGACATATGACCAGCTCTGATTTCTCTGAAATCACCAAGACAACTCCAGAGAAATCCTTAGTAGTATCTTTAAAGAAGAACGCTGGCCGCAATAATCAGGGTAAAATCACCGTAAGACATCACGGTGGCGGAAATAGACAGAAATACAGAATTATCGACTTCAAGAGAAATTCCAAAGATGGAATTCCGGCAACTGTTATTGGTATCGAGTACGATCCAAACAGAAGCGCAAACATCGCTTTAATCTGCTATGCAGATGGTACCAAGTCCTACATCTTAGCTCCGGCTGGATTAACCAACGGCATGAAGGTTATGAGCGGCGAGCAGGCTGAGGCAAAGGTTGGAAACTGCCTTCCTTTAAGTGCTATTCCGGTTGGTACTCAGATTCACAACATTGAGCTGTATCCTGGAAAGGGCGGCCAGCTGGTTCGTTCCGCAGGTAACTCTGCTCAGTTAATGGCAAAAGAAGGCAAGTACGCAACTTTACGTCTTCCCTCCGGTGAAATGAGAATGGTTCCGATTATCTGCCGCGCTACTATCGGCGTTGTAGGCAATGGCGAACACGCTCTGATTAACATTGGTAAGGCTGGTAGAAAGCGTCACATGGGTATCAGACCTACAGTCCGCGGTTCCGTTATGAACCCGAATGACCATCCACACGG